>NZ_JBJHAQ010000021.1:0-71085 GCF_054051115.1 Modestobacter sp. SYSU DS0904 | reverse complement strand
ACACCCCGCAGGCCGGGGGGGGATGCCGCACCGAGCAACGTTTGTGGTTGCCCAGCGCGTTGTCTACAGGGCGGGGGGCGCCCGGGGCGCCGCCCGGCCCCGACCCGGCGGTGGGTCGCGCCGCGGCGTGTGTCGCCGGGCTGCTGGGTGGCTGTCCTCGGTCAGCTGCACCACTCGCCGAGCACCTCGCGGTCAGCACGATCGGATCCGGGGAGGCATCTGGTCCGAGGTGGGGCGGCTCACGCCACCTTGCGGGCCCTCAGGGGATGATGCGCGCGGCGCGGTACCGCTCGACGTAGCGGAAGAAGCTGTCGCGGGAGTCGCGGCTCTGGGTGAACCCGGCCTTGCGGCTCTTGTTCATGTCGGTCAGCACCTCGATCTCGCGGCCGAGGTCGCTGTCGGTGTGCCACCAGGAGGCGATCCGGCCGAGGTCGGGCTCGACCAGCCGGTGCGCTGCGGCGATCTGGGCCCAGGCATCCTCGGTGCCGGCCATGCTCTCGGTGAGGGGGCGGATCCGCCCGTCGTAGCCCTCCCACTCCAGGCCGAAGTGGGCAGCGATCTGCGGCCAGAGCCAGCGCCAGCGGAAGACGTCGCCGTTGACGGTGTTGAATGCCTGGTCGTGGCCCGACTCGGTGATGGCGGCCCAGATGATCTGGTCGGCCAGCAGGTCGGCGTCGGTCACGTCGGTCACGCTGTTCCACTGGGTGCTCGACCCGGGGAAGATGAACGGCCGCCCCAGCTGCTTGCAGATCGCGGCGTACGCCGAGAGCGTCAGCACCATGTTCATCGCGTTGCCCACGGCGAAGCCGAACACCGTGTGTGACCGGTGGACGCTCCAGGTGAAGCCGGCGCGGGCGGCGGCCGCGAAGAGTTCGTCCTCCTGCGCGTAGTAGAAGTTCGGGGCGTCCAGGCGGGGCTCGTCCTCGTGGAAGGGCGTGTCGGGCATCTCGCCCTGCGCGTAGGCCTCGAAGGGGCCGAGGTAGTGCTTCAGCCCGGTCATCAGCGCGACGTGTCGCACCGATCCGGCCGGCTCGAGCGCCTGGAGCACGTTGCGGACGGCGGCGCCGTTGACCGCGATGTTCTCCGCCTCGGTGGCCTGCCGGGTCCAGGCGGTGATGGCGACGAGCTCGGGCGACAGGCCGTCCAGCGCGGTGGTCAGTCCCGCGGGGTCGGCCAGATCCGCCTGCACGGGGTGCACGCCCGGGCCGGGGGCCCGCCCGCTGCGGGAGAGCCCGTGGACCTCCCAGCCCTGCTCGGTCAGTCGCTCGGCCAGGTTCTGGCCGACGATCCCCGTGGCGCCCACGACGAGGGCCGGTCGAGGACGGGTTGTTGCAGTCACGTGTTCGTGGACTCCTGTCGGTGGTACACGCCGCCGGGTGACCCGGCGAGGAGTTGCCGGGGCCGGTGGACGTGTCCCGCCGAGCGTCGCACCACCGCGGGTTCAGCGCATGGTGAGGTGGGCGACGACGAGGTCGCCGGGCAGCTTCCGCTGGGGGTGTCCGGGTCAGAAGGCGTGCGGGCCGAAGCGTTCGACGGCGAGGAAGACCGTGAGAGCCAGCAGCACCACGTTGACCACCACGTTGGGGATCTCGCGGCGGCGGGTGTGGACGACGATTGCGCCGATCATCAGGATCGCCAGGCCGGTCGCGGCCAGTGGCACCAGCACGGTCGCGACGTCGACCAGGGCGGGCAGCACGAGGCCGACGGCCCCCAGTACCTCGACGGCACCGAGGGCCTTGACCGCACCGTCGCTGTAGCCCTCCGCCCAGCCCTGGCCGGAGGAGACGAGCTTCGCCCGCGGCTGGGTGAGCTTCATCAGCCCGGCGGCGAGGAAGGCGACGGCCAGGACGGCGGCGATGGTCCAGAGGAGAGCGTTCATGGTCCCTGTTCTCGGTGGTGGGAGTCCGGGCGGTTGACGCCGGAGAGGTACTTGCGCCTGCAAGTACCCAAGCACCAACTGCTTCGCCGTGCAAGTACCCTTCGGGTGTGACCCAGCCCGTACCGCCGCTCGACACGCAGGAGGAGGCGCTCCTGCGTGCTTTCGCGCGCGTGTGGACCCTGCTACCGCGCTCGTTCGAGGCCGACCTGCTGCGCGAGCACGACTTGCTGCTCGGGGAGTACTTCGCGCTCATGAACCTGTCCGAGTCGCCCGGCCAACGGCTGCGGATGAGCGAGCTGGCTGCGGCGGCGCCCATGTCGCTGAGCGGCATGACCCGGGTCGTCCAGCGACTCGACGCGGCCGGGTTCGTGCGACGTGAGCGGTCGGCGGAGGACGGCCGCGGCTGGGACGCGGTGCTCACCCCCGCCGGCCTCATCCGACTGCAGGAGTGCTGGCCTACCCATCTGGCCAGCGTCCGTCGGCACCTGTTCGACCAGCTGGCCGGCGCGGACCTGTCGGTCCTGACCGGGATGCTGCGGCAGCTGATCCGTGGCAACGAGAAGACCCCGGGGGAGAGTGGCAGCGGTTCCTGCTCCTGACGGGACCGGCCGTGCCCGAGCTCCTCGGCGGACCTTCCCCGAGTTGTGCACCCACGACGCCGCCCGGGTGCGCGCCGAGCGGTTCGCGCGGGTGAGGGGGCACGTCGGCTCGAAGACGGCCGGTGGTGAGCTTCAGCGAAGTCGACGCCGGCGGGGCTCACCTCGTGGAGCTGCGGGCCCTCCCCAGGGGTGGGGTCGGGCAGGTCGACGACGTCTACGGCTCCCCGACGAGCGACCGGCGGACAGTGGTGTCCGAAGCGCACTCCGGTAGCCACCACGGCGCGAGCGACGGGTGGGCCGTGCACCACGCTTCGGTCTGCCCATGATCAAACCCCCTCTGGCCCTGGGTCTGCGGTCGGCCGGAGTCGTGCGGGGACGTGCTGGGCCACCGGCTCCGGGGATGTTCGTCCTGCCCCCGGAGCCGGTCGCCGTCAGGCGACGATCTTGGCGGTCATCTGGGCCAGTCGGCGGCCCTGGTGGCGGGCGGCCTCCAGCTCGGCCTCGGACGCGGTGGCCGACTGGCCACCGGAGGCGGTGGAGGAGCCGTAGGGGTTGCCGCCGGCGGCGAACAGCAGCGGGTCGGTGTAGCCGGGCGGCACGATGACCGCGCCGAAGTGGCTGAAGATGTTGAAGAAGGTGAGGATCGTGGACTCGTTGCCGCCGTGGACGTTCTGCGCGCTGGTGAAGGCCGTGGCCCCCTTGTTCGCCAGCTTGCCGGTGAACCACAGCCCGCCGAGGGTGTCGATGAACTGCTTCATCTGGGCGGCCGGGGTGCCGAAGCGGGTGGGGGAGCCCAGGGCGTAGCCGTCGGCCCACTCCATGTCGGCGGGGGTGGCCTCCTGCACCTCGCCGGCGGTGGTGTCGACGTGGGCCTGCCACAGCGGGTTGGAGGCGATGGCTCCGGCCGGGGCGGTCTCCGGCACGCGGCGGAGCCGGACCTCGGCACCGGCCTGGGCGGCACCCTCGGCGACGGCGGCGGCGAGCTGGTGCACGTTGCCGGTGGACGAGTAGTAGATGACTGCGATCTTGGTCATGGTGGTCCTCCAGGTTGCGTTCCGTGGATCTTGAGCATCCTCATGTGGCAGTGCGGGCTCTTCGACGTCAGCTGTCGGAGCCAGTGGCCAGCGACACCCACGGGTTCCCGACGATCACGTCGAACACCGGTTGCAGCACCGACTCGCCGCCCGACAGCACCGCCACCATCCAGGCGATCGCCGCGCCGAAGCCGGTCACCGCGAGGCCGACGCGCACCGCGGTGAAGGCCCGTGACCGGCTCATCAGCACGACCAGCGGCAGCACCTCGACGCCGCTCGTGACCAGCACCAGTCAGGCCTGAGTTGCGAGGGCCGGCGCGGGGTCGACGAGGACCGGCTGGGCGCTGGGGCCGTGAGGCCGGCGGTGGACGGCCGAGGTCAGCCAGCGGCGGCGCTGTCGAAGCGGATGACCACCTTGCTCGATGCGCGGGCGTCCGCGGCGCGGTCGAAGGCGGAGACGGCGTCCCCGGCAGCGAAGAGGTCGGTCACGACGCTGCCCAGAGCCGGCGTGGCATCGAGCATCGCGATGGCCTCGTCGAGCTCGCCGTCGAAGCGGAACGACCCCCGTACGTCGATCTCCCGGCTGACCACCGCCGACAGGTCGTAGGGCCGGGCCTCGCCGGGCAGGATGCCCACCTGCACGACCACCCCGCCGCGGGCCACCGACCGGATCGCCTGGTCGAGGGCCGCCGGGACGCCGGCGCACTCGAGGACGACGTCGAACTCCTCGGCCGGGATCGTGTCGACGCCGGACCGGAACGTCCGGCTGACCCCCAGGGGGGCGCCGCGTTCGAGCGGTTCGGCGAGGACGTCGCAGAGGGCGACGTCGGTCGCGCCGGAGGCCACCGCGGCTCCCGCGACGAGCAGCCCGATCGGGCCCGCTCCGCTGACCAGGACGGAGCGCCCGCGCACCCCGCCTGCCCGGTTGAGCGCGTGCAGCGCGACCCCGAGTGGCTCGGCGAGCACTGCCCGCTCCAGCGGCAGCGATGCCGGCAGCACGCGGACCTGATCCACCCGGGCGGTGAACAGGTCGCTCATCGCGCCCTGCGTGTGCGGCAGCGTCGCGGCACTGCCCAGGTACCGGGTGTTGGGCCAGACGCTGGGCCGGTGCTCCAGCCCAGGGAGCCGCTGCCCGGGTGTGGCCGGGTGGAGGGTCACCGGTGTGCCCGTTGCCAGGGCAGCCCCAGGGTCCGTCGCTTCCCGGCCGTCCCGCAGGACGCGGCCCACCACCTCGTGCCCGACGACCAGCGGCTCGCGGACCTCGAAGGCGCCGACCCGGCCCGATCGGTAGTAGTGCAGGTCCGATCCGCAGACCCCGGCGTAGGCGATCTGGATCTGGATCTCGTCGGGACCGGGGGCGCGGGGCGTGCGCTCCTCGACCCGCAGGTCCCCGGCTCCGTGGACGACAACTGCTCGCATGTCCGTCTCCTCTCTCAGACGACCGCGGTCATGCCGCCGTCGACGTACAGGACCTGGCCGTTGACGAAGTCGGCCGCGGGGGAACACAGGTAGAGCAGCGTGCCCACAAGGTCCTCGACCTCGCCCCAGCGGGCCGCCGGGGTCCGGTTGCGCACCCAGGCGGAGAACTCCTCGTCGTCCACGAGCGCCTGGGTCAGCTCGGTCCGGATGTAGCCGGGGGCGAGGGCGTTGACCTGGATGCCGGACCCGGCCAGCTCCGCGCACAGGCCCCGGGTGAGCATCACGATGCCGCCCTTGCTCGCGGCGTACGGGGTGATGTTCGGGCGGGCCAGCTGGCTCTGCACCGACCCGATGTTCACGATCTTGCCCCGGCCGGCGCCGACCATGCCGCGGGCGACCTGCTGGGCGACGAGGAAGGGAGCGGTCAGGTTGACCGCGATGACGTCGTCCCAGTCCGCCGCGGGGAACTCCAGCAGCGGGTGTCGCCGCTGGATGCCCGCGTTGTTGACCAGGATGTCCACCGAGCCCAGCGTCGCGACGACCTCGGCCACCCCGGCCCGCACAGCGCTGGGGTCTGTGACGTCGAACGCCACCGCGTGCACGTCCGCGCCGGTCTCCGCGGCGAGCGCATCGGCTGCCTGACGGCATCGCATCGGGTCGTTCCCGTGCAGGACGACGGTGCATCCGGCGCGGGCCAACCCGGACGCCAGGGCCAAGCCGATCCCGCGACTGGATCCGGTGACGAATGCCGTCCGCCCACTGATGTCGAACGGCTGCTGGGTGGTCATCTTCCTGGTTCCTCCGAGCCTTGCGGGGATGGCGTCGGTACCGCTGTGACGGCACCGCGACGGCGTGCTGACGTCGAGCCGTCAGTTGATGCTGGTGGCTTCCCACGCGGGAGCGACCATCGGGTTGGACAGCTGCGTGACGGCCTCCCGCAGCGCGGCCACGATCGCGTCGCGGTGTTCCACGCCCAGGATCGGTGCGACAGGGGAGTCGATGGTGGAGACGCCGATGGCGAGGGTCTGCTCGCCGCTGTGCCGGGCGGGGATGGTCATCGCCACCCCGACGACGGTGGGGAAGACCTCTCCCTCGTCGAGTGCGTACCCCCGTGCCCGTGTCGCAGTCAGCTTGCGCTGCAGCTGCTCGAGGGTGGTGGCCGACCGGGAGGTCAACCGGGGGAAGGGGGTGGCGCCGGCGTACCGCGCGGCGACCTCGTCGGGCGGGAGCTCGGCCAGGAGGGCATTGCCCACCGCGGTCAGGGAAGCCGGGAACCGGTCCCCGATCCCCGCGGACAGGCGCAGGGGGGCACGCCCCTCGTGCCGGGCGAGGTAGAGCACGTCGATGCCGTCGAGGACGGCGATCTGCACCAGTTCGCGACTCAGCGCCGGGGACTCCGAGCAGATCCGGTAGAACTCACGGACCTGGTCGAAGCTGGCCAGGTAGGCGCCGCCGAGCTCAACCGTGCGCCGGCCGAGCACGTAGCCGGCGCCCCGTCGCTGGACGAGCCCGGACTCCTCCAGGACGGTGCAGACGTTCAACGTCGACGACTTGGCCGCGCCGAGTTCCCGGGCGATGTCGGCCAGGGACTGCGGAACACCCCTGGCCTGGGCCAGGTAGCTCAGGATGTGCACTGCCCGCGAGACGGCGGGTGCCGGACTGCCACCGGTGTCCTCGGTCATGTCGTCCTCTCTTGCCTGCGCCGTGGTTGTGGGATGCCCACCGAACCGGTGCCCCGGCCAGCGGTGATCGCAATCGCCGATCAGTAGAACTCGACGACGTCCACGATGTTGCGCATCCGTCGGCCGGCCAGGTGCGCGTCGAGGTTGTGGAGGAAGAGCTCCGCGATGAGCCGCTCCTCCGATGCCGAGTTCGCGGCCGTGTGCGGGCTGATGACGACGTTCGGCAGCGACCACAGCAGGCTGTCGGTGGGCAGGGGCTCGACCGCGAAGACGTCGAGGGCGGCGAAGCCGATGTGCCCGGTGCGCAGCCCGTCCACCAGGGCAGGCTCGTCCAGGACCGTGCCGCGACCCACGGAGACGACCGTTGCACCGGGGCGCAACCGGGTGAGGACGTCGGCGCTGACCATCCCCTCGGTCGCGGCCGTGCCGGGCAGGGTGATCACCAGCGCGTCCGCTTTCGCGGCGACTGCGGCGAGCTCCGCGGGGGAGGCCAGGGTGTCCACCCCGTCGACCCGGTCGGTGCCCCGCTTGACCCCGATCACCCGCGCACCCAGCGACGAGGTCACCCGGGCGACCTCGCGACCGATCGCGCCGAGGCCGACCACGACCACGGTCTGGTCCCGCAGCTGGGCCATGGGCCACCGGCCGCTCCACTCCCGCTGCGTCTGCTGGGTGAGGAGCCGGGGGAGGTGCTTCGCGCCGGCCAGGAGTCCGAACAGGGCGAACTCGGCCAACGGTCCGGCGTGGACGCCGGCCGAGGTGGTGAAGACGACGCGCGCCAGCTCGTCGGCGGTCAGCCCCGCCGCCTTCACCTGCGCCCCGCCGCCGGCGGCCATCGTCTGCACCCAGCGGAGACCCGGATTGGCACGGACGGCTCTGCGCAGCGCGGCAGGCGCGGAGTCCGGGATGCCGTACAGCACGTCGGCGGAGTCGACCAACGACTGGAACTCCTGCTGCGCGCTCCGGTCACGCTGGAAGGCGGGGTCCCCGTCGAAGTCGGCCGGCCAGCGCATGGGTGCGAGCAGGGCCGCCTCACGCACCAGCTCGACGCGGGAATCCCCGGCGCGCAGGAACTCGTACACCTCGTCGGCCATGGGAACGGCAACGACGACCCTCGGGCGCTCCTGGCCCATCATGATCCCCCGATCCAGAACTGGGCGCCGGTCGCCTGCGAGCCGCCCGATTGTTCACTACCTTGAACGCTGTTCAGCACCCTAGACGAATGGTTGGTCACATGGCGCAACTGCAAGGTCCGGTCCCTGTCGCCGTCGGAGTGATCGGACTCGGGGGGGGGGGGGGGGGGGGGGGGGGGGGGGGGGGGGGGGGGGGGGGGGGCGGGGGGTGGGGGGGGGGGGGGGGGGGGGGTTGTTGCGGGGGGGGGGGCCCCCCCCCCCCCCCCCCCCCCGGAACGCGATCGCCGGCCTGCCGCCCGGCTCGACCGTGCACGTCACCGCACGCGACCGGACGAAGATCCAGGACGTGCTGGCGGCCGGGGCGCACTGGCACGAGACCGCCCGCGAGGTGGGTGCCGCCGCCGACGTGGTGGTCCTGATGGTGCCGGACATGCCGGAGGTGCAGGAGCTCCTGGACGGTGCGGACGGGCTGCTCGCCGGCCTGGCCGCCGACTCGGTCGTGGTGATCAGCTCCACCGTGTCGCCGGAGGCCGTGCGCCGGCTCGGGGCGGAGCTGGCCGAGCGTCCGGGCGGCCCGGTGCACGTCGTCGACGCGCCCGTGAGCGGGGGCGAGGAGGGGGCCACCGCCGGCACGCTGTCGATCATGGTCGGCGGTGCGGACGAGGCGGTGGCACGGGTGCAGCCGGTGCTCGGGTCGTTCGGCCGCCCGGTGCACCTCGGCCCGCTGGGCTCCGGGCAGGTGGCCAAGGCCTGCAACCAGATGATCGTGGCGGCCACCGTGCTCGCACTGGGCGAGGCGTCCGTCGTCGCCGAGCGGGCCGGGCTCGACGTCGCCCAGATGCTCGACCTGCTCTCCGGCGGCTACGCCGCCAGCCGGATCATGGAGGTGAAGAAGCGTCGGTTCGCCGAGCACGACCACAGCCCGTCCGGTGCGGCCCGGTTCATGGTGAAGGACCTGACCTTCGCCGTCGACGAGGCCCGTGGCTCGGGCACCGCCACGCCGCAGACCGACGTCCTGCTCGACGTCTTCACCCGGCTGACCGAGCAGGGACTGGGGGACCAGGACACCGCCGTCGTCCAGGCGTTCGTCGAGGGCCAGCAGCGGTCCGACGGCTGACCGTCGCGCGCGCCGACCGGTGGCTCCGGTGCCGGGGGCCGGTCGGCGGGCGCGACGAGGACCCCGGCTCACCCCTCCGCCGGTCCGAGGGCGGCGAAGTGGTCCGGTCCCACCTCCACCAGCGCGTGGTCGGCGGTCCGCCAGCTGTCGTCGACCGGCGTCGGCTGCAGTCGGCTCAGCGAGCGGCGTTCGGACTCGTCGACCACCGGGACCGCCTCCAGCAGGATGCGGGTGTACGGGTGCGCCGGTTGGTCGAACACCCGCTCCGCCGCCCCGATCTCGACGATCCGCCCCCGGTGCATGACCGCCACGCGGTCGCTGACCATCCGCACCACCGCCAGGTCGTGCGACACGAACACCAGGGAGAGGTCCGAGCTCTCGCGGATGTCGAGCAGCACGTTGAGCACCCGGGCCTGGACCGACACGTCGAGCGAGGCGACCGGTTCGTCGCACACGATGATCTTCGGATCCACGGCCAGCGCGCGGGCGATCGAGATCCGCTGGCACTGCCCGCCGGAGAACTCGTGCGGCCGCCGATCGCCGACCATGTCCACGCTCATCCCGACCTGCTCGAGGGCCTTGGCCACCCGGGGGCCGACCTCGGCCCGGGGGACGCCCTGGATGGTCAGGCCCTCGGCGACGATGTCGACGACCTTGCGCCGCGGGTTGAACGAGGAGACGGGGTCCTGGAAGATCATCTGGATGTCCCGGCGCAACGGCCGCATCTGCCGTGCGCCCAGCCCGAGCAGCTCCCGGCCCTGGTAGCGCACCGATCCGGACTGCGCGGGCGGCAGCTGCAGGATCGCCCGCCCGGTCGTCGTCTTGCCGCAGCCGGACTCTCCGACGAGCCCGAGGGTCTCCCCGGGCAGGACGTCGAAGGACACCCCGCGGACGGCGTCGACCCGTCCCGACGGGGTCTTGAAGGAGCACCGGAGGTCCTGGACGCTCAACAGGGCGCCCTCGCGCAGGCCGGGAGCGGCCGGAGTCACCGTGGTCGCCGTGCTCATGCCGACATCTCCTCCGACTCCTGTGCCGCAGCCCAGCGGGCGCGGTCGCGCCGATCGGCCTCCTCGGCGGGCACGATCGGGTCGTAGACGCTGGGCGGCGGCCCGGCGAGGGTGGGCAGCCGGGTGCGGGCGGGCGTGTCCAGCCGCGGGATGGCCCGCAGCAGCGCCTCGGTGTAGGGGTGCTCGTGGTGGCGGAAGATCCGGTCGGTCGGGGCCCGCTCGACGACGCGACCGCCGTACATGACGAGCACCTCGTCGGTCCGGCCGGCGACCACGCCCAGGTTGTGGCTCACCAGGACCATGGCCATCCCACGCTCGGCCTGCAGCCGCTGCAGCAGGTCGAGGATCTCCTTCTGGATGGTCACGTCCAGCGCGGTGGTCGCCTCGTCGGCCACCAGCAGGTCCGGCTCGCAGGTCAGGGCCATGGCGATCATCACTCGCTGGCGCATGCCCCCGGAGAACTGGTGCGGGTAGTCGTCGAGCCGTGCCCCGGGGTCGGGGATGCCGACCTGGCCGAGCAGGTCCTGGCAGAGCGCCCGTGCCTGCTTCTTGGACAGCCCCAGGTGCATGCGGGCGGCCTCACCCATCTGCCGGGCGATCGGCACGACGGGGTTGAGCGAGGTCATCGGGTTCTGGAAGACCACGCCGACCCGCCGGCCGATGAGCTGCCGCTTGGCCTTGGGGTCCATGGTCTCGAGGTCCTCGCCGGCGTACGCCATCCGGCCCCCGACCCGGGCGCCCGACGGCGTCAGGCCGAGGACGCAGCGCAGGGTCATCGACTTCCCCGACCCGGACTCCCCGACGATGCCGAGGGTGCGACCGCGGTCGACGTCGAGCGAGACCCCGCGCAGGATGTGCGCCAGCCCCTGCGGGGTCGGGATGTCCAGGGTCAGGTCGTCCACCTGGAGGAGGGGCGACTGCGACTGCTGTGCGTCCTGGTTCACAGCTGGGCCTCCCGGGCGTCGGAGCGGTTGCCGTAGTGGTTGCCTACGGTGTTGAACGCGAAGACCGTGAGGAAGAGCGTCACCGCCGGGCCGAGGATGACGATCGGGTAGTCGCGCATGGTGTCCGCGCCGGCGGCGATCATGCCGCCCCAGCTGGGGGTGGGCGGCGGGATGCCGTAGCCGAGGAAGCTCAGCGACCCCTCGACGATGATCGCCGTCGCCATGGTGATGGGAACGATCGCGCCGAGCACCGGCACCAGGTTGGGCAGCAACTCCCGGATCATGACCCGCGAGCTGCGCGCGCCCAGCGCCTTCGCCGCCAGCACGTACTCCCGGCTGGCGTTGGCGATGACCGCGCCCTTCGTCACCCGGATGTACGTGGTGGCCAACGCGACGCCCAGGGCGATGGTGAGACCGCGCAGCGTGGCGCCGATCGCGGACACCAGGGCCAGCAGGAGGAGCAGCGGGGGGATGGAGGCCAGCGCGTTCGCCACCACGTTGGTCACCGACTCGGCGAACCCGCGGTAGTAGCCGCCGACCATGCCGAACAGCAACCCGATGACCAGCGCGATGAGCGTGGCGAAGACGGCGACGACGAGTGACACGCGGGCGCCGTAGACGATCCGGGCCAGGTTGCTGCGCCCGACGCTGTCGGTGCCGAGCAGCCCGCCGACCGACAGGTCGGGGTCCTGGGCGAACCGGCCGATCCGGACCCCCGGTTCCGGGAGCCCGGGGAGGATCGGCGCCAGGACGGCGGCCAGCACGAGCAGGGCCAGCCAGCCGATGCACACGTAGACCAGCAGCTTCCCCCGGAGGCTCCGGCGGCGTCGGGCCGGTGCGCCCGCCGCGAGCGTGGCACTGGTCGACTCCGGTGGTGCGGTGGGTGGCTCGCGGTGCGTCGACGAGGTCATGGTCACCTCACGCTCACTCGGGGGTCGATCCGGGAGTACGCGAGATCGACCAGGATGAAGATCAGCACATAGGCGACCACGGAGATGGCGACGATCGCCTGGATCATGTTCATGTCCTTGATCGAGACGGCGGCGATCGCCTCGTAGCCCAGCCCGGGGACTGAGAAGAAGTACTCGACGATGGCAGCTCCGCCGAGCAGCCGCCCGAGCGAGAGGCCCATGACGGTGACCAGCGAGGACAGTGAGGGCCGGAGCGCATGCCGGGTCAGGACGTAGCGCTTGGACAGCCCCTTGGTGCGGGCCACCAGCACGAAGTCCTCCCGGAGCGTGCCGCCGAGATCGGCGCGGATCACCCGGTAGAAGAAGGCCGCCTCGAACAGGGCCAGGGACAGTGCCGGTAGGAACGCGTACTCGAGGTTCTGCGCGAGGTCGTCGGTCGGGGGGACCCAGCCGGTGGCGGGGAAGGCCCCGAGCCAGACCACGAAGACCAGCGACACCAGGACGACCGAGACGAAGGACGGGATGCACAGCAGCGCGGAGCTGAGCCCGTCGAGCGTGCGGTCCAGCCAGCCGCCGACCTGGCGGACGGCCACGAGGGCGAGGACGACCGAGGCCACCAGGGCCATGAGCATGGCCAGGAGGGCCAGCTCGGCGGTCACGGCGAGCCGCCGGAGGACCACCTCGCTGACGGGTTCGTTGGTGAACAGCGTGGTCCCGAGGTCGCCCTGCAGGGCGCTGCCCAGCCAGTCGACGTAGCGTTCCGCGACCGGGCGGTCGTAGCCGTAGCGCTCGTTGAGCGCCGCCACCCGCTCCGGGGTGGCCTGGTCACCCAGGATCGCCTGCCCGGGTGAGCCGGGGATGAACTCGGCCAGCGCGACCGCGCCGAAGGTGACGACGAGCAGGACGGGGATCCCGTAGAGCAACCGTGATCCCACCGCTCGGAGTGTGGGGTGCATGCTGTGCGGCCTCCAGGGAGCCGGCTGATCCGAACCCGGCCTGGCCGCGGGCGAGCGGCCAGGCCGGGTTCGGAGCGGAGGGGGACTCTTACTCGGTGACGAACAGCCGGTCGAGGTACAGGGCACCCCGGCCCATGGCCTCCAGGCCGCCGACCTCGGTCCGGTGCAGGAACGCCCGCTCGTCGGCGCCGAACACGGCGATCGGGACCTGCTCGACGTAGATCCGCTGGATCTCCGCCATCGCGTCGGCGAGCTCCTCGTCGCTCGCGGCGTTCTGCGCCGCGTCGAGCGCTGCGGCCATCTCCGGGGAGTCGAAGTTGGAGAACGACTCGGTCCCCGCGGGGTCGAAGAGGTTGCCCATGGCGATCTGCGGGCTGGCCAGGTCGAACACTCCCGGGTACGGGGTGATGTCGAAGTCGTCGTTGGCCCCGGCGGCGGTGCGCCAGTCGCCCAGCGCGACCTGTTCGACGGTGACGTTGAGACCCTCGAGCTGGCGTAGTGCCGACCCGATGAACTCGCCCACGCGCACGTTCTCGGGAGCCTGGGGGATCAGGATCGTGACGTCCATCGAGACGCCGTCGGCGGCGACCTCGTCGATGAGGGCCTGCGCCTCCTCGAGGCCGCCCTCCGGGAGGGTCAGGGACTCGTCGTAGAAGGGTGAGGTCTCCGGGAACAGGGTGGTCGTCCCCTCGGCCGACGCGTCCTGGGTGAGGGTCTGCAGCAGCTCGGTCGGGTCGATCACCATCGCGGCCGCCTGGCGCGCCCGCACGTCGCTGAACGGCTCCGCGGTGGTGTTGAAGACGTAGCTGCGGATGCCACCGGAGGTGACGGAGTAGGTGTCCACCGCGGGGTTGTCGGCCTGGTCGGCCCACTGGAAGGGGTAGCCGTTCATGATGTCGGCACCGCCCTGGATGACGGTCTGGATGCGCTGCGCCGGGTCGCTGATGATCGACAGGTTCAGCGTCTCCAGGTGCGGCTCGTCCTCGGACCAGTAGTCCTCGTTGGCCGTGAGGGTCTCCCCGATCGCCGGGTCGGTGGACTCGAGGACGAACGGGCCGGCACCCACCGGGTCGGTGTAGTTCTCGCCCTGCGCCTCGAGCGCGGCCGGTGACGCCACGAACGGGATGGTCTCCGCGATGCGCAGGTCGAGGATGGGATCCGGCTCGGCAACGGTCAGCCGCAGCGTGGTGTCGTCGACGACCTCGCTGGTGAACGAGCCGGCGATGTCGGCACCGGCGAGGTCCGAGCCGGCGATGAGGTCCCAGTTGTACTTGACCGCGGCGGCGTCCAGCGGCTCGCCGTCGGTGAAGGTCAGGCCCTCGCGGAGGGTCAGGGTCCAGGTGGCGCCGTCGTCGTCGCTCTCCAGGCTCTCGGCCAGCCCCGGCTGGACCTGCCCGTCGACGTCGACCGTGATCAGCGCGCCGTAGACGGCGTAGAGCCGGTCCCAGAACAGCCCGGGCAGGGTGCCGGCGGGCGAGGTGGGCATCCAGCTGGCGATGGGCCCTGCGGTGACGATGGTGAGTTCACCGCCCTCCTGCGGTTCACCTCCCGCTGCACTGCCCGAGCCGCCGTCGTCGCCGCCGCAGGCGGTGAGCACCAAGGCGGCGGCAACCGCTCCCGCGGCCGCACGCGCCGGTCGTCCGGACTGGGGCCGATGGCACTTCCATCGAGGGAACATGAGGGCCTCTCCTGCTTCGTCGTCGTCGTCGAAGGTGGTGCGGCTCCGCTCCCTCTCAGCGTGCGCCCGAAGGCGCCCTGGAAGGGATCCGTGCCGTCGATCCGGCAGCGCTGTCTGCACGGGCCCGCTGGTGGTGGACCCGGGATCCCGACGTGGCGTGTGCCACATCGAACGGGGTTCAGCATGCAGAACGACGTCCACTCACGCAACGGTGACTTGGTGGCCCCTGTTGCCGGAGGTGGACTGCGTGGGCACTTCTGCACCACCGATCCGGGAGTTAATGTCCAGGTCAGAGCCCTGTGGGGAGCCCGGATCGCGCGCAGGTGCCGGTTCGGTAACGACTGTGACCTGTTGCATCTTCTCGCCGAGCTGTTGTGTACTACCGCCGTTCGGCCGATCAGGTCGGCATCCCCAGACCACCGTTGCGAAGGGTGTCCCGTGGCCAAGAAGAGTCTCAAGGAAGTACTGACCCAGGCTGATTCGTGCGTCGTCGCGCCGTGCGTCTACGACTGCGCGTCAGCCCGCGCGGTGGAGATGGTCGGCTTCCCCGCGGTCATGCTCAGCGGTGGCGAGCTCTCCATCGCGATGAACGGCGTCATCGACTACGGGTTCACCAACCTCACCGACATCGAGTGGATGACCAGCCGGCTGACGCAGACGTGCGCGCTCCCGGTCGCTGCCGACATCGAGGACGGCTTCGGTGGGCCGCTCGCGGTCTACCGAAGCGTCCGCCGGATGGTCCAGGCCGGTGCCACCGCCCTCCAGCTCGAGGACGCGGGCAACATGGAGGAGTCGGTGGACCTGCTACCGCGCGAGGAGTACTACGCCAAGGTCCGCGCCGCGCTCGCTGCGATGGAGGGCTCCGACTGCATCCTCATCGCCCGTACGAACGCCGACCCCGCCACGCAGCTGGACGAGGGGGTCGAGCGCATGCGCATGGCGGTCGAGCTCGGTGCGCAGATGACCACCGTGGTCAAGCTGACCAACCTCAAGGACGCCGCGTACGTCGCCGAGCGGGTGCCCGGCTGGAAGATGTACCCCGACGTGGCCGGCGCCGACGGCGTCCCGGAGGTCACCGTCGACGAGATCTACCCGCTCGGGTTCAACTTCCTGACGATGCACTACACCCTCAAGGCAGCCATGGACGGCATGCTGGAGCACGGGCGCAAGAACTTCGAGCAGCAGGGCTCGCTCTACACCTGCGACAAGGACGACGCCACCGGCATCAAGGGGATGAGCGCCACCCCGCTGTTCGACCCGCAGAGCTACATGGAGCTGGAGAACCGGTTCTCCGGGGGCGACAAGGAGTACACGATCGTCGGCAAGTCCGTCGACGAGTTCCCGGAGGGGTTCGTTCGCACCTCGATCGAGGACCGTCTCTGACCCAGTGCGCCGCCTGGGCCGAACGGCTCCGGGTAAGCCGTTCCGGGAGGAGTCGCCATGAGCGCCCCTGACCTCCGCCAGCACGTCTACGCGGTGTTGCGCGACAAGTTGATCAACTGTGAGTACCGCCCCGGGGCGATGCTCAACGAGACCGACCTGTCCGTGGACCTGGGGGTCAGCCGGACCCCGGTTCGCGAGGCGCTGCACCGCGTCGAGCTGGAGGGACTCGTCCGGATCGTCCCGCGGCGGGGGGTCCAGGTCGCCCCGGTGCTGCTGGCCGACATCGAGCAGATCTTCCAGGTGCGGCTGGAGGTGGAGCCCATCGCGCTCCGTCTGGCGGCGGGGTCGCTCCCGGCGGAGGAGCTGCGCTGGTACCGCAGGCAGCTGGCGCGAACCGACCTGGACCCGAAGGCGGCCTTCGGCCTGGACATGTCGATGCACCTGTTCTTCATCGGCCACTGCGGCAACCGCCACATCATGGACATGATGCGGCGGGTGTTCGACGGCAACCGCCGGGCCGTGATCCACACCCGGCAGGACGAGCTGCGCATCCACGACGCGCGCGACGAGCACGTGCAGATCCTCGATCTGCTGCTGGCCCGGGACGTCGAGGGCGCCTGTCGGGCCCTGCGGCAGCACATCGTGTGCTGCCGCGACGCGGCCATGGAGTTCTACGTACGTCACTTGGACCGTGGCGAGACAGCAGCCGAATCCGCCCCGGCCGGATCCGCCGTCGGGCCGACCTGACGCCTCCCGTCCCGACCTGACGCCTCCCGTCCCGACCTGACGCCTCCCGTCCCGACCTCCGCCGTGGCGACGGTCGGGACGGGGGGCGCCCCGGTCGCCTCCGGACCACCCATCACCCCCACGGAAGTGGAGTCACCCGTGACACGCATCGTGTCCTTTTTCGGCGACCGGTCCCCGGTGTTCGCCGAGCTCAACGAACGGGCCCGGCAGTACGCCGCCGGCCTGGGCCTCGACTACGAGTGGGCCGTACAGGACCCGTACGACCGGGACCTGGTGGTCCAGGCGCTGCGCACCGCGGACGTGGGCATCATCGACGTCCAGCCGTTCGGCGAGGAGATGTTCTCCCAGGTCGGCGAACGCCTGCAGCTGCTGGTCCGCTTCGGCGTCGGCTACGACAACGTCGACCTGACGGCCGCCGGCCGGCACGGCGTCGCGGTGGCCCGCACCACCGGTGCCAACACCTGGGGCGTCGCCGAGATGGCGCTGACGCTGATCCTCGCCGGCCGCCGGCGCGTGCTCGAGCTCACCGCCGGTGTCGCGTCCGGCCAGTGGACCCGCCGGGTCGCGGGCGAGACCGTGCAGAGCACGGTCGGCATCGTGGGGTTCGGCTCCATCGGCCGGGCGCTCGCCACCCTGCTGACCGGCTTCGGTACGACCGTCCTCGTGCACGACCCCGTCGTCCCCGACGAGGCGGTCCGGGCCGCGGGAGCCGTGCCGGTGGCCCTCGACGACCTGCTCGCCAGCTCCGACGCGGTCAGCCTGCACGTCCCCTACGGGCCGGCGACCCACCACCTGATCGACGCGAAGCGCCTCGGGCTGATGAAGCCCGACGCCGTCCTGGTGAACACCTCCCGGGGCGGTGTGGTGGACGAGGACGCGCTCGCCGACGCCCTGGCCGGTGGCCGGCTCGGCGCCGCCGGGCTCGACGTCTTCGAGACCGAGCCCCTACCGCTGGACTCACCGCTGGTGGGCCTACCCAACGCGGTGCTCACCCCACATTCCTCCAGCCAGACCCTCCAGTCCCTGTGGCGGATCTACGCGATGGCGATCGAGATCGCCGCCGACGTGACCGGCGGCGCGGGTTCGCCGCACGTCCTCAACGCCGACGCGCTCGCGGGTCGCTGACCGGCCCCCACCCGCACCCGCACCCCCGCTCCAAGCACCACGTAGGCACCCCCGACCACGCCGTTCGAGCCCGGGCGCACCGCCGCCCCGGGAGATTGCGAGTCACCATGTCCGAGCCGATCACCCGACCCACCCCCGACCCCGGCCTGCTCTACATCGGAGGGGAGTGGGGCGAGGCCGCAGCTGGCGGCCGGCTGGACGTGGTCGACCCGTCCACGGGGCAGGTCGTGACGACCGTGGCCGACGCCACCGGGGCCGACGTCGACCGGGCCGTCGCGGCAGCCCGCACCGCGTTCGACACGGGGGAGTGGGCTCGCACCTCGCCCCGCGACCGCGCCCGCGTGCTCCACCGCGTCGCCGATCTCATCCGTGAGCACGCGGCAGAGCTGACCGCGCTGGAGAGCGTCGACGTCGGCAAGCCCGTGTCCCTCTGCGCCGCCGTCGACGTCAACACCGCGGCGGAGACCTACGAGTACTACTCGGCGCTGGCGCAAGGGCTGGACGGGGCGGTTCGCCCGCTGGGGCTCCCGTCGCACGCGTACACCCGGCGGGAAGCCGTCGGCGTGGTCGCCGTCGTCACCCCGTTCAACTTCCCGCTGATCCTGAGCAGCGCCAAGATCGCACCGGCGCTGGCCGCCGGCAACAGCGTGGTGCACAAGCCGGCGCCCGACACGCCGCTGTCGGCGCTGCTCATGGCGCGCATCCTCACCGAGGCGGGGGTGCCGGCGGGAACCGTGAACGTGCTCACCGGGGCGTCCCCCGAGATCGGGGAGGCGCTGGTCGCGCACCCGGGCGTGGACAAGGTCACCTTCACCGGGTCCACGGGCGTCGGGCGGTCGGTCGCCGAGGCCGCCGGCCGCTCGCTCACCCCCGTCACCCTGGAGCTCGGCGGCAACGCGGCCCAGATCGTCTTCGACGACGCCGACCTCGACAAGGCCGTCGGCGCGGTGATCAAGGGCTTCGTCTTCAACACCGGCCAGTTCTGCATGGGCGCCCCGCGCCTGCTCGTCGCCCGGCCGCTGCACGACACCCTGGTCGGCATCCTCACCGGCGCAGTGCCCGGCGTCCCCGTCGGGGACCCCTTCGACCCGGCGACGGTGATCGGGCCGATGGCCGCCGAGCGGCACCTGGAGAACGTCGAGCGGTACGTCGACATCGCGCAGCAGGACGGCGGGAAGATCGTCACCGGTGGCCGGCAACGGGAGGGGGCGGGCTGGTTCTACGAGCCGACGGTCATCACCGGCCTCCCGAACCACTCCCGGGCCGTGCAGGAGGAGATCTTCGGGCCGGTCGTCACCGTGCAGGCCTTCGACACCGAGGACGAGGCCGTCGAGCTCGCCAACAGCACCCCCTACGGCCTCGCCGCGGGGCTGCACACCACGGACCTCGCCCGGGCACACCGGGTCGCGGCCCGGCTCGAGGCCGGCATCGTCTGGGTCAACGAGTGGGCGCTGCTGGACCCGGCCATGCCGTTCGGCGGCGTGGGCGACTCCGGGTTCGGCCGCGAGAACGGCCCGGAGGGCCTCGAGCCCTACACCCGCACCAAGTCCGTGATCATCTCGCTGGCCTGACCGGCCGCGACCTCCAGAGGAGCACATCATGACCACCACCACTGCGGCCGTCATCGAAGCCGGTGGCGCCGAGTTCACCCTCTCCGACGTCGAGCTGTCCGACCCCCAGGCCGGTGAGGTCCGCGTCCGGGTCGTCGCCGCCGGGGTCTGCCACACCGACCTGACTGCCGCGTCGGGTGCCCTGCCCTTCCCGCTGCCCGGCGTCCTGGGGCACGAGGGGGCCGGCGTCGTGGAGGCCGTCGGCCCAGGCGTGGAGCGGGTCGCCGTGGGTGACCGGGTCCTGCTGTCCTTCACCTCCTGCGGACGGTGCGAGAACTGCCGGGACGGGCACCCCGCCTACTGCGTGGCCTGGCTGCCGATGAACCTGATCGGCGGCGCCCGGCTCGATGGCACCAGCCCGATCCGCCGGGACGGCGCCGACCTCGGCGGGCACTTCTTCGGCCAGTCCAGCTTCGCCCAGCAGGCGATCGTCGACGAGCGCAGCCTGGTCAAGGTCGCCGGGGACGCTCCGCTGGAGCTCCTCGCTC
Organism: Modestobacter sp. SYSU DS0904; assembly: GCF_054051115.1. Classification (NCBI taxonomy): domain Bacteria; kingdom Bacillati; phylum Actinomycetota; class Actinomycetes; order Geodermatophilales; family Geodermatophilaceae; genus Modestobacter; species Modestobacter sp. SYSU DS0904. Next base: position 51,373 of record NZ_JBJHAQ010000021.1, on the reverse strand, counting down.
CGCTGGGCTGTGGCGTCCAGACCGGGGCCGGGGCGGTGTGGAACGTGCTGAACCCCCGCCCCGGTGCCCGGCTGCTCGTGACCGGGGCCGGAGCCGTCGGCCTGTCGGCCGTGATGGCCGCAGCCCTGACCCCTGCCCGGCAGATCATCGCCGTCGACCGGGTGTCCGGGCGGCTGGAGCTGGCCCTCGGCGTCGGTGCGACGCACACCATCGACACCTCGGGTGCCGATCTCGCGGAGGCGGTCGCCGAGCTCACCGGCGGGCACGGCGTGGACGGCGTCGTGGAGACGACCGGCAACGTGGAGGTGCTGGAGGCCGCAGTGCGCAGCCTGGCCGTCCGGGGGACGGCGGTCATGGTGGGAGCGCCGGCCTTCGGCAGCACCGCGGCCGTGGACGTCAACTTCATGCTCCCGGGTCGCAACGTCGTCGGCCTGACGCTCGGTGACAGCGAGACCGAGACCCTCATCCCCGTGCTCGCCGACCTCGTCGCCAGCGGACGGCTCCCGGTCGAGAAGCTGATCAAGCACTACGGGTTCGAGGACATCAACGCCGCCGTCGCGGACATGAAGTCCGGCGCGACCATCAAGCCCGTGCTGACCTTCTGACGGCCCGGGGTCGGCCCGGTGCCCGGGACGATTCGCGGGCACCGGGCCGGCCGACGGTGCGTGGGCCAGGTGCAGGTCCGGCAGCGGATCGGCGGCCGCGGTCACACCTCCGCCGGGAGGTCATGCACCGGGAGCGGCCCGGGCGTCCGGTCACGACCGGGCGGCGCCCCTTCGACGGGCCGCCCGGGACGGCGGAAGACGAGGAGGCGCTGGGCCAGGTAGCTCACGGCGAGCAGCAGCCCCTCGGTGAGCAGCTTCGCCGGCAGCAGGGCGAGCCCGCCCCCGGTGAGGGCGGAGAGCACGGCGTAGTTCGCGCCCAGCAGGAGCACGACGAGCGTGCCGTACCGGACGGCCGCCGCACCGGGAGCCCGCCGATCGGGTGCTGTACCGAAGACCAGGCGCCGGTTGACGAGGAAGTTGACGCCCGAGCTGACCGCTCGGGCGCCCACCACCGACAGCAGGAGCGTGCCGGTGAGCGCGTGCAGGGCCAGCAGCGCGATCGTGTCGACCAGGAAGGCGCTGAACGACGAGAGGAGGAACGTCAGCAGGGGCGCGTAGACCCGCAGCGAGTCGACGAGCGGGCGGAAGTGCGAGGAGGCGTTGCCCTCGAAGTAGATGGTGGCGATCTCGATCTCCTCGATCGGCAGCCCGCGGCGGGCCGCCTGCAGGAGGACGACGAGCTCGTACTCGAACCGGTCACCCGCCACCGACAGCAGCCACGGCAGCATCGTGGCCGGGTGTCCGCGGAGCCCGGTCTGGGTGTCCTGCAGCCGGCGGCCGGTGGCCAGCCGGAAGAGGACCCGGGGCGCTGCGTTGCCGACCCGGCTGCGCGCGGGGACGACGCCGGTGAACCGTCGGGCGCCGAGGACCACCGCGTCGCGGCTGCGCACCCGGTCGGCGACGCGGAGGACGTCGACGGCACGGTGCTGGCCGTCGGAGTCCGCGCACACCACGTCCTCACCCGGCCAGTTCCGGGCGACGAACGCGAAGCCGGTCCGCAGGGCAGCGCCCTTGCCCCGGTTGACCGCGTGCTCCAGCACCTGGCAGCCCATCGTGCGGACCACATCGAACTGGTGGGCGTGGCGGGGGCCGCTGCCGTCGTCCACGACGACGAGGCGGATCCCGGGGGCGGCGCTCAGCAGGGAGGCCACGACGTCCGGGAGCCGGCCATCGGATTGGTAGGCGGGGATGAGGACGATCACGGCGGGCGCCTCAGCCCGCGATGTAGAGGATGTCGGAGGTGCCGCGTTCCGTCCCCTTGCCGAGGGGGTCGTTGACCACCTCGCCGTCGAAGTACATCGTCGAGGAGCCGCCGCCGTCGATGTTGTAGGCGGTGGCGGCCCCCAGGTCCTGGAAGATCTCCGCCAGCTCGGTGAGCGTGACGCCCTCGCTGTAGCCGGGGCTGCGGCCGTCGACGACGACGAACACGAGGTGGTTGGCGTCGATGACGCCGACGGCGGTGCGGGGCTGGTTGCCCTGGATGGAGTGGTTGCCGATGTTGGTGTCGACCTCGACGTCCTCGATCCCGTCGACGACCTCGCCGTCCTCGAGGATGGCCGGGCCGAAGGACAGGGTGTTCCAGACGCCGTCGGCCACCAGCTCGTCGGCGGTGGTCTCCGTCTCGTCGTAGACCTGGACGGTGCCGTCGCGGAGGAAGGCCAGCCCCTGCCGGGCGCCCTCGTCGCGGTACACCACGCCGTTGCGGATCACGATGCCGGTGTCTCGGAAGCCGTAGTAGTCGCCGTTGACGGCGAAGACCGCGCCGTTGTCCTCGGCGATGTCCGAGGTCTCGTCGATGATGTTGGTCCCGAACTGGTTCTCCGCGAAGCGGACTGCAGCACCGTGGCGTCGGTGAGGGTCACCTCGGCCACGTAGTAGGTGACCGTGCTGTCGCCGCTGCCGGTGACCACGGTGGAGAGCTCGACCGTGGCGCCGTCGGAGGTGTAGGAGCTGCCGGTGACGGTGCCGCCGGTGGACAACGCGGAGGCGTCAGCCCCGCCGGACTGCGCTGCCTCGTAGGCGGCGACGTCGGAGATCTCGACGTGGTCGATGACGAACCGGTCCAGGGCCCAGGCCGAGCCACCGCCGGCGGCCACCGTCAGGGCGGTGGCGCCGGCGATGACGGCGCGGCGGATCCGGTGCTTGCGGGGTCGGGCGTTCTCCGGCATGCCGTCAGTTGTGACGGAGCTGGTGTGGCGGCCACGGGCCGGGGCTGTGCGGCCGCTGAGGACCGGACGGTGCCCCAAGACGGTGCCGCCGGAGTCCAGGAGTTGCCGCACCACCACGCCCGCCGCCACGGCACCGACGGCGTTGAGGACGGCGTCGAGCGGGGACACCACGCGGCCCAGCGGCAACGCCCACTGCAGCAGCTCGATCGCCGTACCTGCGCCGAGGGACATCCCGGCCAGGCGGTCCAGCCGCCGGGTCGCGGGCCGCCGCGCGACGACGAGCGCGGCCGGCACCACGAGCAGGCCGAGGTTGCCCGCCAGTTGGACGACCGTGGCCTCGGAGTCCAGGCCGGAGGCGTACCACCGCAGCTCCTGGAGCGGTGATCCCCAGGCCCACCCCGTCCCGGCCGGCGTCAGCGTCAGCACGGCCACGGAGACGAGGGCGACGCCGAGCAGGAGGTGGAGGACCGCGCGGGTCCCTCCGCGGGCGCACAGCCCGTGCCGGTCGTCGTGCATGCGCCCACCGTCGACGCCACGGCTGTGCACGAGCGGAGCGTCCGCTGAGGCGGAGCGGGGGAGCGGTGGTCGGCCCGGACCGCGGGCAGCGGTTCACAGGAACCGCTGAGTCGACGCCTGGGAACAGCGCAGTTCCGCGCCGCAATGTGGCGTTCGCTCCGTCGTCGAACTCTGGAAAGTCGGATGTCCTCTTCTGTTTACCTGTACGCGGCCGATCTGCTCGCCATCGGGCTGCTCACCTTCGGGGTGTACTTCCCCCGTCACCGGCGCCGTGACCTGGTCATCGCCTACATCGGCGTCAACGTCGGGGTGCTGGCGGTCTCGGTCGCCCTGGCCGGCAGCGGCGTGGGCGCCGGGCTGGGGCTGGGCCTCTTCGGGGTGCTCTCGATCATCCGGTTGCGCTCCACCGAGCTCGACCAGCACGAGGTGGCCTACTACTTCTCGGCCCTGGCGCTGGGGCTGCTGGGTGGGCTCGGCGCGGCGGACGTCCCGCTGACCCTCGCCCTGATGGCCATGGTCGTCGTCGCCATGTACGCCGCCGGGCACCCGCGGCTGCTGCGGCGGTACCGGCAGCAGGTGATGGTCCTCGACTCCGCCTTCACCGACGAACAGGGGTTGACCGCGCACCTGGAGGGCCTGCTCGGCGCCCGCGTGCACCAGGTGACCGTCCAGCGCGTGGACCTGGTCGACGACACCACGTGGGTCGACGTCCGGTTCGAGGTCGCGCGTGAGCCCCGGTCGGCGGTGCGCCCCGCCGCATCGGCCCCTGCCGCTCCCGTCGCGCAGCACGCCGGCCGCCCGTCCGCCCCGGTGCAGCGGTGAGCGGGGGCGTCCCGGCGCTGCGGTCGGTCGCGCGCCTGCCGACCGTGGGACTCGAGGAGCTCGTCGCCCGCGCGGCGCTGCAGACCCGGATCGACCGCAAGTACGTCCTCCCGCTGGCCGGGGCCGACCAGTTCCTGGCCGACCTGGCGCGCACCGAGGAGGTGCGGGTGCTGGAGATGGCAGGGCTGCGCGCGTTCGGCTACGAGTCCCTCTACCTCGACACCCCGGAGCTGACCGGTTACCACCTCGCCGCCCGGGGGCGGAGGCGGCGGTTCAAGGTGCGCCGGCGCACGTACCTGGACACCGGGACCGCGTTCCTGGAGGTCAAGACCCGCGGGCCGCGCGGTACGACGGTGAAGGAGCGCATCCCGGCCACCGGCGACCGGCAGAGCGCGTCCGCCTTCGTCGACGACGTCCTGCAGCGGGCCGGGCTGGGCACGGTGCGCAGCGACGAGCTCCGGCCCGTGCTCCGCACCGCGTACCGGCGCACCACGCTGCACCTCCCGGCCACCGACGGCCGGGTCACCGTCGACACCGACCTGATGTGGTCCCTGCCCGGCGGCCCGGTCGCCGAGCTCGTGGGCGTCGCGCTCGTCGAGACGAAGTCCGGCTCCGCCCCGTCGGCGGCCGACCGCCGCCTGTGGCGATCGGGGCAGCGACCGAGCCGGATCTCCAAGTACGGCACCGGCCTCGCCGCGCTGCGCGGCGACCTCCCCGACAACAAGTGGTGCCCGGTCCTGCGCCGGCACTTCTCCCTCCTGACCCCCTGCTCCTCCGACGATCGGAACCTCCCGTGATCCGACTCGAGAAGACGCGCGCCGCGATGGCCGGCGCGCTCGTCGCCGCCGTCCTCGCCGGCTGCACCGCCGAGGCCGCGACGACCAGCTCCTCCGACAGCACCGCCTCCACCGTCTCCGCCGAGGAGGTGACGGCCAGCGCGGGGATCTCCGTCGAGGACGCCGTCGCCGCCAACCTGAGCACTCACGACGACGACGCCGACCACGCCTACCAGGAGGCCGAGGTGGTCGAGATCGCGCTCACCGGCGACTCGGCCGAGGCCGACTCGGACGCGGTCACCGTGTCCGACGACACCGTGACCATCACGGCGGCCGGCACGTACCGGCTCAGCGGCAGCCTGGCCGGCCAGGTCGTCGTCGACACCGAGGACGACGGGGTCGTCCGCATCGTCCTGGACGACGCGGAGATCGCCTCGTCCACGACGTCGGCCCTCGCCTTCGTGGACGCCGACATCGCGATGGTGGTGCTGGCCGAGGGGTCCACGAACACCCTCGCCGACGGGTCCGACTACGTCGTCGACGGCGCGGAGCCCAACGCGGCGCTGTACAGCGCCGCGGACCTGACCCTCACCGGGGCCGGCGCGCTCACCGTCACCGGCAACGCCAACGACGGCATCGCCAGCCAGGACGGCCTGGTGCTGGACTCGGGCACGGTCACCGTGGAGGCGGTCGACGACGGCATCCGCGGCAAGGACCACCTCGTGGTCCAGGACGCCGACGTCACGGTCGTCTCCGGCGGGGACGGCCTGAAGTCCGACAACGCCGAGGACGCCGCGGCCGGCTACGTGTACGTCGCCGGCGGATCGGTCTCCGTGACGTCCGGCGGCGACGGGCTCACGGCGGAGACCGACGTCATCGTCGGCGCCGGCACGGTGCAGGTCCGCGCGGGCGGCGGCAGCGCGGAGGCCGTGGCCGAGGACACCTCCGCCAAGGGCCTCAAGGGCACGGTGAGCGTCGTCGTCGGTGGCGGCACCGTCGACGTCGACTCCGCCGACGACGCCGTCCACTCCGACGGTGTCGTCAGCATCCAGGACGGCACCCTCACGCTCGCCACGGCCGACGACGGCGTGCACGCGGACGGCGATGTCACGATCGCCGGTGGCTCCCTGAGCGTGACGGGGTCCTACGAGGCGGTGGAGAGCGCCGTCATCACGATCGTCGGCGGGCAGCTGGACCTGACCGCGAGCGATGACGGCATCAACGTGGGCGGCGGCGACGACGGTTCGGGCCAGCAGGGTCCCGGCGGTGGCGGCGACTCCTTCGCCAGCTCGAGCGAGTACCAGCTCACCATCGCCGGGGGCACCATCGTCGTGGATTCGGGAGGTGACGGCCTGGACTCCAACGGGAGCGGCACCATGACCGGCGGCACGGTCACGGTCAGCGGGCCCACCGAGGGGGGCAATGGTGCCCTCGACGTGCAGAACGGCCTGGTCGTGAGCGGCGGCGACCTGCTGGTGACCGGCAGTTCGGGGATGGCGCAGGCGCCGGTGACGTCGTCGGAGCAGGCGTGGGTGGCCGCCACCTTCGACTCGCAGGACGCCGGCTCGACGGTGCAGATCGTGTCCGCCGACGGCACCGTGCTCGGCAGCTGGGTGGCGGGCAAGGCCTTCGCCCTGGTGACGTTCTCCTCCGCCGACGTGGAGAGCGGCGCGGAGTACACCGTCGTGGTCGACGGCGCGGAGGTGGCGACCACGACGGCCGGTGAGTTCACGGGCACCGGCATGGGCGGCGGCGCGCCCCGGGGCGGGGGTCCGCGCGGCTGATCCGCCCTCGTCCGCCCGGAACGGCGCCGCCCCTGGTCGAGCGGTGCCGTTCCCGGCGTGCTTGCCTCGGGTCGTCCGGCCGTGGGGCTGCGTCTGGGTGCGCGGTGTGCAGATCGCCGATGTGAACCGCGCTGTCACGTCCACCAGCATCTTCCCGGCTGTCACACGGGCCGCTCGCCGCACATCCACGTCGAGGGTTACCCGGGCCACACGTCGAGGGTTACCCGGGCCAGGCCAGCATCATTGCGCGAGCACGCTGACTGGCTGGGGAGACGGCCTTGGTGGCGTCCAGCGCGACTAGATGCCTCGTGCAAGCAGGTGCTCGGTGACGTGGCGGGCATCGGCGCCGACACCCCCGAGCAGGTGGGAGGTGATGGAGCGCTGGTAGGGCAGCCCGACGGCGTAGAGGCAGGGACAGTCATCGACCACCCCGCCGCGGTGACGCAGCCGACCGTCCGTGTGGAGGACGTCGAGGTGCAGCCAGCTGTAGTCGGGGCGGAAGCCGGTGGCCCAGACGACGGCGGTGACGGCGAGGGTGCGCCCGTCGGCGAGCAGTGGCATCCCGTCACAGCTGCCGGTGACCCGAGGGTGGCGCTGCACGCCCGCGGTGGCCAGCTGCCCGGGCCGGATCCGACCGAGGGGGTCGCCGTGCCCACCCAGTCCGCGTCGGGCGAGGACGGCGCCGAGACGGCCGAGGCGTTGCAGGACCTGAAACGTCCACGGCCCCAGGTGAGGGATGTGCCCGACGTCGCGGCCGGCCAGGTGCACGGTCCGGTGCTCAGCCGGATCGGTCGCCACGTCGAGGGCGATCTCCGCCCCGGAGTTGCCCGCTCCGACCACGAGTACCGCTCCGGCAGGCAACTGAGCGGGGCGACGGTAGTGCGCCGCGTGCACCTGGACCAAGCCCGGGTCGAGGTGCGTGGCGAAGGCTGGCACGAACGGTCTGTGGTGTGCGCCGGTGGCGATGACGACGTTGTCGGCTCGCCAGCGCCCACGATCGGTGCAGACCACGAACTCCCCGCCTTCGCGGTGCACGGCCTGCACTCGGGTGCCGAGCCGCACCGGTAGCTCGAAGTGCTCGGCGTAGCGGGCCAGGTAGTCGGCCACGGCGCCCTTGGTCGGATGGTCTCTGCGTCGGCCGGGAAAGGACAGGCCTGGCAGCGAGTCGAAGCCGACCGGGGTGAACAGGCGCAGTGAGTCCCACCGCTCCCGCCAACTGTCGCCCAGCGCGTCGGCGGCGTCGAGGAGGGCGACGTCGTGGCCACGACGGGTCAGGTGGTACCCCACGGCCAGCCCGGCCTGACCCGCGCCGACGACCACCGTCTGCACGACACGGTCGTCCGCCGTCGTGCCCATGTCTGCTCACCCCCCTCAAGCCAGTTGTTGACACGAGGGTATACATGCTCACGTTTACAGTGGCGGGCGTGAACGTCGTGGCAGGTACGCCTCCGGGGCGACGACTCCCGCGCGCCGAGCGGCGGGAGCAGATCCTCGCGGCGGCCACGAGCGCGTTCAGTGCCGCCGGTTTCGAGGACACCGGCCTCGACGACGTGGCCGCCGCGGCAGGGATCAGCCGGGCCATCCTCTACCGGCACTTCGAGTCGAAGGCCGACCTCTACCGGGCGGTGCTCGAGCGCGCGCGGGCACGGCTGCAGGCGGCCGTGGGCGACCCGCCCTACACCGAGCGGATCATCGACGACCTGCTCACCGCCGCGGCCGGCGATCCCGACGGGTTCCGGCTGCTGTTCCACCACGCGGCGCGGGAGCCGGCCTTTCGCGCCGAGGTCGACGTGTTCACCGCCGAGATGACCGCCACGGCGCACGACCACCTCGCGCCCTTCATCCCCGATCCGGCGTGGGCCCGGTGGGCTGCACGGCTGGCCCCGGCGGTCACGGTCGCCGCCGTGCTGACCTGGCTCGAAGCCGGCCAACCCGAGCCGGCCGGGGCCGCCGCTCGACTGCGCCAGGCAGTCCAGGGCATCAGCCTCGCCGCGGGCGCCGAGCCAGTCCGCACTCCCCGTCGCTAGCGGGCGCCCCTCAGGAGCTTCGGAGGCCCGCGGGAGGATCTCCCGGCTTCCGCGCGGTGCTGAGCGGGCGGCCGATGACGCCGGGACATCCAGGACCTGCTGGGGTCAGTTGAGCCGCTCGGTCAGGTGGATCTCGACGTCGTCTCCGTCGCCCTTGCCGATGGCCGTGCGGATCGGAGCAGCCACCGGGAGCTTGTGGGTGCCGTCTCCCAGGGCCATGAACGCGCCGGTGAACGGGTGCCCGTCGACGGTCCCGGCGACCTTGACCAGGCCGCGAGTCCCGAAGATCTGGGCTGACTCCGGCAGCTGCACGCAGGTCCAGGTGTCTGCCGGTCGGACCTTGCCCAGCCGGGCGGTGAACGTGATGTCCAGAGGACGGGGATCGGCCACGATCGTGCTCCTTCGCGCTGCTGGGCGGGGGGCTGCCGGGCTCACCGGAGCTCGCTCGGGTCGGAGTCCTCCAGGTAGACCAGACCGTTGCCGTCGGGGTCGGTGAAGGAGAACATCGCCGGGACCCCTTCCATTCGGACCAGCTCCTCGTTGTGCACGGTCACGCCGGCCTCGCGGACCCTGTCGTGGGCCTGTTGAGCATCGGAGGTGCCCAATCGGATGGCGATCGGGATCTGGCTGTCCGGGGGGAGGAGCGCCAGGGCGACACTCGAGCCGGGCGGGACGACCTCGATCATCCGCGCGCCCGGCCACACCTCCACGTCGGTGCGGAGCTCGCAGCCCAGTACTTCCGTGTAGAACCTCAGCGCAGCGTCCTGGTCAGCCACCGGAACGGAGACACTCAACACTCTCGTCGTGATCGTCATGCCGTCTCAGACTCCATCGTGCCCGGAAACTCATCGTCCGCGCCCGGTCGTCCCCCCAGGGAACCCGCTACCCCGGTAGTCGATCCCGTCGCGGGGTGGAGCTGGTCGACGAGAGGGTCGAGCAGCCCTGGGGCGGTGCACGGCGTTCGAGGTCTCGCGGCGGTGGATCAACGGTCGCCGTGTTCCCGCGGAGGCGCAGCGGGTCACCCGAGCGGGCCGGCTGCGGACCTCGCTTGCTTCTGCCCACATCCGACAGATGCCTTGACGGTCATATGACCGATTGGCAATATCAGCCTGTGAGCGCCTACACCGCCCTTGCGGAGCCTCGCCGCAGGCAGATCCTCGATCTGCTGCGGACCGGTGAGCGGCCCGTCGCCGACCTGGTGGCACACCTCGGGATCAGCCAGCCCGGGGTGTCGAAGCACCTGAGGGTGCTCCGCGAGGCCGGACTCGTCGTGGCGCGCACAGCAGGCAAGCAGCGCATGTACTCGCTGCGACCCGAGCCCCTGGTCGAGGTCGTGCAGTGGCTGGAGCCCTACCGGATGCTCTGGTCCAGCCGCCTCGACGCCCTCGAACGACACCTGGAGGAGAACTCGTGAGCGACGGAACCCTGGAGACGATCGACGGACGCCCCGCGCTGCGCTTCGAGCGCGTGCTCGCCCACCCGGTCGAGCGCGTCTGGCGCGCCGTCAGCGTGCCGGCGGAACTCGAGCGGTGGTTCCCAGCGGCAGCTGACTGGACACCGGCGACCGGTGAGGTCTTCGAGGCCGGCGGCATGACCGGTGAGGTCACCGAGGTCGAGCCGCCTCACCGGCTGGCGTGGACCTTCGCCGGAGACCACTACGCCTTCGACCTGACCGAGCACGACGACGGCTGCCTGCTCGTCTTCACCCACGTCTTCGACGACCGCACGACCGCCGCGCAGACCGCCACCGGCTGGGACGCCTACCTCTCCCGGCTGGAGCCCCACCTCGCCGGCGAACAGCTCTCGGAGGAGGAAGCCCACGCGTCGTGGGGAGACGTCCACGAGCGCTACGCCGAACGCTTCGGCCTCGATCCCGAGCCGGGACGGCGCTTCCTGGCGCAGCTGCGCGCCGGTCACTGATCCCGGGGGTGGCGCTGGCCGTGCCGCAGTCGCCGCGTCGTCATCGCGACGGACTCCTCGGGGCCGTGAGGTGTTGATCGCGGGATCAGGGGGCGGTGGCCTTCCACGACGGCCCAACTGATCCGGTCGGAGCTGATGGTCTCCGCCACGGCAGCTGCGTGTTCCTCGAGGACGGTCTCGGCGCTGCCGTACGGGATCACCGGCAGCCGGGTCCCCGGCGGCGGCGGGGTGACCAGCCCGCGCAACGGCCACGGCTGGCGTGCACGAGGTGCAGGGGGGGCATGGCGCAACCGGGCCTCCGCGGCGGCGAACCGGGCGCCGTCCCGGGCGCCTGCCGAACCGTCGATGCCGGCGATGACCGGCCGGGGCCCTCGGGTGGGCCGGACGCTCCCTCCGGGATCGGTCACGCCGGGGGAGGGGTCCGGGTCGGCGCGGGGACGAGGACGACCGCCTCCGACGGCGACAGGGCCCCGGACCAGGCTGCGCCCTCACCCCGCCCCGTCGAGGCGACCTCCACCGTCGTCGACTCGTCCAGGGCCAGCTCGGCGGGCGCGTCCCGGAAGTTGATCGCGACGATCCGGCGGTCGTCGTCCGCGCGCCGCTCGTAGGCGAGGACGCCGTCCGGCGCGGGCACCGCCGTCCAGGAGCCCCGGTGCAGCGCCGGTGAGCCGCGGCGGGCGGACAGCAGCCGCCGGTAGAGGTGCAGCACCGACGTCCCGTCCGCCCGCTGGGTGGCAGCGCTGCGGGCCTCGGCGTCCGGGGGGAAGGGCAGCCACGGCTCCACCGGCCAGCCGTGGCCGGGCTCCGGGGTCCACGGGATCGGTGCCCGGCAACCGTCGCGTCCGCCCGGGTCCACCCGCTGCTCCGGGGTGATGACGGCGTCCTCGAGACCGAGTTCCTCGCCCGCGTACAGGAACGGGGTCCCCGGGAGGGTGAGCAGCAGGACCGCGGCGGCGCGCGCCCGGGCCTCGGATCCGCCGTACCGGGTGCGGTGCCGGGGGTTGTCGTGGTTGGACAGCACCCAGGTCGGCCACGCGCCGACAGCGGTCAGCGCCGCCAGGGTCTCCTCGATGGTGGACCGCCAGAAGTCGGCGTCCCAGGGTCCGAGCATGGGCGCGAAGTTGAACGCGAGGTGCAGCTCGTCACCGGCCCCGTGGTACGGGGCGACCAGGGCCGGGGAGCGCAGGTTGACCTCGCCGACCATCGCCCGCTCCCCGGGGAACTCGTCGAGCACCGAGCGGATGCCGCGGAGCAGGTCGTGGGTGATCGGCAGGTCGTGGCTGTGCACGATGTTCGTCCCGACCAGCTCCGGCGGGTGGTCGGGCAGGTCGGGGTCCTTGCCGATGAGGTGGACGACGTCGGCGCGGAACCCGTCGACCCCCCGGCGCAACCAGAACCGCAGCACGTCGTGCATCGCGTCCCTGGCGGCCGGCTCGCTCCAGTCGAGGTCGGGCTGCTCGGGCAGGAACAGGTGCAGGTACCACTGGCCGGTCCGCTCGTCCCAGGTCCAGGCCGGACCACCGGTGAACTGGGCCAGCCAGTTGTTCGGCGGCGCGTCCGGCGTGCCGTCGCGCCACAGGTACCAGCCCCGGCGGGGGGAATCCCGGGAGCTGCGGGAGTCGAGGAACCACGGGTGCTGGTCGCTGGTGTGGTTCGGCACCCAGTCCAGCATCAGCCGCATCCCCCGCCCGTGGACCTCGGCGAGCAGTCGGTCGAACGTCTCGAGGTCGCCGAACACGGGATCGACGTCGCAGTGGTCGGCGATGTCGTAGCCGGCATCGGCCATGGGGGAGGGGTAGATCGGTGACAGCCACAGCGTGTCGACACCGAGCCAGCTGAGGTGGTCGAGGTGCGCCCGGATCCCCGCCAGGTCGCCGAGCCCGTCCCCGGACGCGTCGGCGAAGGACCGCGGGTACAGCTGGTAGACCACGCCGGTGCGCCACCACGGCTGTGTGTCGCCGGCGCCCGACCCGGCCGGGCCGGCTCCGCCGGGGGGCGGGGCGCTCACAGCCCCACCTCGCTGCCCGCGATGCGGCCGCGCAGCCACCGGTAGCCGAACGGCGAGAGGGTGAAAGCCGGGGTCTCCAGCTCGAGCGGGTCGAAGCGGTCGTTGCCGAACACGTCGGCGATCTGCTCGAACTGCCGCAGGTCCCCGGGGTCCAGCCGGACCTCGACGTCGTCGCCGGACAGGTTGTGCACGGCCAGCACCGCGCCCTCGAGCCAGTCGCACCGGTGGGCGAGCACCCGGCGGTCGCCGGCGTCGAGGACCGACCAGGACCCCCACCCGAACTCGGGTGACTCCTTGCGCACGCGGATGGCCCGCTCCACGCGGTTGAGCAGGGAGTCCTCGTGCCGGCGCTGTTCGGCGACGTTGACCTCCCGGTGCCCGAAGGGGCCGTCGTCGACCAGCGGCGCGACGAGGCTCCCGGAGGCCGTGGAGAACCCGCCGTTGGGCCCGTCGGTCCACTGCATGACCGTGCGGACGCTGCCGCGGCCCGGGGCGGTGAGGTCGTCGCCCATCCCGATCTCCTCGCCGTAGAGCAGCACCGGTGTGCCGGGCAGCGTCATGAGCAGGCTGATCGCCAGTTCCACCCGTCGGCGGTCACCGTCGACCATCGGTGGCAGCCGGCGCCGGATGCCCCGGCCGTAGATGCGCATGTCCTCGTCCGGCGCGAAGGCCGCCATGACGTCGGCCTTCTGGTCCTCCGGCAGGCGCGACAGGTTGAGTTCGTCGTGGTTGCGCAGGAAGTTCAGCCACTGCGACGTCCGCGGCGGCCGCGGCGTGCGGCGCAGCTGGTCACCCAGCGGGCCGGCCTCGCGACGGGCCAGTGCGGTGAAGATCGTGCCGGACATGATGAAGTCGAACAGGCAGGTCAGCTGGTCGCCCCCGTCGCCGAAGAACGTCTCCCGTTCGCCCGGGTCGAGGTTGACCTCGCCCAGCAGGATCGCGTCCCCCCGGCGGCGGGAGAGGAACCCGCGCATGTCCTCCAGGATGACGTGCGGGTCCTGCGGTATCTCGTCCTCGATGCCGGTGGCGCCGATGAGGTAGGGCGCCGCGTCGATCCGGAAGCCGGAGACGCCCAGCTCCAGCCAGAAGCCCATGATCCGGTGGATCTCGTCCCGGACGTCGGGGTTGGAGATGTCGAGGTCGGGCTCGGACGAGTAGAAGCGGTGCAGGTAGAACTGACCGGCTTCCTCGTCCCACGCCCAGTTGCTGTCCTCCTCGTCGGGGAAGATGATCTTCCGCTCCTCCGCCGGCCGCTCGTCGGACCAGACGTACCAGTCGCGGTACTTGGCGTCGCGGCTGCGGCGGGCCTCGCGGAACCACGGGTGCTCGCTGGAGGTGTGGTTGACGACCAGGTCGGTCACGACCCGGATGCCGAGGTCGCGGGCGGTGCGCACGAACTCGACGAACTCCCCGAGGCTGCCCAGGCGGGGATCGACCGAGTAGTAGTCGGCCACGTCGTAGCCGTTGTCCCGCCGGGGCGAGGGGTAGAACGGCAGGAGCCACAGGCAGGTGATGCCCATCCCGCTGAGGTACGGCAGGCGCTGGGTCAGGCCGCGGAAGTCGCCCACGCCGTCCCCGTCGGAGTCCATGAAGCGCTCGACGTCCACGCAGTAGACGACGGCGTTCTTCCACCACTGGTCGCTGACGGCCGGATCGAACATGACGCGTCGCTACCCCGGTCGGCCGCGTCCGACCCGGGGAGACGGCCGGTGTCCCCTGCCCCTCGGGAGGGGCAGGGGACACCGTCGGTGCGGGTCCGGCTCCGGACGACCGGGGCCGGGCGGGTCAGCGCGCCTGGTAGCTCACGTGCGGGTGGTCGAAGTGGTTCGCCGTGACGCTGCCGCGGTCGCCCATGGGGCTCCAGGAGCCCGTCGGCGAGGTGAGCATGCGCTGCTGCCAGATGATGTACTTCACGCCCAGCTCGTCCCAGTTCGCGACGTGGTACTGGACGACCGCGTCCCCGAGGGCGGCGTCGGACATGACCATGAAGTCCAGTGCCAGCCCCGCGGGGTGGCCGTTCATGTCGGCGGCGCCGGGCCGGGTCCCGCCGATGGTGACACCACCGGCGCCCGGCACGTTGCTGACGACGGCGTCCGCCGCGGACGCCACGTGCGGCTGCACCGGGCCCGCGGTGTTGGTGATCCGGGCGACCGCGGACTGCGGCGCGGCGATCAGCGCCTGGACCGGTGCCGGTGCCGGTACCGGTGCGGGAGCAGCCGCCCCGACGCCGGAGAGGAACAGCACCTGCCCCGGGGTGATGGCGTTCGGGTTCCCGCCGATGACCCCGGCGTTGCGCTGGAAGAGCCCCCGCCAGGACTGGCCGTGGGCCGCGGCGATCGCGGCGATCGTGTCGCCCGGCTTGACGGTGTACTGGTCCCCCTGCGCAGCTGCGGGTGCAGCGACGACCGCGGGGGGCGGGCTGGTGGGGTGGGCCTGGGCCGGGGAGCTCAGGACGCCGAGCGTGACGACGGAGGCGCCCGCCACGACGGGGAGGCCCACGAGGACCTCACGGGTACGGACGAAACGCGGTGCGCGGTGCTTAGACATGGTGATCTCCGATCACCGCCGCCGGGGTTAGCTGTCGGGTTCGGGCGATCGGTGCCCGGCCGGCGATGCCGGCTTCACCCCGAGGCGCGCTGGCTGGTGGTGTCAGCGCGCCGTGTGCGGTGGGTCCCCCACCCCTGCCCTGAATGCTCAGGATGACGACCGGCAGGCAGGGTTTGGCGGACCGGCGCCACGCCCACGAGGCGGGCGTGACCGGAACGTTATGTTCTGGAACCGCCCGGTGTCGCTGTGGTGCCGATCACGTCAGCGGCGCGTCGTGGACGGCACGCCGACGGCGCCCGGAAAGACGCCCGACACGGTCGTCGATGCCTGCCGTCCGGGCACCGCGGCCCGTCCGGGGTGGTGGACCCCGGTACCGCCGCTGGTGCGCGGTCGTGGAAAGTGGCACGGGTCGAGCCTGACGGGCAGGCGCGGCAGCGAAGGGCAGCTATGGGTGACGACGCAGGCATGACCGAGCACGCCGGCCGGGAGAGCGCTGCCGTGGCGCCGGGGGAGCGGCTCTACGCCGGCTGCGACCCGCTCGGCTACGAGCAGTTGCTGACCGAGGAGGAGCGCGGCCAGCTGTGGCGGCTGCGCCGGTTCCTGGACGGCGAGGCGCGACCGCTGCTGGCGGAGTACTGGGAGCGCGCGGAGTTCCCGGCGCAGCTCGTGGCCCCGCTGGCCGCGCTGGACCTCATCGCCCCGCCGTCGCTGACCGCCGGCGGAGCGGCGACCCGGTCGCTGTTCACCGGGTTCCGGAACTTCGAGCTGGCCCGCACCGACGCCTCCCTGGCCACCTTCTTCAACGGCCAGTCGGGGCTGTTCCGCACCACCATCGAGCGCGGCGGCAGCGCCGAGCAGGTCCGCCGGTGGCTGCCCCGGGTCGACTCCTTCGCCGCGGTGGGCGCCTTCGCCCTCACCGAGCCCGACCACGGGTCCGACGTCGCCGGCGGGCTGGAGACCACCGCCCGGAGGGAGGGCGACACGTGGGTGCTCGACGGCCGGAAGCGCTGGATCGGCAGCGCCGTCCTCGCCGACGTGCTTGCCGTCGTCGCCCGCGACGTCGCCGACGGCCAGGTCAAGGCCTTCCTCGTGCCGCGGGACGCGCCCGGGGTCGAGCTGGCCACCATCACCGGCAAGACGGCGCTGCGGATGGTGCAGAACTCCGACATCACCCTGCGTGCGGTGCGGGTGCCCGAGGAGGACCGGCTGGCCCGGATCACCTCCTTCCGCGACGTGGCCGACCTGCTGCGGTCCATGCGCTCGGGCGTCGCCTGGTTCACCGCCGGGGTGCAGGCCGGGGCCTACGAGGCCGCGCTGGGGTACGCCGGCTCCCGGGTGCAGTTCGGCCGGCCGATCGCCGGCTTCCAGCTCGTGCAGGAGAAGCTGGCCACGATGCTGGGCAACCTGGTGGCCTCGCTGGGCATGGCGGTGCGCGTGGCCCAGCAGCAGGACGCCGGCGTCTACCGGGACCAGGACTCGGCGATGGCGAAGTCCTGGACGTCGGTCCGCATGCGCGAGACGGTCGCGCTGGCGCGGGAGGTCGTCGGCGGCAACGGCGTGCTGCTGGACCACGACGTCGCCCGGTTCTTCGCCGACGCCGAGGCCATCTACACCTACGAGGGCACCTACGACGTGAACGCCCTCGTCGTCGGCCGGGCCATCACCGGCATCAGCGCCTTCACCTGACCGCGGCACCCGCCGCCGGGCGACGGCCACCGGGAGAGCCCGGCGCGGGGGAGTCGGGTGCAGGGGAGTCGGGGCTGCATGACGTTGCGGGTGTGCAGCGCGGAGAGCTCGGTGGCCTCGTCGTCGGGGAACCCGAGCTGGTGCAGCCGCTGCCGGCGCCCCCGTCGTCCATGCTGGCGTGCAGCGGCTGCACCGCCCGGTGCCCGCCCGCAGCCGGCCGCGCGGGGATGACCAGCGCGGCCGGCTCGTTCTCCACCAGGTGGGTCATCACCTGCACGACCGCCGCCTCGACCTCGTCGGTGAGCGGCTCGGCGCCGGCGCGCCAGGTCAGGCGTCGATGACCACCGGGATGATCATCGGGGTGCGGCGGTGGGCCCGGTTCGCCCAGTTGCCGACGGCCTTGGCGATCAGCGACTCCAGCTGGGCGGCATCCGTGACGCCGTCCGCCGCCGCGCGGGCCAGCTCCTTCTCGATCAGCGGCACGGCCGCGTCGAAGGAGGCGGCCTCGTGGACGAAGCCGCGCGCCAGGAAGTCGGGGGCCTCGACGAGCTGACCGGTGTTGGCGTCGATGATCGCCACGACGGTGATCACGCCCTCCTCCGCGAGGGTGCGCCGGTCCTTGAGCGAGGCCTCGGTCGCCCCGCCGACGGTCGAGCCGTCGACGTAGACGTTGCCCGCGGACACCTTGCCGGTGATCGACGCCCGGCCGTCGACCAGGTCGATCACGACGCCGTCCTCGGCGATCACCACCCGGCTCGGGTCGACCCCGGTGCGGATCGCCAGGTCGGCGTTGGCCCGCAGGTGGCGCCACTCACCGTGCACCGGCATGACGTGGCGCGGCTTGACGATGTTGTAGCAGTACACGAGCTCGCCGGCGCTGGCGTGCCCGGAGACGTGCACCTTGGCGTTGCCCTTGTGCACGACGTTGGCGCCGATCTTGGTGAACTCGTTGATGATCCGGTAGATGGCGTTCTCATTGCCCGGGATCAGCGAGCTGGCCAGCAGCACGGTGTCGCCCTCGGCGATCCGGATGACGTGGTCCCGGTTGGCCATCCGGGACAGCGCCGCCATCGGCTCGCCCTGCGAGCCGGTGCAGATCAGGCAGACCTTGTCGGCGGGCAGCTTCTCCAGCACCTTCATGTCGACCACCAGGCCCTTGGGCACCCGCAGGTAGCCCAGGTCGCGGGCGATCCCCATGTTGCGGACCATCGACCGGCCGACGAAGGCCACCTTGCGGCCGTGCTCGTGGGCGGCGTCGAGCACCTGCTGGATCCGGTGCACGTGGCTGGCGAAGCTGGAGACGATGACCCGCTTGGGCGCGGTCCGGAAGACAGTGTCGATCGCCGGGGTGAGCTCGCCCTCCGAGGTGGTGAAGCCGGGGACGTCGGCGTTGGTGGAGTCGGTGAGGAAGAGGTCGACGCCCTCCTCGCCGAGCCGGGCGAACCCGCGCAGGTCGGTGATCCGCTGGTCCAGGGGGAACTGGTCCATCTTGAAGTCGCCGGTGTGCAGCACCAGCCCGGCCGCGGTGCGGATCGCGACGGCGAGCGCGTCGGGGATGGAGTGGTTGACCGCCAGGAACTCCAGGTCGAAGGGCCCCAGCCGGAGCTCGTCGCCCTCGGCCACCTGCTCGGTGACCGGCGTGATCTTGTGCTCCTTGAGCTTGGCCTCGATGAAGGCCAGCGTCAGCTTGGACCCGACGAGCGGGATGTCCCGCCGCTCCCGCAGCAGGTAGGGGACACCCCCGATGTGGTCCTCGTGCCCGTGGGTGAGCACGACCGCCACGATGTCGTCCAGCCGGTCCCGGATGGAGGTGAAGTCCGGGAGGATCACATCGACCCCGGGCTGGTGCTCCTCGGGGAAGAGCACGCCGCAGTCGACGATCAGCAACTTGCCGGCGTGCTCGAAGACGGTCATGTTGCGGCCGATCTCGCCGAGTCCGCCCAGGGCGACGACCCGGAGACCGGAGGCTGGCAGCGGCGGAGGCTGTCGGTGGTCACCACGCGCACGACTCATGACCTCGACGCTACGGGAGGGACCCGGGCGCCGGTCCCGGCACCGGTCCGCGGGGGAGTCCGGTGCCGCGCCGCCGGCCCGGGCGGGCCGTCGTCCGCATCCGGGCCGGTCGCGACCGGGAGGGGCGGTGCCGGGCACTAACCTGATCCCCGAGGTGGAGGGAGCGGGGATGACGACGGCGGACGACCAGGCGGCCGGGGTCCCGGCGGGGCCGACGGCGGTGGCCGGTCCGGCTGGCCGGTGGGACCGCGACCAGCTCGGCGACCGGGTGTTCACGCTGCCCAACGCGCTGTCGGTGCTGCGGCTGCTCGGCGTCCCGGTCTTCCTCTGGCTGCTGCTGGGCCCCGAGGCCGACGGCTGGGCCGTCGTCGTGCTGATGGTCGCCGGGTTCACCGACTGGGCCGACGGGAAGCTGGCGCGGGGGCTCGGGCAGGCCAGCCGGCTCGGGGCGCTGCTCGACCCGGCCGCCGACCGGCTCTACATCGTCGCCACCCTGGTGGCCTTCGCGGTGCGGGACGTCGTCCCGCTGTGGGCCGTCCTCGTCCTGCTCGGCCGGGAGGCCGTGCTCGCGGTGACCCTGCTGGCGCTGCGCCGGGGCGGGTGGCCGCCGCTGCAGGTGCACTACCTCGGCAAGGCCGCGACCTTCCTGCTGCTGTACGCCTTCCCCCTGCTGCTGCTGGCCGACGGCGAGGGCGCGGCGGCCACGGTGGCCCGCCCGATCGCCTATGCGCTCACCATCTGGGGCGGCGTGCTCTACGTGCTGGCCGGGGTCCTGTACGTCGTGCAGGCCGTGCGGCTGCTGCGCGGCGACCGGCGCGCCGGGGCCCCGGGATGAGCGCGCCACCGCGAGGCCCGCGGTCGCTGGGGTCATCGCTGCTGGACCAGGTGCTCGCCGAGACGCTCGACCCCTCCTACGCGGAGGCGGCCGCCACGCGCGCGGCCCGGGAGGCGTCCCGGCCCCGTCCCGGTGGCTCCCGGCTGCGCCGACGGCGGGGGCAGCTGCTCGTGGCCGCCACCCTGGCGGTGGCCGGCTTCCTCGCTGCGATCACCTACCGCGAGGCCGCGTCCGGGGCGCAGGGGCGCGAGGTCGTGCGCGAGGCGCTGCGGGAGGACATCCTGCAGGCGTCCGACACCACCGACGAGCTGGCCGCCGAGCTGGAGCGGCTCACCGCGGAGGTCACCGCCGCCCGCGAGAGCGCGCTGGCGGCCAGCGTGGTCGGCCAGCGCGCGCTGGACCGGCTCGCGGTGGCCGAGCAGCAGGCGGGGACGGTGGCGGTCGAGGGCCCCGGTGTCGTGGTGACCCTGGGCAACGCGCCACCGCCGTCGGACAGCGACCCGGTGGGCGGGTCCGGGGAGGTGCAGCTCGGCGGCATCGTCCAGGACCGCGACCTGCAGCGGCTGGTCAACGCGCTGTGGGCGGTCGGCGCGGAGGCGGTGAGCGTCGACGGGCAGCGGCTCGGCCCGACCTCGGCGATCCGGCAGGCAGGTGACGCCATCCTGGTCGACTTCCGCCCGGTGGCCAGCCCCTACGAGGTCGCGGCGATCGGCGACCCGGAGACGTTGACCCGCGACCTGCTCAACACCCCGGAGGCGTCGGCCCTGGGACAGCTGACCGTTGACTACGGTGTGGTCTTCGAGTACGTGCGAGAGGACTCCCTCGAGCTGCCGGCCGGCACCGGCGCCGAGCTGCGGCACGCCACGGTGCTCGACCCCACCACCGGCTCGGGTGCGTCCGCGCCACCGACCGCCACCGACGGAGGCTGACGCGTGATCCCGATCATCGGACTGGCGATCGGTGTGGTGCTGGGGCTGGTGCTGGACCCGAGCGTCCCGCTCTGGCTGCAGCCCTACCTGCCGATCGCCGTCGTGGCCGCGCTGGACGCGGTCTTCGGTGGGGTGCGTGCCCGCTTCGACGGCATCTTCGACGCCAAGGTCTTCGTCGTCTCCTTCGTCTCCAACGTCGTCGTCGCCGCGCTGATCGTCTTCCTCGGTGACCAGCTCGGCGTCGGCGCGCAGCTGTCCACCGCGGTGGTCGTCGTCCTGGGCATCCGGATCTTCGGCAACGCGGCGGCGATCCGCCGGCACCTGTTCCGGGCATGACGGGCGAGGAACCGGCCGGGGAGCCCCCGCCCGGGCGTGCTCCGGCCGGGGACGGAGCGCCGGCCCCGACCCCATCCCCGGCGCCCGAGCAGACTCCGGCGCCGGACCAGCCGCCGGCTCCCACGCCGCTGCCGGCGCCGTGGCGGGGGAAGGTCGTCCGCGGGCGCCGGGGCCTGGTCGCCGCTGCACTGATCAGCGTGCTCACCCTGCTCCTGGGCTTCGCGTTCGCGGTGCAGGTCCGCAGCGCCGACACCGCGGCGGCGCTCGCCGGGCAGCGGGAGGAGGACCTGGTCCGGATCCTCGACGACCTCACCGCCCGCGAGGCGCGGCTGCGCCAGCAGATCGCCGACCAGCGGGCCGCCCAGGAGCAGCTGGGGAGCGCCGACAGCGCCTCGGCGGCCGCGCTGGCCGAGGCCCGCGAGCGGTCCCGGACCCTGGCGCTGCTCAACGGCACGGTCGCCGCCCAGGGGCCGGGTCTGGAGATGGCCGTCTCCGACCCCGGCGGGCGGCTCGCGTCCGCCGAGCTGGTCAACGTGATCCACGAACTGCGCGGCGCCGGCGCGGAGACCATGCAGATCGACGACGTCCGGATCGGGGCGGACAGCGAGGTCACCGGTGACCCGGGGGAGCTGTCCGTCGACGGCACGCCGGTGAGCTCGCCGTACACCGTGCTGGTGATCGGTCCCGCGCAGTACATGGAGACCGCGATGAACATCCCCAACGGCGTGGTCGACCGGATGACGCGGCGCCTGGCCACCGTGCAGATCCGGCAGTCGGACCGGGTGGTGATCGACGCGCTGCGGCCGGTCTCCGCGCCGCAGTACGCCGAGCCCGTCGAGTCGGACTGAGCCCGCACCGCCGGCCGGCCCGCGCCACCGCGGAGTGCTCGCAGCCGCCCCACGAGCCGGACGGAAGGGGGCCGATCGCCACCCCGGCCCCTCCCGTCCCGCCGCCGTCGGACGCGATCACTATCATCACCGCAGAGGTCGGACGCTCCACCACGAGCGGTCGCACTCTCACCCTGTACGTGCGGTTGACCCCCGGGTCGGCCGCTGGTTCCATGACCCCCGGCCCGACCGCGACCCCGCGGTGGCCGACCAGCGACGGGCCGTCCGGCTCGTCGTCCGCCGGCCGACCGCGGCCCTCCAGGCCGCGGCGGTGCCGCCTGCACCGGAGGAGACCGACGTGCTCTGCACTCGATGTGGCCACCAGAACCCCGAGGGCAGCCGCTTCTGCGCCCAGTGCGGGGCGGCGCTGAGCCAGGAGCGTGTCGGCGAGTCCACCAGCATCATCCCGAAGGTGGGCGGGGAGGACTCCGGCGAGCAGGCCGAGGCGGTCGACACCACCGCCGACGCCCACGCCGGCGCCGTCGAGTCGCTGCCGGCCGGGTCGGCCCTGCTGGTGGTCAAGCGCGGGCCGAACGCGGGCAGCCGGTTCCTCCTGGACCAGGAGGTCACCACCGCCGGTCGGCACCCGGACTCCGACATCTTCCTCGACGACGTGACGGTCAGCCGGCGCCACGTGGAGTTCCACCGCGAGGGCGGCGGCTTCACCGTGCACGACGTCGGCAGCCTGAACGGCACCTACGTCAACCGCGAGCCGGTCGACGTCGCCTCGCTCGCCGGGGGCGACGAGGTGCAGATCGGCAAGTTCCGGCTGGTCTACCTGACCGGTCCGCGCACCGGCGAGACCGCCGGCGCCTGACCTGGCCGTCGCCGCGAACGAGGGAACGAGGGGCGGGTCGGGACGATGAGCGCGGTGCCCCGGCGGGACACCGGGGGCAACGGTGCCCTGCTGACGATCGGGGAGGTGCTCGCCGCCCTGCGCGGTGACTTCCCGGACGTCACGATCAGCAAGATCCGGTACCTGGAGTCCGAGCAGCTGGTGCACCCGCAGCGCACCCCGTCGGGCTACCGGAAGTTCTCCGCGGCCGACGTCGCCCGGCTGCGCTACGTGCTCGCCGCCCAGCGCGACCAGTACCTGCCGCTGCGGGTGATCAAGGAGCACCTGGAGGCCTTGGACCGGGGCGAGCCGCTGCCCGGGCGGGCCGACGCCGGTACCGGCCCCGCCTCCGACGAGGCCCTCGCCGCCGCCGGGCCGATGCCGGCAGCGGAGTTCGCCGAGGCGGCCGGCGTGGACGAGCAGCAGCTCGCCGACTTCGTGCAGTTCGGGCTGGTCAGCACCGACCGGCGCGGCCGGCTGCCGGCCGCGGACCTGCCGGTCGCCCGCGCCGCCGCGGCGCTGGCCCGGCACGGCCTGGAGGCCCGGCACCTGCGCGCCTGGCGGACCGGGGCCGACCGCGAGGCGGCGCTGCTGGAGCAGCTGGTCGCCCCGGTGCTGCGCGCGCGGTCCGACGAGGCCCGTAGCCGGGCCGCCGAGCAGGTGCAGGAGCTCGCCGGGCTGTCCGCGCAGCTGCACACCGCCCTGCTGGAGGCCCGCCTGCGCGAGGTCCTCGGCGGCTGAGGGAACGGGAGCCCTGGCGTACCGTTGTCCGCAGCGGAACGCCGCGGACACCGGCCCGGGCGGGCCGTCGTTACGGCGGTCCGGCGAGGTCAGCGATGCGGGAGGGGAGCCAGCCGTGCAGGAGCTCAGAGTCGTCGGCGTCCGGGTCGAACTGCCCGGCAACCAGCCGATCCTGCTGCTGAAGGAGACCCAGGGGGAGCGCTACCTCCCGATCTGGATCGGTGCGGTGGAGGCTGCCGCGATCGCCTACGAGCAGCAGGGGGTGCGCCCGGCCCGGCCGATGACGCACGACCTGCTCAAGGACGTCGTCGCCGCGCTGGGGGCCGCCGTCGAGGCGGTGCACATCACCGAGATGCGGGACGGCATCTACATCGCCGAGCTGCAGCTGGGGGAGGGGCGGACCGTCAGCGCCCGGCCGTCCGACGCCGTCGCGCTCGCCGTCCGCACCGGGGCGCCGATCTTCGGCGCCGAGACGCTGCTCGACGAGGTGGGCATCGAGATCCCCGACGAGCAGGAGGACGAGGTGGAGAAGTTCCGCGAGTTCCTCGACAACATCAGCCCGGAGGACTTCGGCGCCGGTTCGGGCTCCGGGGGCGGCCCCGCCTGACGGGGGTCCCGTTCGCGGTGCCGACTGCCGAGGACCACGGGCGCCACCCCTCCGGGTGAGCGGCACGACACGCGGCCCGTCGCGGTTGACCGGTGTCCTGCCCCGGCCTACCGTCAGTCGAAATCACCCAGCTGTGACTCCACGGTCGCGCCCGGGTGGCCGTCCCGGCATGAGCGGGCGACGGCCCTCGTGCTGGGTGCTGATCTCGAGGAGGCGCTGACGTGAGCGACCTGGACAACGGTTCCGGCCGCCGGCCGTTCAGCGAGGGCCAGCAGGGGCAGCTGTTCAGCGACTCCGCGGTCGGCGCCCCCGCCTACGACGAGGTCGACACCGACGAGGTCGGCTACCGCGGCCCGACCGCCTGCGCCGCCGCCGGCATCACCTACCGCCAGCTCGACTACTGGGCCCGCACCGGCCTGGTCGCCCCCTCGGTGCGCACCGCGACCGGTTCGGGCACCCAGCGGCTGTACTCCTTCCGCGACATCCTGGTGCTCAAGGTGGTCAAGCGGCTGCTGGACACCGGCGTCTCGCTGCAGAACATCCGCAAGGCCGTCGACCACCTGCGCACCCGCGGGGTCAAGGACCTCGCCAACATCACCCTGCTCTCCGACGGGGCGACCGTGTACGAGTGCACCTCGGCCGAGGAGGTCGTCGACCTGCTCGCCGGCGGTCAGGGCGTCTTCGGCATCGCCGTCTCCGGTGCGCTGCGTGAGCTCTCCGGTGAGCTGGCCGAGCTGCCCGCCGAGCGGCTCGACGGCAACGGCCACGCCGTGGACGACGAGCTGTCCGCCCGCCGCCGTCGCCGCGCCGCCTCCGCCTGACGGCCCGGGCGGGCGCACCGCCGCCGTCCGACCGCGCCGGCGGTCTCCGCCGCCGGGGGGTCAGATCTTCCGCAGCAGGACCCGGCGCACCGAGTGGTCGGCCGCCTTCTGCAGCACCAACCGCGCCCGGGATCGGGTCGGGGCGATGTTCAGCCGCAGGTTGGGCTCGTTGACCGCCGACCAGATGTCGCGCGCGGTCGTCCGGGCCTGGTCGTCGGTGAGATCGGCGAAGCGGTGGAAGTACGCGGCGCTGTCGGCGAAGGCCGTGCGCCGCAGCGCGAGGAACCGCTCGACGTACCACTGCCGGATGTCGGCCTCGGTGGCGTCGACGTAGACCGAGAAGTCGAAGAAGTCCGAGAGGAAGACCTCCGGCACCCGCCCGTCGCCGCGGCCACCGCCGGCCTGCAGCACGTTGAGGCCCTCCAGCACCAGGACGTCGGGCCGGTCGACCACCTGCCGGGTGCCGGGGAGCACGTCGTAGGCGTGGTGGGAGTACGTCGGTGCGCTCACCTCCCGCTTGCCCGACTTCACGTCGGCCAGGAACCGCAGCAGCGCCCGGCGGTCGTAGCTCTCCGGGAAGCCCTTGCGGCCCAGCAGACCGCGCGCCTCGAGCTCGGCGTTGGGCAGCAGGAACCCGTCGGTGGTCACCAGGTCGACCCGCGGGGTGTCCGGCGCGGCGGCGAGCAGCGCCTGCAGCAACCGGGCCGTGGTGCTCTTGCCGACGGCGACGCTGCCGGCCACCGCGATCACGAACGGCACCTTCTCGGTGGGCGTGCCGAGGAACTCCGTCTGCGCGGCCCACAGCCGGCGGCTGGCGGTCACATGCAGGTGCAGCAGCCGGGCCAGCGGCAGGTAGACCGTGGCCACCTCGTCCCGGTCGATGCGGTCGCCGAGGGTCGCCAGGGCGCGCACGTCGGCGTCGTCCAGCGGCAGCTCACCACCGGCCGTCAGCGCCCGCCAGGAGTCGCGGTCGAAGGCGGTGAAGGGCGAGACCTGGGCTCGCGTTCCGGCCGTCACGCCGCCCATGGTGCCGTTCGTCCCGGCCCCGCCCCTCGACGGGGTGGTCGGGAACGGCCGCACGCCCACCCGGGACGCCCGGGCGTCTAGGGTCCAGGGCGTGTCGTCCACCGGGCTCCTCGACCGGATCGAGCGCTACTTCTCCCTCGCGCCGGAGGCCGACGGCCTGACCCGGATCGAGTCCGTCGGCGGGCTCGTCGTGCCGGTCGGCCCCCCGGAGTGGCCCTACCCGGCGCGCCCGCGCCCGGGGCAGGAGGACGCCGTCGCGGTCGAGGACGTGCGCGCGGCCGTGGCGCTGCAGGAGGCGGCGGGGCTGCCGGCGTCGGTCGAGTGGCTGGGGGATCGCTGCCGCGGCCTGGCCGGGGTGGCCCGGGCCGCCGGCCTGCAGGTCGAGGAGCTGCCGCTGCTGGTCGTCGACGACCCGGTCGAGATCCTGCTGCCGGACGAGGTGCGGCTCTACCTCGTCGGCGCCGACGACCCGCGGCTGGGGCTCTACCAGCGGCTGGCCGCGCTCGCCTTCGCGACGCCGGCGACCCGGCCGGACCTCGGGGAGCACCCGCCGGGCGTGCCCGAGGTGGCCGCGGCCGACCCCGGCCCGGCGGAGGTGCCGCCGACGGAGCTGCTGCGCGAGCGGGTCGCCTCCGGCCGCACGGTGATGATGGTCGCCGTCGACGGTGGGGAGCCGGTGGCGATCGGCTCCCACCAGCCGGTCGACGTCGACGGCACGGAGGTCAGCGAGGTGGTCGGGGTGGCGACCCTGCCGCGCTTCCGCGGCCGCGGGCTGGGCGCCGGGCTCACCTCGGCGCTGGTCGACCACGCCCGCCAGAGCGCGGACCTGGTCTTCCTCTCCGCCGGCGACGACGACGTGGCGCGGGTGTACGAGCGGGCCGGCTTCGCCCGGGTCGGCACGACCTGCGTGGCGGAGCACCCACCTCGCTGAGGGCGCCGGTGGCCTCAGCGGGACGGCCGGGTCACTCCACGTCGTAGGTGGCGACGATCTCGCCGCGGGCGAGGGTGTGGCTGAAGAGGGTGAAGCCGAGGAACGCCGGGGTCGCCTCGGCCGGGACGCCCAGGTCGTCGGTGTCCACCGCGTGCACCACCACGTGGTAGTGGTGCGTGCCGTGTCCGGCCGGCGGGGCGGCGCCGACGAACCGGGCGAGGCCCGCGTCGTTGCGCAGCTGCACCGCGCCCTCGGGCAGGCCGGAGCCGGCGTCGTCACCGGCGCCGCGGGGCAGCTCGGTGACCGAGGCGGGGATGCCGACGACCGCCCAGTGCCAGAAGCCGCTGCCGGTCGGGGCGTCGGGGTCGAGCACGGTGACCGCGAAACCACGGGTCCCGGCGGGGAAGCCCGACCAGGACAGCTGAGGGGAGACGTCCTCACCGCCGGCGCCCATCAGCCCGCTGACGTGCGGCCGGGCCAGCCGCTCGCCGTGGCTGATGTCGGTGCTGGTGACGGTGAAGGAGGGGACCGGGGGCAGGAAGTCGTAGGGGTTGGGCGGGGACGGGCGGTCGGCCATGCGGGATCTCCAGGGCTGGGAACTGCCCGGCCGGTGCCGGGGGAGCAGCGGGTGCCGCACCGGCCCCGACCCTAGGCAGCCCGCGGACCCGCTGCCCGGTGACGGCGTTCCAGCGGCTGACTCGACCGTTATCCCCAACAAGGCGCCACCGATCGACGGTGGTCCGGTGGGGGAGCGCCCTCCGGGCGGAGGCAGTGACACCGGCGGTGTCGCGTGGGCAGGGCCGCGCGGTGAGCCGTTCCGAGCCGGTTCCCGACCCCGGCTTCGTCCAGGCGCAGGAGGCGCTGGCCGAGATCGAGCGCACCGTCGCGGACCGGCTCTCCCTGACGCCGCAGGCCCGGGAACTGATGACGACCCTCTTCCCGCGGTCAACGAGGAGGAGGCCTTCGGGGTCGGCTGGCTGGACGATGCGGAGTCGACCGCCCTGACCGGCGCCCTCCGGAAGGTCGTCGCCCGGGTCCGGGGGACGCGGCCCGCCGTCGAGATCCCCGGGGCCGACCCCAGCTGAGCGCACGCCCGGGAGGTCACCGGGGCGATCTCCCCGTAGCGTGATCACCGTGCTGGGACTCCCCGACGACATCCAGGCCTGCCTCTTCGACCTCGACGGTGTGCTGACCCGGACCGCCACGGTGCACCAGGCCGCGTGGAAGCGCACCTTCGACGAGTTCCTGCGCCGCCGTGACCCGGTGGCGGTGGAGTTCAGCCTCGACGACTACAACCGCTACGTCGACGGCAAACCGCGCGAGGACGGCGTGCGCGACTTCCTGGCCAGCCGCGACATCACCCTGCCGCAGGGGACCGTCGACGACCCGGTCGACGCCGCCACCGTCGTCGCGATCGCCAGCCGGAAGAACGAGCTGCTGATGCGTGAGCTCGAGGAGCACGGCGTGGAGGTCTACGAGGGCTCGATGCGCTACCTGCGGGCGGTCAAGGACGCCGGCCTGGCGACCGCGGTGGTCACCGCGTCGACCAACGGGGAGCACGTCGTCGCCGCCGGCGGGTTCGCCGAGCTCATCGACGCGCGGGTGGACGGCGTGGTGGCCAAGCGCGAGGGGCTGCGCGGGAAGCCGGCGCCGGACACCTTCCTCGCCGGGGCCCGGCTCCTGGGCGTCCCGCCGGCGCGGGCGGTCGTCTTCGAGGACGCCCAGTCCGGGGTGGCCGCGGGGCGGGCGGGGGAGTTCGGGTACGTCGTCGGGGTCGACCGGGTCGGTCAGACCGAGGAGCTCCGTGCCCGCGGCGCGGACGTCGTCGTCACCGACCTGGCGCAGCTGCTGGCGGAGCAGCCGTGACGGAGGGGCGCGCACACTTCCCGGTCGAGCCCTGGTCGCTGACCGAGGTCGGCGTGGACATGGCCTCCCTCGCGGTCAACGAGTCGGTCTTCGCCCTGGCCAACGGGCACATCGGCATGCGCGGCACGTTCGACGAGGGCGAACCGATCGTGGTGCCGGGCACCTACCTCAACGGCTTCTTCGAGGAGCGGCCGCAGCCCTACGCCGAGGCCGGTTACGGCTTCCCCGAGATGGGCCAGACCGTGGTCAACGTGACCGACGGCAAGCTCATCCGGCTGCTGGTCGGGGACTCCCCGCTGGACCTGCAGTACGGCGACGTCATCGCGCACCGGCGCACCATGGACCTGCGGGCCGGGGTGCTGCGCCGGGTCACCGACTGGCGTTCCCCGGCCGGCCGGGAGGTGCGGGTCACCAGCACCCGGCTCGTCTCGCTGGTCCGCCGGTCGATCGCGGCGATCGAGTTCCAGGTCGAGTGCACCGACGACCAGGGCGACCTCTACATCGCCCTGCAGTCGGACCTGCTGGCCAACGAGGACGTCCTCCCCGGCCCGTCCGGCGACCCGCGCGCCGGGTCGGCGCTGGCCAGGCCGCTGCAGTCCGAGCTGCACGTCGGGCGCGGCCGGCACGCGGTGCTGGTGCACCAGACGTCCCTCAGCCGGCTCCGGATGGCCGCCGGGATGGACCACGACGTCGAGGTCCCCTCCGCGGCCACCGAGGAGCTGGAGGTCTCCCCGGACCTGGCCCGGTACACCCTCGCCGCCCGGCTGAGCAACGGCTCCCCGGTGCGGCTGCGCAAGTACCTGGCCTACGGCTGGTCCAGCCGGCGGTCGGCGGCGGCGGTCCGCGACCAGGTGGAGGGCGCGCTGGCGACGGCGAAGCTGGCCGGCTGGGACCGGCTGGTCAGTGAGCAGCGGGAGCTGCTGGACCGGCACTGGGACGAGGCCGACGTCGAGATCGACGGCGACGACGAGCTCCAGCAGGCCGTCCGGGTGGGCATGTTCCACGTCCTGCAGGCGGGCCTGCGCGCCGAGCGGCAGCCGATCCCGGCCAAGGGCCTGACCGGCGACGGCTACGACGGGCACACGTTCTGGGACACCGAGACCTACGTGCTGCCGGTGCTCACCTACACCGCGCCCGGCGCGGTGCGCGACGCGCTGCTGTGGCGCCACTCGATCCTGGACATGGCCCGGGAGCGGGCCCGGATCCTCGGCCACGACGGCGCGGCGTTCGCCTGGCGCACCATCCGGGGCGAGGAGACCTCCGGGTACTGGCCCGCCGGCACGGCGGCCTTCCACATCAACGCGGACATCGCCGACGCGGTGGCCCGGTACTGGTGGGCCACCCTGGACGAGGACTTCGACCGCGACTACGGCACCGAACTGCTGGTCGAGACCGCCCGGCTGTGGGCGTCGCTGGGGCACATCAACGGCGACGGCGAGTTCCGCATCGACGGGGTGACCGGGCCCGACGAGTACACCGCGGTGGTCGACAACAACGTCTACACCAACCTGATGGCGCAGCGGAACCTGCGCGAGGCGACGGCCGCGGTGGCGCGTCGACCGGAGACCGCCGGCCGGCTGCAGGTGGACCCGGAGGAGGTCCGCCTGTGGACCCGGGCGGCCGACAGCATGCGGGTGCCGTTCAACGACAAGCTGGGCGTGCACGAGCAGAGCGAGGGCTTCACCCACCACGAGGAGTGGGACTTCGAGGCCACCACACCCGACCAGTACCCGCTGCTGCTCAACTTCCCCTACTTCGACATCTACCGGAAGCAGGTCATCAAGCAGGCCGACCTGGTGATGGCGCTGCACCTGCGCGGGGACGCCTTCACCCTCGAGGAGAAGATCGCCGACTTCGCCTACTACGAGGCGCGCACGGTCCGGGACTCCTCCCTGTCCGCGGCCCAGCAGGCGGTGGTGGCCGCGGAGACCGGGCACCTGCAGCTGGCCCACGACTACTGGGGCGAGGCGGCGCTGACCGACCTGCAGAACCTGCACGGCAACAGCGGCCACGGGCTGCACATCGCCTCCCTCGCCGGGGGCTGGACGGTGGCGGTGGCCGGGTTCGGCGGCATGCGCGACCACGACGGGATGCTCACCTTCGCGCCGCGGCTGCCCCCGCGGCTGCGCCGGCTGGCCTTCCGGGTCGTCTTCCAGGGCCGGTGCCTGGCGGTCTCGTTCACCGACCGGCAGGCCACCTACCGGCTGGTGTACGGCGACGAGCCACTGCTGATCGCCCACCACGGCGAGCCGTTCAGCGTCACCGCCGAACCGGTCACCCGGGACGTGCCCCCGCCACCGGACGTCGAGCCGGTGCACCAGCCGCCGCACGCCTCGCCGCGGCGCCGGCACCGCCCCACCAGCGACTGAAGAAGGACCCGGCGTCGCCCGGGTGCACCGGGTTTCGCCAAAGTGGCCACTTCGGCGAGACCCTGGGTCAGCTCACAGTGCGGCGGAGCGCACCAACCACCAGGTGCCCAGGAGGAGCGCACCGACGTCGACCAGCAGGAAGACCCCGACCCACACCAGCCCGGGCAGCCGGGTGAGCCGGGCGAGCTGGTCGGCGTCGGAGTCCCGCGCCGTTCCCCGGCGCCGCTTCGCCTGCAGCTCCACCACCGTCACCGGCGCGGCCAGCAGCAGGAACCAGGTGACGCCGTGGGCGAAGGCGGACTGCCACTGCGCCGGCAGCCACCAGGTCGCGGCGAACACCAGCGCGCCGGTGACCAGGACCGACCAGAGCCCGTACCAGTTGCGGATCTGCACCAGCAGCAGCGCCAGCAGCCCCAGCAGCGCCCAGAGCAGGCCGACGGCGTACCCGGCGGCCAGCAGCGCGGCGGCACCGAGGCCGAACAGCCCGGGCCCGGTGTAGCCGGCCGCGGCGGTGAGCACCATGCCGGCCCCGGTGGGCCGGCCGGCGGAGACGGTGACCCCCGAGGTGTCCGAGTGCAGGCGGATCCCGGCCAGCCGGCGGCCGGTGGTCAGCGCCGCCAGCCCGTGCGCGCCCTCGTGCGCGATCGTCACCGCGTGCCGGGCGTGCCGCCAGAGGCCGGGGACCCGGACCAGCAGCAGCGCCGCGGCCGCGCTCAACGCCAGCAGGCCGGCCGTCAGCGGGGGAGAGGTGGCGCTGACCTGACGCCAGAACTCCTCGACGACGGTCACGCGGGGCATCATCACCGCTGCGCCTGTGCGGGAGCCGTGCGCCGCGCGGGACCCGCGTCACCTGGGCGTCACAGTCGGCGGTGATCCTGGGCCCATGACGAGCACGCAGCAGGCGGTGACCGCGGACGATCTCCCGGTCACCGTCTCCTTCACCCGGCGCGCCGACCCGGCGCACGCGGTGCAGATGAGCGCCTGGATCCGGGCCGGACTCACCCTGGCCGAGGGCTTCCCCGGCTTCCTCGGCGGGGGCTGGGTCCAGCCCCGCGACGGCG
Source organism: Modestobacter sp. SYSU DS0904 (assembly GCF_054051115.1). Classification (NCBI taxonomy): domain Bacteria; kingdom Bacillati; phylum Actinomycetota; class Actinomycetes; order Geodermatophilales; family Geodermatophilaceae; genus Modestobacter; species Modestobacter sp. SYSU DS0904. Next base: position 19,257 of record NZ_JBJHAQ010000021.1, on the reverse strand, counting down.
CGGACGAGTGGCACATGCTGTGCCGGTTCGCCTCGCCTGCCACCTTGGCCGCCTGGGAGGCGAGCCCGGAACGACGCTGGTGGCTCGGGTCGGCGCAGGGGCTGGCCGAGATGACCCGCACCGAACGGCGCACCGGGATCGAGGGCTGGTTCGACGCCCCGGTCGCGGCCGCCACGGAGGTGACCCCGCCGTCGGCACCGCCCCGCTGGAAGCAGGCGACGACGATCTGGCTGGTCTTCTTCCCGCTCAACCTGCTCGCCACGGTGACGCTGGGGGCGCTGCTGGCCGAGGTGCACGTGGTCGCCCGGGTCGCGGCGATGACGCTGGTGCTCACCCCGCTGATGACCTACCTGCTGCTCCCGTGGGTCACCCGCACGCTCTCCTGGTGGCTGGCCGGCCGCCGCTGGCGCGACCGCCGGTGAACCACCCCGGTCCGGTGACGGCGCTGCTCAGTCGTCGCCGGACCGGCGTCGCCACCGGGTCGCGATGACAGCGGCCAGCACGCCCAGGCCGACGGCGATCACGGTCGCCCACACCGGGTCCGGCACCAGCAGGCCGAACACGCGGAGATCCCGCTCCCACCGCCGGCGGCGGTGGGCGTCACACCAGGTCCGCGTCGTGGGTGAGCAGCGCGATCTGCACCCGGTTGGTCAGCTCCAGCTTGACCAGCAGCCGGGACACGTGCGCCTTCACCGTCGCCACGCTCAGGTACAGCTGCGCGCCGATCTCGGCGTTGGACAGGCCCCGACCGACGGCCAGGGCGACGTCCCGCTCCCGTTCGCTGAGCACCGCCAGCTGGGCGCGGGCACGGTCCCGGCGGTCGTCGGCCGCCGGGACCGGGGCGGCGGCGACGTGCGTCATCAGCCGCCGGGTGACGGTGGGGGAGAGCATCGGCTCGCCCGCGGCCACCCGGCGCACGGCGTCCACGATCGTCGCCGGCGGGGTGTCCTTGAGCAGGAAGCCGCTGGCGCCCACCCGCAGGGCCCGCAGCACCTGGTCGTCGGCGTCGAAGGTGGTCAGCACGATCACCTCGGGGGCGTCCCGCTGCTGCTGCAACCGCTCGGTGGCGGTGAGCCCGTCGACGCCGGGCATCCGGATGTCCATCAGGACGACGTCGGGGGAGGTGCGCGCCACCGCGGCCGGCACCTCGGCGCCGTCGGCCGCCTCCCCGACGAGCGCCAGACCGTCGGCGCCGCCGAGCACCATCGCCAGGGCGGCGCGCACCAACGGGTCGTCGTCCACGACGAGCACCCGGACCGGCGCGGTCACGCCGGCTGCACCGCCGGCCGATCGGCCGGCCAGGGCAGCTCGGCGCGCAGCCGGAACTCCCCGTCGGGCGTCCAGCCGTGCTCCAGGTGGCCACCGCTCAGGCTGACCCGCTCCAGCAGGCCCACCAGGCCGGTGCCGCCCCCGGGCAGCGCGGCCACCATGTCGCCACCGGCCGGAGCAGGGTTGCGCAGCTCCACCACCAGCCCGGTACCCAAGCCGCCCTCGAGCAGGACGGTGGCGACCGTGCCGGGCGCGTGCTTGCGCACGTTGGTCAGCCCCTCCTGCACCACGCGGTAGGCACTCCGGCCCACCCCCGAGGGTGCGGTGGCCAGCTCGGGTACCCGGTACTGGACCCGCACCCGCACCCCGGCACGGCGGCACTCCTCGACCAGCGCCGGCACGTCGGCGAGCGTGGGCTGCGGCCGGGTGCCCGGGTCGCCCGCGTCGCCGTCGCCGCCGTGGCGCAGCACCCCGATCACCTCCCGCAGGTCCTCGAGCGCCTGCCGGGCGCTCGCCCGGACGACACCGGCGGCCTGCGCGACCTCGGTGGACGGGGCATCGGGGCGGAACTCCAGGGCGCCGGCGTGCATGCTCAGCAGCGACAGCCGGTGAGCCAGCACGTCGTGCATCTCGCGGGCGATCCGGGTGCGCTCGGTGTGCCGGGCCTGCTCGACGCGCAACTGCTGCTCGGTCTCCGCGCGCACCGCCCGGTCGTGCAGCGACAGGACGAGCTGCCGGCGGGCCCGCTCGAACATCCCCCAGGCCACGGTGGCGGCGGTGAGCACGGTGCCGAGCAACCCGAACACCCAGGCCGGCAGCTCCGGGTCGGGCCGGACGGTGACGTACACGGCGAAGGAGGCGAGGCTGACCACGGTGACTGCCGCGACGGTCGGCCACCGGCGGTGGACGGCCACGGTGAAGAGGGCGAACAGGCAGGCGGCCGCGGACATGTCGGAGAACGACGCGAGCAGAGCCAGGAAGATCGCGACGCCGACCGGCCAGCGCCGCCGCAGCCACAGCGCGGCGCAGCCCACCGAGCCCAGCACCAGGTCGGCGAGCAGCAGGTCGTCCGGCGGCGGGACGGGCCGGCTGAGCGCGCTGCCCAGGAGCACCAGCCCGGCCAGCACCGAGACGACGAAGACGGTGAGGTCGACGACCCAGTCCCGGACCGAGCGGCGTACCCGGCGGTGCCGGCCGGTGCCGGAGGAGGTGTCCGGGCTCCGGTCGGGCGCGGCGCCCGGCGCGGCCAGCAGCTGGGCCGGCACCAGCGAGGGGTGCTCGAGGCCCTCGTTCGCCGCCGACCCCGGGTGGATGGACACGGTCACTCCCGGAGGCTACGGGCCGCGGGGTGCTGCTGGAACCGACCAAGGTCCACCTCCCGGTCGCCGTCGGGAGGGCCTCGTGGGTGATCGGCTACTTCCGGCCGATGCGCACGGCCGGTCGGCCGGAGCAGGGTCTGGATCATGATCACGATCGAGAACCTGACGAAGAGGTACGGCGCGCAGGTCGCCGTCTCCGACGTGTCCTTCACCTGCAGGCCGGGCACGGTCACCGGCTTCCTCGGGCCCAACGGCGCCGGCAAGTCGACCACCATGCGGGCCCTGGTCGGCCTGGCCACCCCGACCAGCGGCACGGCGACGTTCAACGGCAAGCACTACCGCGAGCTGCCCAACGCCGGCCGTGAGGTGGGGGTGCTGCTCGACGCGGGCGCGCAGCACGCCGGCCGCACGGGACGGGAGGTGCTGACCCTGTCGGCGATGGTCCTCGGCGTCGGCCAGGATCGGGTCGACGAGGTGCTCGGCCGGGTGGGGCTGGCCGGCCGACCGGCGGGGAAGCGGCTGGGCAACTACTCGCTCGGGATGCGCCAGCGGCTGGGCCTGGCGACGGCGCTGCTCGGTGACCCGCAGGTGCTGGTGCTCGACGAGCCGGCCAACGGGCTGGACCCCGAGGGCATCTTCTGGATGCGCGGCCTGCTGCGCGGCTTCGCCGACCGCGGCGGCACGGTGCTGCTCTCCTCCCACCTGCTGCACGAGGTCGAGGCGGTCGCCGACGAGTTCGTCGTCATCACCGGCGGACGGGTCGTGGCGCAGGGGAGCAAGGCCGAGCTGCTCGCCGGCACCGGCGGCACGCTGGTCCGCAGCCCCGACCGGGCCCTGTTGGCCAAGGCGCTGGAGTCCGCCGGCATCGGCGTCTCACCCGGCCCGGACGACGCCCTGGTGGCCGACGCCGAGGCGCTCGCCGTCGGTCAGGCGGTGGCGGCGGCGGGCGTCGTCGTCACCGAGCTGGGGCCGGCCGGGGGAGCGGGGCTGGAGGACCTCTTCCGGTCGCTCACCGGCTCCGGCAACGGCCAGCAGGTCCAGGAGGTGCTGGCATGAGCACCGCGACCCTGGACACCGAGCGCCCCCGGACCGGGGCGGCGCCCAGCGCACCGTCCCTGGCCACGCTGGTCCGGGTGGAGCTGCGCAAGTCCTACGACACCCGCGCCGGACGCTGGCTGCTGATCGTCATCGGCCTGGCCGTGCTCGCCGTCGTCGCGCTCTCCCTGTTCGTCCCGGACATCCCGAAGACGTTCCCCGACCACTTCGGCTTCACCCAGTTGCCGATCAGCATCCTGCTGCCGGTCCTGGGCATCCTGCTGGTCACCAGCGAGTGGTCGCAGCGCACCGCGATGACGACGTTCACCCTGGTGCCGCGACGATCCCGGGTGCTCGTCGCGAAGGTGCTCGCCGCCGCACTGCTCGCCGTGCTCGGCGTGGTCGTCGCGGCCCTGGCCTCCGCGTTGGCCACGGTGCTGACCCCGGTGTTCACCGAAACGGAGATGGACTGGGGCATCAGCGCCGCGCTGGTGGGTCAGGTGCTCGTCGCGCAGGTGGTGACGGTGCTGGCCGGTGTCGCGTTCGGCATGCTGCTGCTCAGCTCGCCACTGGCGATCGTGCTGTTCTTCGTGCTGCCGACGGTGTTCAGCATCCTGGTCGGCCTGGTGCCCGCGCTGAACTGGGTGAGCGACTGGCTGGACCTGTCGACGACGTCGATGCCGCTGTTCGAGGAGGGGCTGGACGGGCAGGGCTGGGCGCAGTTCGGCACCTCGGCGGCGCTGTGGGTCGCGCTGCCGATGGTCCTGGGCTGGCTCCAGATCCAGCGGAGCGAGATCGCCTGACCCCGGGCCGGCGGCGGGATGAACTCCCGCCGCCGGCCGGCTCAGGCGTGCTCGCCGGGCATCCGCACCTGCCCGCTGAGGTGCCGGGCGGTGTTCACCAGGCCGACGTGGCTGAACGCCTGCGGGGTGTTCCCCAGGTGCCGGCCGGTGCGCGGGTCGTACTCCTCGCTCATCAGGCCGAGGTCGTTGCCCAGGCCGAGGAGCCGCTCGAACAGCTCCCGCGCCTCGGTGGTGCGGCCGATGCCGTTGAGCGCGTCGGCCAGCCAGAAGCTGCACAGCAGGAACGGCGCCTCGTCACCCGGCAGTCCGTCGACCCGGCCGTCGGCATGGGTGTGGTACCGGAGCAGGAAGCCGTCGGAGGTGAGCTCGCGCTGGACCGCCTCCACGGTGCCCACCACCCGCTCGTCGTCCCAGGGCAGGAAGCCCACCTGCGGGATCAGCAGCAGCGCGGCGTCCAGCCCTTCGGAGCCGTAGAACTGGGTGAACGTCCGCCGCTCGGGGTCGTAGCCGCGGGCGCAGACATCGTCGTGGATCCGCTGGCGTAGCTCCCGCCAGCGGTCGACTGGCCCGTCCAGGCCGTGCCGCTCCACCGCCTCGATCGCACCGTTGACCCCGGCCCAGGCGAGCACCTTGGAGTGCACGAAGTGCCGGGGCTCACCGCGGACCTCCCACAGGCTGCTGTCGGGGGTGTCCCACACGCCCTCCAGGAAGGCCAGCAGCTCCTTCTGCACCGCCCAGGCGTCAGCAGTGGGGGAGAGGCCGGACTCACGGGCCAGGTGCAGGCCGTCCAGCAGCTCACCCCAGACGTCGAGCTGGAACTGCCCGGCGGCCGCGTTGCCCACCCGCACCGGGGCCGAGCCCTCGTAGCCGGGCAGCCACGGCAGCTCGTACTCCGGGATCCGCCGGGACCCGTCCAGCGCGTACATGATGCGGAGGTCGGCGGGGTCGCCGGCGACGGCGCGCAGCAGCCACTCCCGCCAGGCGCGCGCCTCCTCGAGGTAGCCGGTGCCGAGCAGTGCCTGCAGGGTGAACGCCGCGTCGCGCAGCCAGCAGTACCGGTAGTCCCAGTTGCGGCTGCCGCCGAGCTCCTCGGGCAGCGAGGTGGTCGCGGCGGCCACGATCCCCCCGGTGGGGCGGTAGGTCAGCGCCTTCAGGGTGATCAGCGAACGGCGGACCGCCGGGCCCCACTCGCCGTCGTAGGTGCACTGGCCGATCCACTCGGCCCAGAACTCCTCCGTGCTGGTGAGCGCCTCCTCGGCGTCGACCGGCTCCGGCGGCGGCAGGTGCGACGCGTGGTGGGTGAGCACGAACGGGACCCGCTCCCCGGCGGCGACCTCGAACTCGGCCGAGGTGGTGTGGTCCTGCCCGTGCAGCGCGACGGGCGTGGTCAGGGAGACCGCGTCCGGTCCGGCGACGGCGACCAGGCAGCCGGCCACCGAACGCACCCAGGGCACCAGGTGGCCGTAGTCGAACCGGAGCACCAGGTCCAGCCGCATCGGGACCCGGCCGGACACCCCCTCGACGATCCGGACGACGTCCGGGCTCTCGCCCCGCGGCGGCATGAAGTCGACCACCCGCACCGTGCCGGTCGGGGTCTCCCACTCGGTCTCCAGCACCAGCGAGTCGCCCCGGTACCGTCGCCGGGTGCAGGTACCGCCGGAGGCCGGGGCGAGCTGCCACCGCCCGTTGCGCTCGTCGCCCAACAACGCGGCGAAGCAGGCCGCGGAGTCGAACGAGGGCAGGCAGAGCCAGTCGATCGAGCCGTCCTTGCCGACCAGTGCGGCGGTCTGCAGGTCGCCGATCAGGCCGTAGTCCTCGATCCGGCTGGGCATGGTCGTCCTCCTGGGGGTGGGTGGCCGGGGCTGGGCCGCACCGGTGGCGCACGGACGACGCCTTGACGCACCTACCGACCTGACCTGCCCGGCAAACCCGCGTCCTTCGGAGGTACGACCGTTATCCCCAACAACCCAACGAATATTGACAAATGGCAACAACCAGCCCTTGGGGGAGGGGAGGCCCCCAGCGCGCCGGCGCGCGTGTCGTCGGAACCCCTCGCGGGCCCTCGAGGCGGGTCGTCGGCCGGGCGCTGGAGGGGCGGATCCGTCGGTGGCCCGGTCTAGCGTCAGCGACGTCGCACGAGCCGCTGACCAGCAGGGGAGACCGCCATGACCACGCTGCCCGACCGCTCCACCACCGCCCTCGTCGTCATCGACGTGCAGAACGGCGTGGTCGAGGGTGCGCACCGGCGCGACGAGGTGGTCGCTGCCATCGGTGGCCTCGTCGACAAGGCCCGTGACGAGGGTGTGCCGGTCGTCTGGGTGCAGCACTCGGACGAGGAGCTGGCGCGGGAGAGCGACGCCTGGCAGTACGTCCCCGAACTGTCCCGCCGGGAGTCCGAACCCCTGGTGCACAAGTCCTACGGCGACTCCTTCGAGGGCACCGACCTCGAAGGACGTGCTGGCCGACCTCGCCGTGGGCCGCCTGGTCGTGGCCGGTGCGGAGTCCGACGCCTGCATCCGGTCGACGATCCACGGTGCCTTCACCCGCGGCTACGACGTCACGCTGGTGGGCGACGCGCACACCGCCGGCGACGAGAGCGCCTGGGGTGCCCCGCCGGTCGAGCAGGTCATCGCGCACACCAACCTCTACTGGCAGTTCCAAGCAGCGCCCGGCCGCACCGCGGGGGTGGTGGAGACGCGGGACGTGTCCTTCCGCGGCTGAGCTGTGGCGGCTACCGGACGGTTCGTTGACACATGCAGGCGAATACCTGCATGATGATGCCCGTGGATGCGGGGACGAGCGGGATGGACCCGGTCTTCAAGGCGCTCGCCGACCCGACCCGGCGGCGGCTGCTCGACCAGCTGCGGGAGCGGGACGGGCAGACCCTCGGTGAGCTCTGCGCGCACCTGGACATGGCCCGGCAGTCGGCGACCCAGCACCTCGACGTCCTGCACCGCGCCAACCTCGTCACCGTCGTCCGGCGGGGGCGGGAACGGCTGCACCACCTCAACCCGGTGCCGATCCACCAGATCCAGGAGCGCTGGATCTCGGCCTTCGACCGGCCCCGGCTTTCCGCCATCAGCGCGATCACGCAACAGGCAGAGGAGCAGGCCATGGCCACGAGCACCGGCACCGCACGGGTCCCCGACTACGTGTACGTCACCTACATCCGCGCGAGCGCCGAGCAGGTGTGGCACGCGCTGACCGACGCCGACCTGACCGCCCGCTACTGGGGGCACGCCAACGTCTCCGACTGGCAGACCGGGTCGACCTGGGAGCACCGGCGCACCGACGGCTCGGGCAAGGTGGACGTCGCCGGGCGCGTGCTGGAGTCGACGCCGCCGACCCGCCTGGTGGTCACGTTCCAGGAGTCGGCGGCCGACCCGGACGCCGAGCCGGCGGGGGAGCCCTCGATCGTGACCTTCCTGGTCGAGCCGCACGAGGGGATCGTCCGGCTCACCGTCACCCACGAGCGCTTCGCCGATCAGGCCGGCCGCGATGGCGTCTCGCACGGCTGGCCGGCGGTGCTGGCGAACCTCAAGTCGCTCCTGGAGACCGGTCAGGTGCTCCCGGTGGAGCCCTGGGGGATGGCGCCGGTGACCGGCGGTCGCGCCCACGCGGACGCCTGAGCCACCGACGTGACCGAGTCCGGCCGGGATGTGCTCCCGGCTGCCGTCGCGCTGTCCGCACGAGCCGGTCGGTACGCCCTGGGGGAGCTCGGGGCCCTCCGCACCGGCGACCTCGACCGGCCGACGCCGTGCACCGGCTGGGACGTGTCCGCCGTGGTCGCGCACCTGGCCGACGTCGCCGCTGCCCTCGCCGGCCTGCTCGCGACCGGCCGGCTGGACCTGCCCGGGTCGCCGGGGTCGTCCGACGGGGACCCGGTCGCCCGCACCTGCGAGCGGGTCCGGGACCTGCTCGACCAGCTCCAGGCGGCCGGCCGGCGGGGGAGCCACGACCAGCCGGCGGAGCGGGTCGTCGCCGCGGCGCGGGCTTCCGCCATCGAGTTCACCGTCCACGGCTGGGACGTCGCCGCGGCACGAGGCCGGGCGGGCCAGCTGCCGCCGGACCTGGCCGAGGACGTGCTGAGCCTGGCTAGTGGGCTGCTCGACGACGGCTCCCGCGGGACGTCGTTCGCCGCCCGGGTCGAGCCCTGGCCGGAGGCGTCGTCCGTCGACCGTCTGGTGGCCTTCGTGGGACGGGATCCGGTCCGGTGGAGTCGGTCGATCTCCAGTACTTGACATAATGTCGATTATCGGCGCACGCGTGAGCTGCCCGAGAGGGGTCGGGTCGGTTCTGGTGGGCTCTCGCTCGCCGGTCTGTCGGCTCGCCTCGTGCACCGGTGTTCGTTCTCGCCACGACGCGACGGCGTCGTCGACGTCCGACCCCCACGCTCGTGACTCCCGCGCTGTCGGGTTCGTGGCGGCTGGCGAACTCCCGACGGTCTACCGCCGGGCCGGCCGTTCCTAGATGATCTTGTCCTCCTGGGCACCTCGGCGTCGTGTGGATCATGACCCGAGCTGCTCGGAGGGTCGGTGGACCGTCGGGGTCGCCCTCCCCTGGTCCACCTGCCCACCCGGTGTTGCGTCACGATGACGAAATGACGGGTGGACAGGTCTCGACGGGCGGCCCGCGCCATGCGTCCTTATGGTCGGGTCATGAGGATCCGACGCCCGGTGGCCGCTCTGTTCGTCGCACTGACCCTGGCCGGTGGCCCGACGGTGCTGACCGCCTGCAGCGCCGCCGGCGGCGGTGTCGAGCGCAACGACGGCACGACCGACGACGAGAGCACCAACACCTCGGGCAACGAGCCCGGCGACCCGTCGCAGGGTGGCCTCCCCGACACCAGCGACGGCGAGGGCATCGGGGAGCGCAACGAGGACAGCGGCGACAACTGACGGAGAGTTGCCGCTCCCCCGGGGCTGTCGGGACATTCGGTGACTTGCGTCACTGTGACGATTCGTCATCGGGGCACCTGGCTGGGCTCGGTCAGCCGGCGCTGCGCCCGTTGAGCCAGAGCCGGTCCAGCCGGCCGGTCGAACGCACCAGTTCCTCGAGCGAGCGTGCCAGCTCGGCCTTGGTCGGCTTCTCCGTCAGCGTCGTCTGCACGTCCTCGATCGCGCAGCGGAGCTGGTAGAGCCGGTCCTGCAGGGCGTCGAGCTCGGCGCGGGTCACCAGCACGACGTCGTCGGACAGACCGGCCTTGGCGCTGGCGGAGCGCTGCTCGTAGGCGCGTTGCCGGCACGCCTGGCCGCAGTACAACCGGGGCCGCCCCACGGACTCCTGCACCGGGAGCAGGGTGCGGCACCACCCGCAGCGGCGTTCGTCGCCGTCGCGCTGCTGCCGGTGTACCGGACGGGATCCGGTGTGCTGCTCGACCCCCACGAGCGAGACGGTAGACGGCCGGTCCGACAGCTCCCGGGGGACACGCCCGTGGTCGCCCATCGCGCACGCCCGGCACCCTGCGCGGGGCCGCCGGGGGACGCCGCTAGCGTGATGCCGTGTCCGGCCCGCGTTACGCCTTCCTCGACGGGCCCACTCCCCTGGCGATGGCCCACCGGGGTGGCGCCATCGACCATCTGGAGAACACCCCGAGCGCCTTCGAGGCCTGTGTGGCGCTGGGCTACCGGTACCTGGAGACCGACGTCCGTGTCACCTCCGACGGCGTCCCGATCGCCTTCCACGACGCCACCCTGGACCGGGTGACCGACCGCACCGGGCGGGTGGAGAGCCTCCGCTGGAGCGAGGTCCAGCCCGCGCTGATCGGCGGCCGCGAGCCGATCCTGGCGCTGGAGGACCTGATGGGTGCCTGGCCGGACGTCCGCTTCAACCTCGACATCAAGGCCGCCGGGGTGCTCGCCCCGCTGGTGCGCACCGTGCGTCGGCTGAACATGGAGGACCGGATCTGCCTGGGTTCGTTCTCCGACGCCCGGGTCGCCGCCGCCCGCCGGATGTTCGGCCCCGACGTCTGTACCTCGCTGGGGCCCAAGGGCGTCGCCGCCCTGCGGCTGTCCTCCTACTCGCCCCGGGCCGCGGGGCTGGTCCGCATCCAGGCCGGCTGCGCCCAGGTGCCGCTCGCTCTCGGCGGTCGTCCGCTGGTCGACGAGCGGTTCATCGAGGCCGCACACGCCCGCAGCCTGCAGGTACACGTGTGGACCGTCGACGACGAGGCCGATGCCAAGCAGCTGCTGGACCTGGGCGTCGACGGGGTGATGACCGACCGTCCGGCGATGCTCCGGGACGTACTGGTCGCCCGCGGGCAGTGGACCGGCGCGTGACCGGCCGGCTGGCCGCCCGCGTCCGGTCCTGGCGACCTGCGGCTCCGCCGCTGCCCCCGGAGCTGGCTGAGCTGGTCGGCCCCGAGGACCCCGACTGGTTCGCCCGGGAGCTGGCCATCGCGGCCGCGCCGCCGTGGTGGCTCTGGCGTGCCCTGCTGCGCAGCCTGCACCGGGTGCCCGGCGTCATCGGTCGCCTGGAGGTCACCGGCGGCATCCCCGAGGAGTGGCTGGACGGCCCGTTGCTGCTGGCGGCCAACCACATCGGCGACTTCGACACCGTCGTCGTCGCCGCGGCGCTGCACCGGGCCGGCGTCACGCCCCGGTTCATGGCGACCCGCGGCATCATGACCGCCCCGGTGGCCGGCGCGCTGCTGGAGCGGGCCGGCGGGATCCGGGTCGACCGGGGCACCGACGTCGCCGCGCACGCGCTGCGCGTCACCCGGGTGGCGCTGGCCGCCGGCGGCCACGTGGTCGCCTACCCCGAGGGGCGGGTCGGGCTGACCGCCGACGGGTGGCCGGAGCGCGGGCGCACGGGGCTGGCCCGGATGGCGCTGGCCGCCGACGTCCCGGTCATCCCGGTCAGCCAGTGGGGCGCCCACGAGGTGCTGCAGTACGCCAACGACTGGGGGAAGCTGCGCACGCTGCTGCGGGCACTGTGGCGGCAGCCCGCGCTGCGGGTGCACATCGGCGCCCCGGTGTTCTTCGAGGACCTGGACCCGGGCCGGGTCGGTGACGCCAACCGGGCCCGGGTGCGGATCGCCGCGGCGCTGACCCGCGGCCTGGCTCCGCTGCGGGCCGGGCAGCCGACCGACCGGATCGCGTTCGTCGACCCCACCCGGCCCACCAGCGCGGTGGCCGCCTTCCCCGGTGGTGTGGTGCCCGAGGACATCCCGTGAGGCACGGCCTCCGGTGCTGGACCCGCTCCCACGCGGCTGACACCCTGCGCCCGTGACCGACGCACCGACCGCGCCCGCCGGGTCCGCCGTCCCCCGCGCCGACCGGGCGCTGCGCCGGGAACGCGCCGGCTGGTACTCCTACGACTGGGCGATGTCGGTCTTCAACACCTCGGTGACGACGGTCTTCCTGGCCCCGTACCTCACCTCGATCGCCGAGGCGGCCGCCGACGCCGAGGGCCGGATCCACCCGCTGGGGATCAGCATGCCGTCGGGCAGCTACTTCGGGTACGTGCTGTCGCTGTCGGTGGTGCTCCAGGTGCTCGTGCTGCCGATCACCGGGGCGATCGCCGACCGCAGCGGTCGCAAGCGCCAGCTGCTGGCGGGTTTCGCCACCGTCGGCTCGCTGGCCACCACGGCGATGTTCTTCGTCGCCGGGGAGCGCTACCTGCTGGGTGCGGTGCTGTTCGTCGCCGCCAACCTCTGCTTCGGCGCCGCCACCGTCGTCTACTACTCCTGGCTGCCCGACCTGGCCGGCCCCGACGAGCGGGACGCCGTCTCCAGCCGCGGGTGGGCCTTCGGCTACCTCGGCGGTGCGCTGCTGCTCGCGGCGAACCTGGCGCTGTTCACCCAGTACGAGGCCCTCGGGCTGACCGAGGGCGAGGCGGTGCGGATCTGCCTGGCCTCGGCGGGCATCTGGTGGGCCGGGTTCACCGTGGTCAGCGTCTCGCTGCTGCGCAACCGCCGGCCGCGGGAGTCCGCCGTCGTCCCGGCCGGCGGCGGCGCGCTGTCGGGTGGCTTCCGGCAGCTGGCCGCCACCCTGCGGGACATGCGCCGCTACCGGCTGACCCTGTGGTTCCTCGGCGCCTACCTGCTGTTCAACGACGGCGTGCAGACGATCATCGGCGTCTCGGCCCAGTACGGCGCCGAGGAGCTCGAGCTCTCCCAGACGACCCTGGTCTCGACCATCCTGCTGGTGCAGGTGGTCGCCTTCTTCGGCGCGATCGGGATGGGCCGGATCGCCGCGGTGATCGGCGCCAAGCGCACCGTGCTCGGCGGCCTGGTGGTGTGGACCGGTGTGCTGGTGGCCGCCTACTTCGTGCAGGCCGGGGCGGCGATGCAGTTCTACCTGCTCGCCGTGGTCATCGGGTTCGTGCTCGGCGGCACCCAGGCACTGTCCCGGTCGCTGTTCAGCCAGCTGATCCCGCCGGGCAAGGAGGCCGAGTACTTCGGCTTCTACGAGCTCAGCGACCGCGGCACCAGCTGGCTGGGCCCCTTCCTGTTCGCGCTGACCTACCAGCTGACCGACTCCTACCGGTACGCGATCTTCAGCCTGGTCTTCTTCTTCGTCCTCGGCGGCTTCCTGCTGGCCCGGCTGGACATGCGCCGGGCGATCGTCGAAGCCGGCAACACCCCTCCGGAGCGTTTGTGACACCCGCCCCCCTGGACGATCCGATCGACCCGATCGAGGTGGTACCCGTCGCCGGCGACCGGCGTCGGCACCCGGCTCCGGCGCACCTGACCTTCTTCCACGGCCCGATGGACTGCGGCAAGTCGACCCTGGCGCTGCAGGTGGACCACAACCAGAGCCGGCAGGGCCGCCACGGGCTGCTGCTCACGCAGGGCGACCGCTCCGGTGCTGCGCAGATCAGCTCCCGGGTGGGCCTGTGCCGGACCGCGGTGGAGGTCGGCACCGGCACCGACGTGCGGCTGCTGGTCCGCGACCGGTGGGCGGCCGGCCAACGGGTCGACTACCTGATCGTGGACGAGGCGCAGTTCCTCACCGGCGCGCAGGTCGAGCAGCTGGCCGAGCTGGTCGACGAGTCCCACGTCGACGTCTTCGCCTTCGGGCTGACCACCGACTTCCGGGCCCGGCTCTTCCCCGGCACCCAGCGGTTGTTCGAGCTCGCCGACGACGTCCAGCGCGTGCAGGTCGTGGTGCTGTGCTGGTGCGGGCTGCCGGGCCTGCTCAACGCGCGGGTGGTCGACGGGGCGATGGTCCGCGAGGGCGCCACCGTCGTCGTCGCCGACACCGAGCCCGCCGCCGCGCCGGACGGCGCCACCGGGGAGCCGGCCGTGCGCTACCAGGTGCTCTGCCGCCGCCACCACGCGCGCGGACAGCTGGGCCCCACCCCCACCGGACCGGGGCAGCTGGCCCTCCGCTGAGCTGCCTCCCCTCCCCCGCCGGGGTGGTTGAACGTTGGTTCATCACTCCATGCGATGATGAGCAGTCGAACGACACGGAATCTCCTTCCGTCATCTGTCGTTGACCTCTGCGACACCCCGAGCCGGATGCGTGAGCAGTCGGCCGTCCGGGCAGTCCCAGACCAGACCGAGATCAGCACGAGAGGACGGTGTGCCATGGGCGAGCGATCCCTGCGCGGAAGCCGACTGGGCAGCGTGAGCTATGAGACCGAGCGCAACACCGCGCCCATCGAGCGGCAGTACGCCGAGTACAAGTGTGCTCAGGGCCACCTCGTGACGGTGCCCTTCGCCGACGACGCGGAGCTCCCCGACACCTGGGAGTGCAAGTACGACGGGTCGGCGGCCAAGCTGGTCGGTGGATCCGAGCCCGCCCCCAAGAAGGTCAAGCCCCCGCGCACGCACTGGGACATGCTCCTGGAGCGCCGTTCGGTGGACGACCTCGAGGAGGTGCTCGCCGAGCGCCTCGAGGTGCTCCGCGGGCGGCGCACCCGCGCCAGCTGAAGAAGGGCCCGCCTCCTCCCCACCGCCCGCGAGCTCGCGGCGGGCCCCTGGAGGCGGGCCGTTCCAGCATCTTGCGTACGGCCCCGGTGGGAGATCTCCCACCGGGGCCGTTCCGCGTCCGGGGCCGGGTCAGCGACCGGCGGGCCCGTCCTCGACCTCACCCTCGACGACCCGGCCCTCGATCACCCGGTGCGCCGGGCCCGCGCGGTACACGTCGGCCCGGTGCTGGTCGGCCCGGTGTTCGTCGGCCGGGGTGTCGGCGACCGTCCCGTCGACGGTCCGGGTGGCCCGTACCCGCACCGGCCCCAGCCAGCGGTCGGGCAGCCGCCGCGCGACCCCCCGGGCGATCAGCGCCCGCGGCAGCGCCCGGGTGCCCGGCAGCAGGCACATCAGCCCGAGCAGGTCGCCGATGAAGCCGGGCAGCACCATCAGCAGCCCGCCGAGGGCGACCAGGCCGGCGTCGCCCAGAGCGCGACCCGGCGCACGGTGCTCCTCGGCCCGCAGCCGCAGCTCGGTGAGCGCACGGGTGCCCTGACGCGCCAGCAGCAGGCCGCCCAGGGCGCTGGTCGCCAGCGCCAGCAGCAGCGTCCACCCGACGCCGATCCAGGCGGCGACGAGCACGAAGACGACGACCTCGGCCAGCGCGCCGAGCCCCACCGCCGTCCGCCAGCGTGAGGACGGTCGCCGCCGCGGGGTGCTCCCGCCGATCGCGGAGCCCATGGCCATGTCTCTCTCCTCTCCTGCCGCGGAGGCGGGCGGCCGGCGCTCCTACTGGAGCGCCCGTGTCCGCCCGTCGCGGCTGTGCGCGGGCACCGGACGGGGCACCCGTCCGGGCAGCCGGTCGGCCAGCCGGTCGAGCACGCCCCACCAGGTGACCCGCGCCAACGCCTCCCCAACGATCGAGCCGCTCATCTTGCTCCGGCCCACCGTGCGTTCGGTGAAGGTGATCGGCACCTCCGCCACCCGGGCGCCGGCGCGTACCGCCCGCCAGGCCCAGTCGACCTGGAAGCAGTAGCCCTGGCTGGCCACCTGGTCGAACGGCAGCCGGGCCAGCAGGTCGGCACGGGCCGCCCGGAAACCGCCGGTCGCGTCGGCCAGCGGCAGCCGCAGCGCCCAGCGGGTGTAGAGGTTGCCGATGCGGGAGATGGCCTGGCGACGACGCGGCCAGTCCTGCACCCGCCCGCCCGGCACCCAGCGCGACCCGAGCACCAGGTCGGCGTCGGCGAGTGCGGCCAGCAGGGCGGGCAGCCGCTCCGGGGGGTGCGACCCGTCGGCGTCCATCTCGACCACCACGGCGTAGCCGTGCTCGGCGGCCCAGCGGAAGCCGGCGACGTAGGCCGGGCCGAGCCCCTGCTTGCCGGCCCGGTGCAGCACGTGCACCCGGTCGTCGGCGGCGGCCCGGGCGTCGGCCAGCTCGCCGGTGCCGTCCGGTGAGGCGTCGTCGACGACCAGCACGTGGGCCGCCGGGACGGCGGCGTGCAGCCGGTCCAGCACCGTGCCGAGGCTGCCCACCTCCTCGTAGGTGGGGATCACCACGAGCACCGGTCCGGGCGCTGCCGCTGCCGTCACCGGGCGCTCCGCCGGCGGGCCAGGCCCGTGCCGACGGCGGTCAGCACGGCGCCCACGCCGACCGCGGTGAGCACCCACTCCGGTGCGGCGCCGAGCCGCTGGGCGACGGTGCGCTGGTCGCGTTGGGCGATCGGCTCGACGAAGGAGTCGGCGGTGAACAGCTCCGAGCGGTGCGCGAGCGAGCCGTCCGGGGCGATGATGGCGCTGACCCCGCTCGTCGCGGCCACCACCACGGTCCGGCCGAACTCGACCGCGCGGAGCCGGCCCATCGCCAGCTGCTGCTCGGTCTCGTCGGTGTAGCCGAAGGTGGCGTTGTTGGTCTGCACCACGATCATCCCCGCCCCGTCGTCCACGACGTCGGCGACCAGCCCGTCGTAGGCCACCTCGAAGCAGATGACGTCGCCGACCCGGGCTCCGCCGATGTCCAGCGTGCCCACCTCGGTGCCGTGCACGAAGTCGGTGACCCGGTCGACCAGGGGGCTGAAGAAGCGGAAGAACGGACGGGCCGGCACGTACTCCGCGAGCGGGACGGGGTGCCGCTTGACGTAGGTCTCCCCCGGGCCGGTGACCGGGTCCCAGACGATGCCGGTGTTGGAGATGAACCGCCCCGGGCCCTGGACCACGGCGCCGACCAGGATCGGCGCGTCGATGGCCGCCGCGGCGCGGCTGATCACCCGCGCGGCGTCGGCGTTGGTGTACGGGTCGATGTCGGAGCTGTTCTCCGGCCAGATGACCAGGTCCGGCTGGGCGGTCACGCCTGCGGCGACGGCGTCGGCCAGCCGGACCGTCTCGGCCGCGTGGTTGTCCAGCACCGCCCGGCGCTGGGCGTTGAAGTCCAGGCCGGCGCGCGGCACGTTCCCCTGGATCACGGCCACGGTTCGGGTCGGGCCGCCCTCGGTGAGCGAGGACCCGGCCAGTGGCAGCCAGGCGAGTGCACCGACGGCGGGCACGGCGAGGGCGGCCACGGCCAGGACGGCGGCGGAACGCAGCGCCGTCCGGCGGCTCCTCCCCTCTCCCGCGCGCCTCGCCGACCCCGCGCCCAGCGCCCGGATGGCGGCGGCGGCCAGCAGCGTCCCGGTGAGGGCCACGGCGAAGCTGACCAGCGGCACCCCGCCGTAGGCGGCCAGCGCGGTGAACGGTCCCTCCGCCTGGCTGAAGCCGAGCCGGCCCCAGGGGAAGCCGCCCAGCGGCCAGCGACCGCGCAGTGCCTCCTGGGCGACCCACAGCGCCGCGGCCCACACCGGCCACCCGGGCAGCCGGGAGGTGAGCGCCGTCGCGCCGCCGAGCAGTGCGAAGTAGGCGGCCTCGGTGACCGCGAGCGCCAGCCACGGGAAGGAGCCGACGTAGATCCCGCTCCAGGACAGCAGCGGCACCATCGTGACCAGCCCGAGGACCAGGCCCAGCCACAGGCCGCCGCGGACCCGCTGGCCGTGGACGGCGAGCGCCAGTGCGGCCGGGCCGAGCACGGCGAGGGCGGACAGGTCGTGCGCGGGGAACGCCAGGTAGACGGCCAGCCCACCGAGCGCGGCGACCGCGGTGCGCCAGGGCAGCCGTGCGGGCCACCGCCGGGTGCGCGCGGGCGCCGGCCGTCCGGCCGGGACCTCGGCCGGGTCCGCCGTCACCGTGCCGCTCACCGCCACTGTCGGCGCCACCGCCCTCCGCGCTGACCCGGACGACGGTCCGGGAGATGGGTCGGCCGCGTGGGAACGGGGCCGGGGGTCGCCGCACCGGGTGCGGCGACCTCCCTCCAGCATCCCATCCCGGGACGCCGTCCCGGCCGGTCCTGCCGGTCGGCCCTGTTGGCCGGCCCTGGGGCCCCGCGCCTTCGGGCCGGTGCAGCGGCGGCTGGGTGCGACCGCTGCGCCGTTGTCTGGTGACGCGGGGCCCCGGAGGGCGGGACCGGACTGCGGTCCGGTCTGCCCGGGGCGACCGCGCCGACACTAGGGACCGGCGACGCGTGAGGGAACCACCGGGGGCCCGCCGGTGACGAACGGGTCGGACCGTTACCCCATCGTTACCTGGCGACGGCGTGCCAGGTCGACAAGGCGACTCGCTCCCGTGTCGCCGTGTCGCCAAGTCGACACGGCGGGTCCGGTCGCCGGGTGCTCAGGTGGTGGGGGCTCAGGTGGTGGGGGCCGGGACCACCAGCGTCGCGACCGCCTCGACCACCCGCAGCGGCGGGTCGAGCACCCGGGCCGCGGACGCGCCGCGGGAGGGCTCCGCGCGCGCGACGACCTCCGCCCAGCAGCGCAGCTCCCGGCTCCGCCGGCCCACCCGCACGATCTCGCAGGAGGCCTCCAGCACGTCGCCGGCCTGCACCGGGGCGAGGAACCGGACGTCCGAATAGCCGGCCAGCAGCCCCTCGTCCCCGTCGGCGCGGATCGCGACCTCGGTGGCGACGTCGCCGAACAGGCCCAGCGTGTAGGCCCCGTCGACGAGGTCGCCGCCGTAGTGGGCGTGCGCGTGCGCGACGTAGCGGCGGTGGGTGACGGTCAGTCCGACCCGGGCGTCGGTCACGGGGCTGCCTCCTCGGGGACCAGGGCGTGCACGAGATAGCTGGCGACCTCGCCGGGCGTCGTCCCCCGGCCGAAGACCTTGTCCACGCCGAGCTCGGCGGCCATCGCCGGGTCGAACCGGGGGCCGCCGACCACCAGCAGCGGCCGGGACTCCCCCATCGCCTCGCGGAACGCGCCGGCGAGCTCGCGGGTGTTGCGCAGGTGGGCGTCCCGCTGGGTGACCACCTGGGAGACCAGCACGGCGTCGGCCCGCCGGGACCGGGCCGCACGGACCAGCTCGGCCACGCCGACCTGCGCACCGAGGTTGGCCACCTGCAGCTCGCGGTAGTACTCCAGGCCCTTCTCCCCCGCGAAGCCCTTGAGGTTGAGGATCGCGTCGATCCCCACGGTGTGCGCGTCGGTGCCGATGCAGGCGCCGAGGACGACGAGGCTGCGGCGCAGCCGGGTCTTGATCGCGGCGTTCACCTCGCTCGGCGACAGCAGCGGGTAGGGGCGCTCCTCGACCTGGACGGCGTCGAGGTCGACCAGGTGCCGGACGCTGCCGTAGACGACGAAGAAGGTGTAGGCGGCGCCCTCGCCCGCCGGCCCGCCCGCACCACCGATGCCGGTGCTGTGCACCACCATCGCCGGTTCGATGCCCATCTTCTGCGCCAGCTGCAGCGCGGCCCCCTCGGCCCTGGGCCCAGGTGGCACCGGCAGGGTGAACGACGTCTGCACCATGCCGTCGCCGGTGGTGTCCCCGTACGGCCGGACCACGCTCCCGCCCCCGGTCTCGGGGGGGGGGGGGGGGGGGGGGGGGGGGGGGGGGGGGGGGGGGGGGGGGGGGGGGGGGGGGGGGGGGGGGGGGGGGGGGCGGGGGGGGGTGGGGG
>NZ_JBJHAQ010000020.1:0-76226 GCF_054051115.1 Modestobacter sp. SYSU DS0904 | reverse complement strand
CCCCCCCCCCCCCCCCCCCCCCCCCCCCCCCCCCCCCCCCCCCCCCCCCCCCCCCCCCCCCCCCCCCCCCCGGCCGCGCCCCCCCCCCCCCCCCCCCCCCCCCCCCCCCCCCCCCCCCCCCCCCCCCCCCCCCCCCCCCCCCCCCCCGCGGCGGGTCAGCCCTGGCGGCCGTTCCCCTTGCCGTTGCCGTTGCCGTTGCCGTTGCCACCGGTCTGCTCCACGAGCGCCTGCTGCGGAGCGACCTCACCGGTGCCCTCGGTCGGCGCGGGGGCAGGGGCCGGCTCGGGAGCCGGGGCCGGCGCGGGGGCCGGCTCCCGGTCCTTCTTGCCGCCGCCGTTCTGGCGAGCCGCCTCGGAGACCGCGCGGCCGTGCTCGCGGCCGGACTCGAAGCTCTGGTGCGCGACCTCGGACACCGCCTGGCCGTGGTTCTTCGGGGCGGCCGGGGCCGGCGCGGGCTCGGTGTCGGGGTCCACCGGCTCGACGACCGGCTCCTCGACCGGCTCGGTGACCTCCGGCGCCTCGACCGGGTCCGTGGTCACGGGCTCCTCGACGGGCTCGGTGGGGGTCTCCTCGACCGGCTCGGCCGGTGCGGGCTCCTCCGCGGGGTCGGTGGTCGGCTCGGCGTCGCTGGTCGGCTCGCCCTCGGTGGTGGCCGGGGCCTCGGTGACCGGCGCGCTCTCCTCCACCGCGGCGGGCGACTCCAGGGCCTGTGCGGTGACCGCCGTCCCGCCGCCCACGACGGTGACGGCGGCGGCCGCGACGGCGACCTTGGCGGCGAGCCCCGCGGGGACCGCCTTGGCGAGCAGGGTGGTGAACAGGGCGAACACGGGACCTCCGGGTGCGGACAGATGACGACGTCTGGTCTTCATCGGCTGGTTCACCGCGCACCCTGAGAGCCGGCCGGAAGGTCCACCTGATCGGGGGATCCGCCGACGCGTCCCGGTGGTGTCAGAACACGGACGGTGACGGGCCTGCCGGAGACCGCCCTCAGCACGTCCCGACGGTGATCCGGTCGGTCAGAGCGTGATCCAGTAGCGGCGGGTCGGCCCCAGCTCGGTGTCGCGGACGTCCTCGAGCAGTCCGCCGGCCCGCTCGATGACCCGCGCGGACCCCACGTTGTCATCGGCGCAGGTGACCAGGACGCGGTCCAGGCCCAGCGCCCTGGCCGTCGGCAGGACCTCACCCAACGCCCAGGTCGCCAGCCCGCGGCGACGAGCGGAGGGGCGGATGCCGTAGCCGATGTGCCCGCCCGCCCGGAGCAGGAAGTCGTTCAGCCGGTGGCGCAGGGCGATGGCGCCCACGACCGTGTCACCGTCGACGATCCACCAGCAGGTGCAGGGCACACGCCCCTCGGCGGTCGGCACCGCAGGGTCGGACTCACTCCGCAGCCGGTCCACCCACGCGGCGAACCCCTGCGGCGTCTCGACGTCGTCCTCGGGTCGTAGGCCGGCCCCGTCCTCGTGCACCCCGGTGCCCCACTCGCGATGCGCCGCCAGCCACGGGGCATGCAGCCGCGTGGTCGGCTCGACCAGTGTGCGCACGTGGCTCAGTTCGCCATGTCGACGAAGCGGCTGTAGTGGCCCTGGAAGGCGACGGTGACGTTCGCGGTGGGGCCGTTGCGGTGCTTGACCAGCATGATGTCGGCCTCGCCGGCCCGCGGGGACTCCTTCTCGTACATGTCCTCGCGGTGGATCATCATCACCATGTCGGCGTCCTGCTCGATCGAGCCGGACTCGCGGAGGTCGGAGAGCATCGGCTTCTTGTCCTGACGCTGCTCCGACCCACGGTTCAGCTGGCTCATCGCGATCACCGGCAGCTCGAGCTCCTTGGCCAGCAGCTTGAGCGCACGGGAGAACTCCGAGACCTCCTGCTGGCGGCTCTCGACCTTCTTGCCCGACGTCATCAGCTGCAGGTAGTCGATGACGATCAGCTTGAGGTCGTTGCGCTGCTTGAGCCGCCGCGCCTTGGCCCGGATCTCCATCATCGTCATGTTCGGTGAGTCGTCGATGTAGAGCGGGGCGTCGGCGATCTCGCCCATCCGGCGGGCCAGCTTCGACCAGTCCTCGTCCGACAGCGTGCCGGCCCGCATGTGGTGCAGCGGCACCTTCGCCTCGGCCGACAGCAGACGCATGGTGATCTCGTGCTTGCTCATCTCGAGCGAGAAGATCGCCGCGGGCATGTGGTGCTTCACCGTCGCCGACCGGGCGATGTCCAGCCCCAGCGTGCTCTTCCCGACGCCGGGGCGGGCGGCGATGACGACCATCTGGCCCGACTGCAGGCCGTTGGTGAGCTCGTCGAGGTCACGGATCCCGGTGGGGACACCACGCGCCGTGCCGCCCCGGGAGGCGATCGCGTCGAGCTCGTCCATGGTCGGCTGCAGGACGTCGGAGAGGCGCGAGTAGTCCTCGCTCATCCGCTTCTCGGTGACGTCGTAGATCTCCTGCTGGGCGCGGTCGACGATGTCGTCGACGTCGCCCTTGCCGCCGGCGGCGCCGTAGCCCAGCTGCACGACCCGGGTGCCGGCCTCGACCAGCCGCCGCAGCACGGCCTGCTCGGCGACGATCGCGGCGTAGTAGCCGGCGTTCGCCGCGGTGGGCGTGGAGGCGATGAGCGTGTGCAGGTAGACCGCGCCGCCCATCTTGGACAGCTGGTCGGTGCGGTTCAGCTCCGCGGCCACGGTGATCGCGTCGGCCGGCTCACCGCGCCCGTAGAGGTCGAGGATGACGTCGAAGACGATCTGGTGCGCCGGGCGGTAGAAGTCGGGACCGGCCAGGACCTCCACCACATCGGCGATCGCGTCCTTGCTCATCAGCATGCCGCCGAGCACCGACTGCTCGGCCGCGACGTCCTGAGGGGGCTGACGGTCGTACTCCGGAGCCGTCGGCCTGGGCCGGCTGATGTCGTCGACGACCGCCACGCTGGATCTCCCTGTCCGCCGGCCCACGTCGGGGCCGGCTGCTGCTGTGCACTGGTGCTGACCGCACGACGGCCGGCCGCTGCCGGGCGGGCGCCGACCGTCGGGTCGTTGCTACCGCCGGGCACCGACAGGTTCGGTGCCCGGCGGCAGCTGGGGAGGACGTTAGGAAGCTGACGCCCCCGCGTCCAACACCGCTGTGCACGTCGATCTGCACAACTTGTGGACAAGTCGGTGGACGACGGCGGTCACCGTGTGGACGGCAGGGGGGACGGCGACCGGTCGCGTCGCGGCAACCCCCTCGTCACCTGCGGAGCAGCCGCACCCAGGCTGTGGACGGGAGAAAGTCCGCTACTTCCCGGCGCGGCGCGCCGTCGGCGTGTCGCCGGCGTTCCCGCTGGTCACACCCGTATCGCGGGGATCGACGCGGCCACGCCGCGGCGGGCGGCCCGGCGATCCGGGGATCCGGCGGCGTGGCCGGCGGGTGAACGCGGCCCGATCCGGTCGGGAACACGGCCGCGGCGGCGGCGGAGTCGCCGGCGGCGCGTCCGGGCGCGGGGAAGCGCTCTCACGACCGGGGACGAGCGCGCTGCGTCCCCCACCGCCGGGACCGTTGTGCACCGCTGTGTCCACAATCTGTGGACAAGTCGACCCGGTGCGCCGGTCGCCGCCGGAACGACGCCACGCCGGGCCGGCGATCTTGTGGACGACGGGTGGACACGCTGCCGGGATCGGCCCCGGGAACGCCACGAGGGGCGCCGGACCGGAGTCCGACGCCCCTCGTGGGCGGTGCTGGTGCCGGCTGTGTCAGCCGGCGACGACCTCGAGGTTCACCGATGCGGAGACCTCGGGGTGCACCCGCACCGTGACGGTGTGGGCGCCGGTCGTCTTGATGCTGCTGGGGATCTCGATCCGGCGACGGTCGAGCTCCGGGCCACCGGCGGCGGTGACCGCGGCGGCGACGTCGGCGGTGGTGATCCGGCCGAAGAGCCGGCCACCCTCGCCGGCCCGGGCCGGCAGCGTGACGGTCAGGCCGCCCAGCCGCGCGGCGATCGACTGCGCGTCTTCCAGCGACGCGACGTCGCGGGCGGCACGCGCCCGGCGCAGGCTGTTGACCTGCTTCTCGGCACCCCGGGTGGCCACGATGGCCAGCCCGCGGGGCAGGAGGTAGTTGCGGCCGTAGCCGCCCTTGACCTCGACGGTGTCGCCGGAGGAACCGAGACCGGTGACCTCCTGCGTCAGGATCAGCTTCATGGTGCTCATGATCAGCGCGCCGTGGAGGTGTAGGGCAGCAGGGCCATCTCGCGGCTGTTCTTCACGGCCACGGCGACGTCACGCTGGTGCTGGCTGCAGTTGCCGCTGACGCGGCGGGCACGGATCTTGCCGCGGTCGGAGATGAACTTCCGCAGCAGGGTCGTGTCCTTGTAGTCGACGTAGGTCGCCTTGTCCTTGCAGAACTGGCAGACCTTCTTCTTGGGCTTGCGCACAGGGGGCTTGGGCACCGGAGTTCTCCAGGGCTAGTTCGTGGATGAGATCGGGATGGCCCCTCGCAGGGGCCCGCGCCGAGCAGAGCGAGGCGTGGGGGGCGAGGGGTCCTTCGTCAGAAGGGCGGTTCGTCGGAGGACGCCGGCGGGGTGGACCAGGGGTCGCTCGCCCCGCCACCGGAGAAGCCGCCGCCACCGCCGCCACCGCTGTTGCCGCCGCTGAACCCGCCGCCGCCACCATCGCTGCGCGCAGCGCGGGTGACCTTGGCGGTGGCGTACCGCAGGGAGGGGCCGATCTCGTCGACCTCGAGCTCGATGACGGTGCGCTTCTCGCCTTCCTTCGTGTCGAAGGACCGCTGCTTCAGCCGGCCCGAGACGATGACCCGCGAACCACGGGTGAGCGACTCGGCGACGTTCTCCGCAGCCTGACGCCAGACGTTGCAGCGGAGGAACAGCGCTTCGCCGTCCTTCCACTCCTGCGTCTGACGGTCGAAGGTGCGGGGCGTCGAGGCGACGGTGAAGTTGGCGACGGCGGCGCCGGACGGGGTGAACCGCAGCTCCGGGTCGGCCGTCAGGTTCCCGATGACGGTGATGACGGTCTCGCCGGCCATGGTCAGTGAGCCTCGGGGCGCATCAGCTTGGTGCGCAGGATGGACTCGTTGAGGTTCAGCTGACGGTCCAGCTCGGCGACGGCGGCCGGCTCGGCCTGGATGTCGACGATGGCGTAGATGCCCTCGACCTTCTTGTCGATCTCGTAGGCCAGCCGACGGCGGCCCCAGATCTCGGTCTTGACGGTGCCACCGGAGTTGGTGACGACGGTCAGGAAACGATCCAGGCTGGGAGCGATGGTCCGCTCCTCGAGCTCAGGGTCGAGGATGATCATCAGTTCGTAGTTACGCACGGAGAACCCCACCTCCTCTGGTCTCAGCGGCCGCAGGGTGTCTGCAGCAGGAGGGTCGTACATGCGTCGCGCGCCCGGACCTGCAGAGAGCAGGAGAGGACGCGCACCGGCCAGGCTACCAGTGCACTCCACCCACCGTGTCCGCGCGGCAGGTGCGCCTACTCTCCTGCGCGTGGCTGAACAGCTGATCGGCGTGCACGTCGGACCGGGCCTGACCGAGGAGAACGAGCTGGCCGACGGCGGCCCGCTGGCCCGCGCCGCCGAGCTCGATGCCGACGCCGTCCAGGTGTTCCTCGCCGATCCCCAGGGCTGGAAGGCACCGAAGCCGCGCCCGGACGCCGAGGCGCTGCTCGGCTCCGACGTCGCCGTGTTCGTGCACGCCCCCTACGTGCTCAACGTCGCCTCGACGAACAACCGGATCCGGATCCCCAGCCGCAAGCTGCTCGGCCAGCACGCCCAGGCGTCGGCCGCCGTCGGTGCCCGGGGCATGGTCGTGCACGGCGGGCACGTGCTGGCGAAGGACGACCCCGCGGCCGGGTTCGACAACTGGCGCAAGACCTTCGCCCGGCAGGCCGACGACGGCGGGTTCGGCGTCCCGGTGCTCATCGAGAACACCGCCGGCGGGGACAACGCGATGGCCCGCGAGCTGGCCGCGGTGGGCCGGCTCTGGGAGGCGGTCGGCGAGTTCGGAGCCGGCTTCGTGCTCGACACCTGCCACGCCTGGGCGGCCGGGTGGGACCTGGCCCGCGTCGTCGACGACGTCCGGGCGGTCACCGGGCGCATCGACCTCGTGCACCTGAACAACAGCCGCGACCCCGCCGGCTCCGGCCGCGACCGGCACGCCCCGCTGGACGGCGGGGAGATCCCGGTCGAGCTGCTGCTGCACGTCGCCCGGGAGGCCGGCTGCCCCGTCGTGCTGGAGACGCCCGGGGACACCGCCTCGCACGCGGCGGAGATCAGCCGGCTGCGCTCAGCCCTGTCGTGAGGAGTGGGGCCCGGAGGGTCCCGCGAGCGGACGACGCAACGGCTCAGCCCAACGGGGGGACGGCACCTGGGCGCGGTGCGATCCGGAGGATCGCCGACGGCGCAGCACCACCCGGTCGACGGCGCCGTTCAGCACCCCGCCGGCGGGGTCGTCGACCCCCGGCCAGCTGCGCCGCACCAGGTCCCGGTCCGGCTGCCACACCTCCCGGACGACGAGCACCATCAGCGCGACGATCGCGACGTCCCGCAGCACGACGGCGGTGTAGAACCACTCGACGCCCACGCCGCGCTCGTCGGCGCCGAGGTAGTAGAGCATCGTCATCGCCCACACCAGCACCTCGGTGACCTGCCAGGCCAGCAGCGAGCGCCACCGCGGCCGGGCCAGCACCGCCAGCGGCAGCAGCCACAGGGCGAACTGCGGGCTGTAGACCTTGTTCAGCAGCAGGAAGGCCGCCACCAGCAGGAACGCCAGCTGCGGCACCCGGGGCCGCAGCGGAGCGGCCAGCGCCAGCCAGCAGACCCCGGCGGCGGCCAGCAGCAGCACCACGGCGACCACGGTGTTCAGCTGCTCCGGCGCCTGCCCCTCGGCCAGCGGGCCGTCGAGGAACCGGTCCCCGGACCAGTCGATGAGCAGCGCCCAGATCGACTCCGGGTTGGCCGGGCGGGTGTCGCTGAGGGTGAAGAAGCGCGCCCAGTTCTCCGGCGCCGCCAGCGCCACCGGCACGTTCACCACCAGCCAGGCGGCACCGGCGGCGACGACGGTGGCCAGCCAGGCGCGCAGCCGGCCGGCCCGCACGCACAGCGCGAACAGCACCCCCAGCACGATCAGCGGGTAGAACTTCGCCGCGACCGCCAGCCCCAGCAGCACCCCCGCCAGCACCGGGCGGTGCCGGGCCCACGCCCACATGCCCAGGGTGGTGAGCGCCACGGCGAGCAGGTCCCAGTTGGTGAAGGCGTGGAAGAGCAGCACGGGGGAGAGCGCCACCATCGCCGCGTCCCAGGGCCGGCGGCCGCTGAGTGCCAGCACCCCCCGGGTCACCAGCAGCGCCAGCACCGACAGCAGCAGGGCGGTGACGACGGTGAAGGTGAGGACCGGGACCGGGTCGGGCAGCAGCCCGGAGCCGGTGGCCAGCGCGTCCCACCCCCGGCCGATGACGGCGGCCAACTGCATCATCGCGCCGGTCAGCACGGGGTACTCGACGGCGGATTCCAGGTAGGGCACCTGTCCCTCGGCCAGCCCGCGGCTGCCGAACAGCGCGACGGCGTCGGAGTAGCAGAGGTGCGTGTACTGCCTGGACCCGCTCCAGTTGCCCGCGGCGCACGGCGCCTGCTTGGCCCAGGCCAGCGCCAGCACCGCGACGGTGTACAGCAGGCAGACCCGCAGCGGTGTCCAGAACCGCGCCCGGCCGGTGACCGCGTGCCGGCCCCAGGGACCGCCGACCGCCTCGCTGGCCTGGATCGCCACCGGGTCGGTCCAGCTGGGCACCACCCGGTCCGGCTTCTCGAACACCACCGGCCCTGAGACCACCGGACCTGACACCACGGGCCCGCCCGCCGGCTGGTCGGCCGGCACGGACGGGCCCGTGGGGGAGGTGCTCACGCGGTCAGTCTGCCGCCCCGGTCAGCGCTGCGGCGGTGTGGGCACGGCCGGCTGGCCGACGACCCCGGTCTGCTGACCCGGTGCGACGGGGGCCTGCTCCGGGGCGCAGGGCGGCAGGCCGTTGACACCGCACGTGGGAGCCGGGGCCGGGGCCGGGGCGCTGGAGGTCGCCGGCGGCGGGGTGGACGAGGGCGTCGGCACCTGGCTGGTGCTCGGCGCCGACGTCGTCGGCGCCTCCTCGTCGTCGTCGTCGACCGGGGCCCGCGACGTCTCCGACGGGGTGACCACCGGCACGGGCACGCTCTCCCCGGTGTCGCCCTTGATCAGCGCCCGGCTGGGCAGCGGCTCCACCGGGGTGCCGGCGAGCGCGGCGTTCATGAACTCCTGCCAGATCTCCCCGGGCAGGCCCGAGCCGTAGATGATCCGGCCCGAGGCGTTCTCGATCGGCTGCGCCGAGCCGGTGCCGATCCACACCGCGGTGGCCAGCGACGGGGTGTAGCCGACCATCCAGGCGTCGGAGTTGTCGTCGTCGTTGAGCCCCTGGGTGCCGGTCTTGCTCGCCACCGGGCGGTTGCCGGCCAGCCCCAGCCGGGAGGAGGAGGCGACGTCCTCCAGCGCGAAGGTGACGTCGCTGGCCACGTTCGGCGGGATGACCTGCTGCGGAGCGAGCGCCCCGTTGGTCCGGAGCACCCCACCGGCGCTGTCGCGCACCTCGGCGACGAAGTGCGGGTCGTGGCGCACCCCGCCGGCCGCGAAGGTGGCGAAGCCGACGGCCTGGTCGATCGGGCGCATCTCGTACTGGCCGATGCCGATCGAACCACCGGTGTTGCCGTTGTCGTCGGTGAGCACCGGCTGACCGTTGAGCGAGCCACCCGACCACACCTCCGGCAGGCCGGTCGCCGCCAGCGCGGTCTGGCGCACCTCCTCGGGGCCCACCTCGAGCGCGAGCCCGTAGTAGGTGGTGTTCAGCGACTTGGTCATCGCCTCCTTGAGCGTGCAGGAGGCGCACTGGGCGTTGCTGGAGTTGCGCACCGGCAGCCCGGGCCGGTCCTCGAACTCCTGCGGCGAGCGCCCGCTGCGGCGGGCGTCGACGCTGATCCCGTCCTCCAGCGCGGTGGCCAGCACGTAGGGCTTCATCGACGAGCCCGGCGGCCGCTGCGCCTGGGCGTAGTCGATGATCGGCGCCCCGTCCTCACCCGGGGTGCTGCGGGCGTTGCCGTAGTAGGCGACGATCCCGCCGGTCCGCGGGTCGACGGCGACCAGCGCCTCCTCCAGCGCCGGCGGCTCACCGGCCATCACCTCGTTCACCGCGGCGACGGCGGCGTCCTGCTTGCCCTTGTCCAGGGTGGTGATGATGCGCAGCCCGGAGCCCCAGACGTTCGGGTAGCCCATCTGCTCCACCTCGCGCACGGCCGCCTGGGCCACCAGGCCCTCCGGACCCTCCGGGTAACCGAAGTTCGAGCCGGTGTTGGGCCGCACCTCGGGGTACACCGCGGCCGCGCGGGCCGCGGGGTCGAGCCAGCCCTCCTCGACCATGCCGTCGAGCACCCGGCCCCAGCGGTCCTGCGCGCCCTCGGGGTTCACCTCCGGGTCGTAGGAGCTCGGGCTGCGCACCTGGACGGCGAGCACCGCGCCCTGCTCGGCGGTGAGCTCGGCGGCCGGCACCCCGAAGAAGGTGTTCGCCGCGGCCTCGATGCCGTAGGCGCCGCGGCCGAAGTAGATGGTGTTGAGGTAGTTCTCCAGGATCTCTTCCTTGGAGTACTCGTTGTCCAGCTTGACGGCGAGGAAGAGCTCCTTGAACTTCCGGCTGAAGGTCTGCTCGGAGGTCAGGAAGGCGTTCTTCACGTACTGCTGGGTGATCGTCGAGCCACCCTGGGTGGAGCCGCCGGTGAGGTTGTTCCACGCCGCCCGCATGATCCCGGTGAAGGAGATGCCGGGGTCGGTGTAGAAGTCGCGGTTCTCCGCGGCGAGGATCGCGTTCTGGGCCGGCTCGGAGATCTGCTCCAGCCCGACGTTGGTCCGGTTGCCGCCCGCCTCCGCCAGCCGCGCCATCTCGGTGACGCCGTCGGAGTAGTAGACGACCGTCGTCTGCGCGTTCTGCACCGACTCGGGCGAGGGCACCTCGGTGGTGGCGTAGACGACGCCGACGAACACCCCGAGCAGCACGAGCATGCTCAGGAAGGCGCCGGCGACGATCTTGAGCCAGCGGCGTCGGCGCTGCTTGGTGGCGCGCTTCTTCTTGCCGCCCCCGCCGCCGCGACCCCCACCCTTGGCCGTCGGCGGCCGGCTGCCCGGCGGGCGGCCCCCGCCGCCACCGGCGGCCGGGCGCTTGCCGGCGGGGCGGCCCGGCGCACCGGACCGGGACGCACCGGTACCACCACCGCGCGATGCGCCGGTCCCGCCGCGGGCGGGCGTCGCGCGGCTGCCGCCGCTGCCGGTGGTGCCACGGGCGGCCGGCGGACGGCGGACCGGGCCCGATGAGACGCGGGCGGTCTCGTCGTGGGGAGGCACGCGCAGGCCCCTTCCTCGAGTGTGTGGGCGGCGGCGGGTACGCCGGCACGCCAAGGATGACGTCTTCAGCTGTGCACGGGTGGTGGCACGCACCACAGGTGGGGCCCGACGGGCAGGGCGGGCGGGAGTGGCTACTCGGTCGCGGCCCGGCGCCGGGTGCGCCGGGGTGCCCGGCCGGGGACCGGCTCGGCACCGAGGACGAACGAGGTCACCAGGTGGTTCCAGCCGCACCCGCGGCAGACCTCCACGGTGTACACCGAGAACTCGTCCTGGGCGGCGTCCATCCGGGTCAGCTCCGGCCCGGTCTTCGCCTGCCCGGAGACCGGCCCCAACCCGTCGCCGTAGACGTAGCTCACCCGGGTCAGCTGCGCGCGGCGGCAGATCGGGCAGGGCTCCTCGGTCTGCTCCCCGTGGTACTTCGCCGCCCGGGACAGGTAGGGGCTCGCGTCGCAGACCTCGAACAGCCCGGTCCGCCCGGCGGCGACCGCGGCCAGGACCGCACGGCACTGGAGTGCGTAGTCCACCACCGACCGTCGTCCGGGCACGGCGCCAATGTACGCACCGGACGGCCCCTCCGGGCCGGTCCGCCGGCCGTCCTCGAGTTGCGGGCGACAGCACATCCCGATGTATCGTCTCGATACATCGATCCGGTGAACGGCCGGCCACGACGAGGAGGCGACGTGCTCGAACTCGCCATCCTCGGGCTGCTCCACCAGTCCCCGATGCACGGCTACGAGCTGCGCAAGGAGCTCGCCGCGGTCCTCGGCGGGCGGCGGAGCATCTCCTACGGCTCGCTGTACCCGGCGCTCAAGCGGATGGCCGTCGCCGGGCTGATCGTCAGCGACGAGCCGACGCCGCGGGCGCTGCTGCCCGCCGACGCCCCGGCCCTGACCGGCCGGCGCGGCAAGGTCGTCTACTCGATCACCGCCGAGGGCAAGGAGCGGTTCGCCGAGCTGCTCAGCTCCGCGGGCCCCGAGTCCTACGACGACGAGGGCCGGTTCGGCGTCCACCTGGCCTTCTTCCGGCACACCGCCGCCGACGTGCGACTGCGGATCCTCGAGGGCCGGCGGCGCACGGTGGAGCGGCAGCGTGACCGGCTCATGGAGTCACTCCGCCGCACCCAGCAGCGGCTGGACCACTACACGCTCGAGCTGCAGCGCCACGGCCTGGACTCCGTCGACCGCGAGGTCCGCTGGCTCACCGAGCTCATCGACAGCGAGCGGGGCGACGCACACACCACCCGGGCCGGGCCATCACCCACCCGGACCCCACCGGCGCAGACGCCCACCCCACCGCCCGACGTCACCACCACCTGAGCAGCACCACCTGAAGCAGCACCACCGCACACATCGTCAGCACACATCACCAGGGCCCCGATCGGGCCCGTCGGAGGGAGACAGTCCATGGCATCGGTCAAGGTCGCCATCGTCGGCGTCGGCAACTGCGCCGCCTCGCTCGTCCAGGGGGTCGAGTACTACAAGGACGCGGACGAGACCGCCTCGGTCCCCGGACTGATGCACGTCCGGTTCGGTGAGTACCACGTCTCCGACGTCCAGTTCGTCGCCGCGTTCGACGTGGACGCCAAGAAGGTCGGCCGCGACCTGTCCGAGGCCGTCTTCGCCAGCGAGAACAACACCATCAAGATCTGCGACGTGCCGCCGCTGGGCGTCACCGTGCAGCGCGGCACCACCCTCGACGGCCTGGGCAAGTACTACCGGGAGACCATCGAGGAGTCCGACGACGCCCCGGTCGACGTCGTCGCCGCGCTGCGCGAGTCCGGCGCCGACGTGCTGGTCTGCTACCTGCCGGTCGGCTCGCAGGAGGCCGCGGAGTTCTACGCCCAGGCCGCGATCGACGCCGGTGTCGGCTTCGTCAACGCGCTGCCCGTCTTCATCGCCGGCACCAAGGAGTGGGCGGACAAGTTCACCGCCGCCGGGGTGCCGATCGTCGGTGACGACATCAAGAGCCAGGTCGGCGCCACCATCACCCACCGGGTGCTGGCCAAGCTGTTCGAGGACCGCGGCGTGCAGCTGGACCGCACCATGCAGCTCAACGTCGGCGGCAACATGGACTTCAAGAACATGCTCGAGCGCGAGCGCCTGGAGTCCAAGAAGATCTCCAAGACCCAGGCCGTCACCAGCCAGGTCGACCGGGACATGGGCAAGGACAACGTGCACATCGGCCCCTCGGACCACGTGCCGTGGCTGTCGGACCGCAAGTGGGCCTACGTCCGGCTCGAGGGCCGCGCGTTCGGCGACGTCCCGCTGAACCTGGAGTACAAGCTCGAGGTCTGGGACTCCCCGAACTCCGCCGGGATCATCATCGACGCCGTCCGCGCGGCGAAGATCGCCAAGGACCGAGGCATCGGCGGCCCGATCCTGTCGGCGTCGTCCTACTTCATGAAGAGCCCGCCGGAGCAGTACAGCGACAGCGAGGCCCGCGACGCGGTCGAGGCGTTCATCCGCGGCGACATCGAGCGCTGATGAAGGACCTCCCTGCCCCCCACGCCTCGCAAGCTCGGCGCGGGTCCCTGCAGGAAGGCCGTTCCATCGGGTGACTGAGGGACCCGGGCCACGCGCCCGGGTCCCTCGGTCGTTCCTCCTACCCTGTGCTCATGCCCTCCCCCCGCCGTCCGGTGCTGCTCCTGCGGGCGCTCGTCCTCGGCCTGGTGCTGGCCCTGCTCGCCGGGTGCTCGTCGGACTCCGACACCCCCCGGCCACCCGGTGACCCGGTGAGCGACGCGGAGTCGCAGGTGCTGGCCCAGCTGCTGGCCCGCAACGTGGAGGAGGGCGGCGCGGACTTCGTGGTCACCGCGCCCTACGCCGACGGTGCGGTGCTGACGCTCACCGGCGAGGTCGACTTCCGCGAGCCCGCCGGGCGGGCCCAGGCGATCACCGCCTTCGACGACGGTCGCCCGGACGACACCCGCACCCTGTTCTTCACCGACGACGCGCTCTGGTTCGGCGACGTCCCGGGCCTGGACGAGGCGATCGCCGGGGCCGACCTGCCCGAGGCCTCCTACGTGCGCCGCCCGCTGGGCGCCGAGGCCACCGGCGGCGGCAACGCCTCGCTCATCGACGTGCTGGTGACGATGGTGCTGCGGCTGGCCAGCGAGCAGGAGCAGGACCCGCGGTCGTTCGCCGGATACACCTGGCAGAGCAGCCAGCTCATCGACGGTGAGCTGGCCTCCACCTTCAGCAACGGCCAGGGGACGACGGTCGCGGTGGCCGCCGACAGCGAGCTGCTGGTCCAGTACGTCGGCCGGATCACCGACCAGGAGTTCGACGTCACCATCACGCTGTCCGACCACGGGCCGCGGGAGATCGCGCTGCCCTCGGACGAGGAGACCCTCGACGCCGCCGAGCACCCGGAGCTCGCCGCCGAGCTCGGCATCTGAGAGAAGAACGGGAGGGGCGGCCTCTTCCCCAGGCCGCCCCTCCCGCAGGGACCTTCGTACCAGAGTCCCGGCCCCGCCGGGAGACGACACGCGGCGTGTCGGTCAGTTGGCCGACGGATCGGCCGGCGCGGTGGAGAGCACCGCCAGGCGGCCGGTCTGCCGACCCAGGACGGTGCGCCACAGCTCCGGCCCTGCTGCCCCGGTGAGCACGTCGGCCGGGCTCCCCGGGACGCACGCCCAGGCGCCCTCCGCCAGCTCGGTGGCCAGCTGCCCGGACGACCAGCCGGCGTAACCCGCGAACACCCGCACCCCGTCGAGCTGACCGGCCAGCGGCTCGGGGTCGGCGTCCAGGTCGACCAGGTGCACCGCACCGGCCACCGGCCGCAACCCGCTGCCCTCCGCCGGCGGCACGTCGCCGGACCAGCTGGCCAGGCACAGCGCGGTGTCGGTCTCGCAGGGCCCGCCGATGTGGAAGACGCCCGGCTCCACCGCCAGCTCCGACCACCCCGGCAGCACGTCGTTGATCCGCACCTCGCTGGGCCGCCCGAGGACGACGCCGAGCGTGCCGGTGTCGGTGTGGTCGAGCACGTAGACGACCGCACCGGCGAACGTGGGGTCGGTCAGCGCCGGCATGGCCACCAGCAGCGACCCTGGGCGGACGTCGTCGAGACACCCGACCGAGAGGGCCGGCACAGCAGCTCCCCGGCGGCGTCCGGCGGCCGGGGAGGCGGCGGGACGGCGCTCGGGATCGGGGGAGGCGGGCACCGGGTTCATCACCTCCAGTGTGCATCAGCCGAGGACCTGAGGGGTGGGCTGCCGCCGCGCCGGGCGACGTACCGTGGGTGACGTGGGAGAGGGCGCCGGGACCGTGCGTACCCTGCTCCGCCGTCGCGACTTCCGCCGGCTGCTGCTGACCCGGCTGTCCGGGCAGTTCGGTGACGGGGTGTTCCAGGCCGCACTGGCCGGCACCGTGCTGTTCAACCCCTCGCGCGCGGCCGACCCGGTCGACGTCGCGGCCGGGTTCGCCGTCCTGCTGCTGCCGTACTCCCTGGTCGCGCCGTTCGCCGGCGTCTGGCTGGACCGCTGGAGCCGGCGGCAGGTGCTGCTGCTGGCGAACGGCGTGCGGGCCGCGCTGGTGGCCGTGGTGGCCGGGCTGATCCTCGCCGGGGTGACCGGGCCGGCCTTCTACGCCGCGGGCCTGCTGGTCGTCTCGGTCAACCGGTTCGTGCTGTCCGCGCTGTCCGCCGGGCTGCCGCACACCGCCGACGAGGACTCGCTGGTGTCGGCCAACGCGCTGTCGACGACCTCCGGTGCGGTCGCCGGGGTGCTCGGCGGGGGGTCCGCCATCGTGGCCAGCGCCCTGGTCGGCGCAGGCGACGGTTCCTACGCGCTGCTCGCCGCCTTCGCCGCGCTGCCCTACCTGGTCGCCTCCGCGGTGGCTGCCGGCTTCGCCCGCGGGCACCTCGGCCCCGACCACGACACCGCGACCGACCGCGCCGCCGCGCGGGACGTGCTGCACGGGATGGTCGCCGGCGCCCGGCACGTGCTCGCCCACCCGCCGGCGACCGCGGTGCTGGCCGTGATGGCGGTGCACCGGCTCCTCTACGGCCTGCTCACGCTGGTCGTCCTGCTGCTGTACCGCAACACCTTCACCGAGGGCAGCGCGCTGTTCCCCGGTGGGCTGGCGGGGCTGGGCCAGGTGCTGGCGCTCGGCGCGGTGGGCACGCTGCTCGCCGCGGTGGTGACGCCGGTCGCGGTGCGGCGGATGGGCAAGGCGCGCTGGATCACCCTGATGCTCACCGTCGGCGGCGCCGGGCAGCTGCTGCTCGGCGGGCTGTTCATGCCCGCGACGACGGTGGCCGCGGTCTTCACCCTGGGCTTCGTCGCCCAGGCGGTGAAGATCTGCGTCGACACCACCCTGCAGGAGTCGATCGACGACGACTTCCGCGGCCGGGTGTTCTCCGTCTACGACACCCTGTTCAACGTCACCTTCGTGGTGTCCCTGCTGGTCGGTGCGTTCCTGCTGCCCGCCTCGGGGATGAGCTGGGCGGCCCTGGCCGGGGTCGGGGTCGGGTACCTGCTCACCGCGGCCGCGTTCGCCCGCTGGTGCGCCGTCCGTCGGCGCTGCTTCTCCGGCGGCCCGCACCCGGAGGAGCCGGCCGCCGGTGCCCGCCGCCGGCCCGAGCTCGGTCGGGATCCCCACCCGGCTACGAGCGGGAACGCCACCAGCTGAGCAGCTCGGCCTCGGCGTCGGCGGGGTCCAGCGGGCCGCGCTCCAGGCGCAGCTCCTTGAGGAACCGCCAGGCCAGGCCGACCTCCGGGCCGGGCTCGATGCCCAGCAACGCCATGATGCGGTTGCCGTCGAGGTCGGGCCGGATCCGGGAGAGGTTCTCCTGCTCGGCCAACTCCGCGATCCGGGCCTCGAGCGAGTCGTAGGTCGCCGACAGGGCGGCCGCCCGCCGCCGGTTGCGCGTGGTGCAGTCCGAGCGGACCAGCTTGTGCAGCCGGGGGAGCAGGTCACCGGCGTCGGTGACGTACCGCCGGACGGCGGAGTCGGTCCACTCGCCGCGGCCGTAGCCGTGGAAGCGCAGGTGCAGGAACGTGAGCCGGGAGACCGCCTCGATGACGTCCTTCGGGTACTTGAGCGCGGTCAGCCGCTTGCGCACCAGCTTGGCGCCGACCACCTCGTGGTGGTGGAACGAGACCCGGCCACCGGGCTCGTGCCGTCGGGTGGCCGGCTTGCCGATGTCGTGCAGCAGCGCGGCCAGGCGCAGCACCAGGTCGGGGCCGTCCACCGCCGGGTCGGCCTTCTCCAGCGCGATCGCCTGGTCCAGCACGGTGAGGGAGTGGACGTAGACGTCCTTGTGCTGGTGGTGCTCGTCGATCTCCATCCGCAGCGCGGCGAGCTCGGGCAGCACGACGTCGGCCAGGCCGGTGGAGACGAACAGGTCCAGCGCCGCCGCCGGGGAGTCGTTGAGCAGCGTGCGCGACAGCTCGTGCTGCACCCGCTCGGCGGTGATCCGGCCCAGCTCCTGGTGCATCTCGGTCATCGCGCCGACGACCTCGTCATCGGGGGTCAGCCCGAGCTGGGCGACGAAGCGCACCGCGCGCAGCATCCGCAGCGGGTCGTCGGCGAAGGAGTCCGCCGCCGCACCCGGCGTGCGCAACCGGCGGGCCAGCAGGTCGCCCAGCCCGCCGAAGGGGTCGGTGACCGTGCGGTCGGGGCCGAGGGAGACGGCCATCGCGTTCACGGTGAAGTCCCGCCGGGCGAGGTCGTCGACCAGCGACGTCCCCCAGGCGACCTCGGGGTTGCGGGACTCCCGGTCGTACCGGTCGGCCCGGAAGGTGGTGATCTCCACCCGCTGTCCCCGGATCTCGGCCCCCACCGTGCCGAAGGCGATCCCGGCGTTCCACGTGGAACCGGCCCAGCCCCGGAGCAGCTCGAGGGTCTGCTCCGGACGGGCATCGGTGGTGACGTCGAGGTCGCCGGGCGGGACCGGATCCGCCGACCCGGCGGCGAGCAGCGCGTCGCGCACCGACCCGCCGACCAGGTGCGCGGAGAAGCCGGCCGCGGTGAACCGGCGGCCCAGCTCGGCCAGCACCGGGGTGACGTCGACCAGCGCGCGCACGGTCTCCTGGACCGCCGGGGGCACGGGCTCGCTCGGACGACGGGGTGGGGGCTGCGCGGACACGACGGTCGAGGGTAGTGCCGACCGGGCGGGGAGCACCGCGCGCGCTACCCTCCTGACATGGCTGGGACGGGCGGGCGGCAGCGTCCCGGCCGCCGGCTGCGCCGGGTCGACGAGACCTCGGCCGGGGGTCTGGTGGTCGCCGACGACGACGTCACCGGCCCACGCGCGGCCCTGATCGGCCGCACCGACCGCCGCGGTCGCCTGCTCTGGTCGCTGCCCAAGGGGCACATCGAGGAGGGCGAGACGCCGGCCGACACCGCCGTCCGCGAGGTCGCCGAGGAGACCGGCATCATCGGCGAGGTGGTCGCCCCGCTGGGCATCATCGACTTCTGGTTCGTCGCCGACGGGCGGCGGGTGCACAAGACCGTGCACCACTTCCTGCTGCGGGCCGTGGGCGGCGCGCTGTCCGACGCCGACGTCGAGGTCACCGAGGTCGCCTGGGTGCCGCTGACCGAGCTGCGGAGCCGGCTGGCCTACGCCGACGAGCGGGCGCTCGTCGAGCGGGCCCCGGGCCTGCTGGCCGACAGCGCGTGAACCGGCGGGCCGCCGGCCGCGCCGACGGCCACCGCTCCCCCCGGGCTCCCCGCCCCCTCCGGCGCATCGGCGCCCGGGCCGGCGTGCTCACCGGGTTGCTCGGGGTGGTGGGCGGTCTGC
The DNA here is from genome assembly GCF_054051115.1 of Modestobacter sp. SYSU DS0904. NCBI lineage: Bacteria > Bacillati > Actinomycetota > Actinomycetes > Geodermatophilales > Geodermatophilaceae > Modestobacter > Modestobacter sp. SYSU DS0904. The sequence continues at coordinate 58,089 of NZ_JBJHAQ010000020.1, read as the reverse complement.
TCGCGCCGGCCGCGACCGCCGCGCCGGTGGAGGAACCGGCCACCGACCGGCCGGTCGTGGTCGACGTCGACCGGATCGAGCCCCGGACGGTCGTGCCCGGCTCCGCCGTCCAGGTGAGCGGGGTGCTGGAGAACACCAGTGACGAGACCTGGTCGGACCTGACCGTGCGGCTGCAGCGCGGTGAGGTGCTCACCAGCCGCGCCGAGCTGTCCGACGCCGCCGACGACCCGGACGACGTCACCAACGTGGTCGTCCCGTTCCAGCCGGTGGACGGGGAGCTGGCGCCGGGGGGCTCGCTGCCGTTCTCCTACCTGACCTCCGCCGAGGAGCTCCGGCTGGACGCCGACGGCGTCTACCGGGTGCTGGTGAACGTCAACGGCACCAACGAGGACGGCCTCACCGAGCGGGTCGGGGACCTCTCGACCTGGCTGGTCGCCCAGCCGGCGGAGCCGGTCACCCGCACGACCGTCGCCTGGCTCTGGCCGCTCACCGACCGCCCCCACCGGGGCCCCGGCGGCGCCTTCACCGACGACGGGCTCGCCGATCAGGTCGCCCCGGGAGGCCGCCTGGACCGGGCGCTCGCCACCATCGAGCAGCTCCCGCGCGTGCCGGCCGCGGCCCCCGGCGACAGCGCGCCGGCGGTGCCGGTCACCCTCGCCGTCGACCCGGCCCTGCTGGAGGAGCTCGCGACGATGGCCGCCGGCGACTACACGGTCGACCCGCCGGACGCCGAGCCACGCGCCGGCACCGGCAGCGCCGCCGCCGCTGACGTGCTGGCGCGGCTGCGCCGGCTCGCCGCCGACCACCCCGTGATCGCCCTGCCCTACGCCGACGTCGACGCCCAGTCGCTGGTGGCGGCCGGCCGGCCGGCCGCGGTGGTCCGCACCCTGCCGGGCACCCCCGCGGGCACCGCCCGGCAGCCGCTGGACGACGGGGCGGGTGACCTCACCGGCGGCGCGGCGACCGCCCCGACCGGCGCGACCGGCGCCCCGGCCGACGACGCGGCCCCGGCGGGCACCGGTGCCGGCGCCGCCATCGTCCGCGAGGTGCTCGACGTGGCCCCGCGCACCGACCTCGCCTGGCCGGTCGACGGCGCCGCCGGCCCGGACACCCTGGCCGTGCTCCGGCAGGGCGGAGCCGGCACCGTCGTGCTCGCCGACGGGGCGCTCACCGAGGGCGGCCGGGCCACCGGCGCCGTCGGCCGGGCCGCCTCGGCCACCGCGTCCGCCACCACGGCGGAGGGCCCGCTGCCGGTGCTGGTCGCCGACGGCGCGCTGGCCGACCTGGTGGCCGGGGCCGCGACCGACCCCGAGCCGGCCGGGGGCCGGCTGGCCGAGCAGCGCTTCCTCGCCGAGCTCGGGGCCCTCACCACCCAGCTGCGCGGCGCCGGCGGCCAGAGCGTCCTGGTCGTCCCGCCCCGCCGGGTCGACCCCGACCCGGCCACGGTCACGGCGATGATGACCGACACCGCGGCGCTGCCCTGGCTGGCCGCGGGCTCGGTGACGTCCCTCGCGGCCGGCCCGTCGGTCGACGTCGGTGAGCCCGTCGCGGGCACCGACGGCGAGCGGCTGGCCCCGGCCGGCGTCGCCGAGCTCGCCCGGGCCGTGACCGTCCGCGACGACATCGCCGCCGCCGTCTCCGGTGAGCCGGCGACCGCGCTGGCCGGCTACGACGCCGCGATCGCCCGCGCCGGCTCCGCGGCCTGGCGCGAGGACCCCGAGGCGTTCGTCCGCAACGCCTCCCGGGTGCGCGAGGCCATCCTGCGGCTGCAGCACGAGGTCACCCTGCTCTCGCCGGCCGAGGGCACCTACAGCCTCGCCTCCAGCAACGCGCCGCTGGTGCTCACCGTGCAGAACGACCTGCCCTTCGCCGTCGCCGTGCGGCTGGAGCTGCGCGCCCGGGGCAACGTCGGCCTGACCACCGACGACATCGGGGTGCAGGTCCTCGAGCCGCTCTCCCGCACCACCCTGGAGGTGCCGGCGGAGGTGCAGCAGTCCGGCGGGTTCCAGGTGACCGCCCAGCTGACCACCCCCAGCGGCGCACCGCTGGGCGAAGCCGTCCGGATGCAGGTGAAGAGCACCGCCTACGGGCCGGTGACCCTGGCGATCACGGTGGGCGCGGCGGCGCTGCTGGCGCTGCTCTTCCTGCGCCGCCTGGTGCGCTTCCTGCTGGCCCGGCGCCGCGGACCGGCCGAGGACGCCCCCGGCACAGGTGACCCGGCCGCCCCGGCGCCGGCCCGGAGCCCGGTGTGACCGGCCGGAACCCCGCCGACACCCCGCAGCAGGACCAGCAACCGGACGCCGCCCGTCCGCCGCTGCCGCCACCGCCCTACCGCCACGTGCCCACGCCGCCCTCGACCGCCGGGGCGTCCGACGGCATGGCCGACGGCGCCCGCCCGCCGCTGCCCGCGGTGCCGCCGCGGAAGCTGCCCCCGCCTCCGGGTGCCCGCCCCACGCCGGCCGGCCACCTGCCACCGGTGCCACCGCCGGCCCCGCCGCGGCGGCGCACCGATCAGGTCACCGGGCGCGTCACCGGACACGCCCAGGAGCAGGTGACCGAGGTCGTCCCGTTGCGGCGCACCGTGCTGCCCCCGGTGCCGCCGCCCCGGGTCCGCCGATTCGTCCCCGGCCCCGACGACACGCAGCTGATCCCGGCCTTCCCGGCGATGCGCCCCCTCGACGAGACCGACGAGGAGAGCGAGGGCCGCGAAGGTGCGCCCGGCGGCAGCAGCAGCATCCTGCGCGCCGCGGGCACCATGGCCGTGGCCACCCTGGTCAGCCGACTCACCGGGCTGCTGCGCACCGTGGTCATCGCCGCGGCGCTCGGCGTCGGCCTGGTCAACGACGCCTACAACACCGCGAACACCCTGCCCAACCTCGTCTACGAGCTGCTGCTCGGCGGGGTGCTGACCTCGGTGATCGTGCCGCTGCTGGTGCAGGCCCAGGAGCGGGACCGCGACGGCGGCACCCGGTACGCCCAGCGCCTGATCACCATGGCGACCGTCGGGCTGCTCGGGATGACCGTCGTCGCGGTGCTCGCCGCCCCGCTGCTGACCCGGCTGTCGGGGATCTCCGGCAACGAGGCACAGGTGGAGCTGGCCAACTGGCTGGCCCGGCTGCTGCTGGTGGAGATCGTGTTCTACGGGCTCGGGGCGCTGGCCACCGCGGTGCTGAACTCGCGCAACGTCTTCGGTCCACCCGCGTGGGCGCCGGTGCTGAACAACGTGGTCGTCATCCTCACCGGCGTCCTGTTCATCGCCGCCAGCGGCCCGGGTGACCTGACCCCGGCCACCATCACCGACCTGCAGGTGTGGCTGCTGGGCATCGGCACGACGGCCGGCATCGCCCTGCAGGCCGCCGTGCTGCTGCCGCTGCTGCGCAAGGTCGGCGTGCCGCTGCGCCCGCAGTTCGGCCTGCGCGGCACCGGGCTGGCCGAGGTCGGCTCGCTGGGCCTGTGGGTGGTCGCCTACGCCGCGATCAGCCAGGTCGGCGTCATCGTGGCGATCCGGGTGGCCAACGCCGCCGGGCGCACCGAGGACGGTCTGGGCTCCGCGGCGTTCGCCATCGCCAGCCTGCTGTTCCAGATGCCCTACGGGATCATCGGCGTGGCCCTGCTCACCGCGCTGCTGCCCCGGATGAGCCGCGCGGCCGCCCGGCACGACCTGGACGGCGTGGTGGCCGACCTGACGCTGGGCACCCGGCTGTCGGCGACCGGCCTGCTGCCGGTCACCGCGCTGCTGGTGGTGCTGGGCCCCGCGGTCGCCACTGTGGTCTTCAGCTACGGCAACACCGGCACCGACGAGGCGCGGGCCATCGGCGTCGCCCTCGCCTACGGCGCGTTCGGCCTGCTCCCCATGGCGATCACCCTGCTGCAGCTGCGGGTCTTCTACGCCATGAAGGACGCCCGCACCCCCACCTTCATCCAGCTCGCCATGGTCGCCGTCCGGGTCCCGCTGCTGCTGCTGGTGCCGGTGCTGGTCGAGCCGGAGAACGTGGTGGCCGGGCTGATGGTCGCCACCAGCGCCACCTACCTCGCCGGCTGGGTGGCCGGCAGCGTCGCGCTGCAGCGCAAGCTCGGTGTCCGGGCCGGCCGCGAGGCGGGGGTCACGGTGGCCCGGATGACCCTGGTCTCCGTCGTCGGCGGCGCCCTGGGCTGGGCCGTCGTCTCCCTCGCCGGACGGGGCCTCGGGACGTCGGTGCCGGGCTCGCTCGCGACCGTCGCGCTCGGTACCGTGGTCATCGGCATCGCGGTCGTCGCGGGTGCCGTGGTGGTCGGCGTCCCCGAGCTCAGGGAGGCGTGGGCCGGCGTCCGAGCCCGGCTCGGCAGACCACGGCGGTCCGGCCGGCCGGATGCCTGACCGGGGACGCCGTCCCCGGCGGGGGAGTTGTCCAGGGGGTCGGCACCGTCCGTGACGTCGACGATCACCGGTCTGCCCGACCGCTACCGCCCACTGGACCAGGTCGCCCCCGACGAGCAGACGCCCACCGGCGTCATCCGCTCCTGGCGCGCCCGTGACCGGGTGCTCAACCGCGACGTCGCGCTGCGCGTGCACAGCCCCGGCGGCCCGGCCGCCCGCGAGTGGATCACCCGGGCGCTGACCGCCGGCGGGCTGGCCACCCCGGCCCTGGCGATGGTCTACGACGCCGCCGAGGGCTCCGGGGGCACCGAGCCCGGCGGCGCCGCGTACGTGGTCAACGAGTGGATCGACGGCGTCCGGCTGGCCGACCGGCTGGCCACCGACGGCCCGCTGCCCGAGCGGGAGGCCCGCGCGGTCGTCCGCCGCCTGGCCGAGGGGGTCGCCGAGGCGCACCGGGTCGGCCTGGCCGTCGGCGGGCTGACCGCCGAGCACGTGGTGCTGCGCCCCGGCGGCCTGGTGGGCCTGCTCTCGGTACCCGCGGCGACCGGGTCGGTGCGCGGTGACATCGCCGCCCTGGGCGCGCTGCTCGAGCTGTGCCTGACCGGCCGCAGCTCCGACCCGAGCGGCGACCGGCCCGCGCCGATCGCCGCCCCCGACCTCGCCGCGCTGGTGCGGCGCGCCCGCTCGACGGACGCCGGCACCGGGCTGTCCAGCGCGGCGGCGATGGCCGCGCTGCTGGCCGACCGCGGCCGGACCAACACCGGCCCGCAGGAGGCCGCCCGCCCCGACGTCGGCAGCGACAGCGGGTGGATGCGCCGGCTGCGCGACCGCCGCGACCTGGCGGAGTCCGAGGCCCGGGACGGGGCCAGGGCCGGGGACCGGGACGACACCGGGGACCGGGACGACCGGGCTCCGGTCCGGATGGCCCCCGCCGGTCTGCCTCCGGTGCCCGGCGCCCGGCCGGCCCGCCCGCTGGGTGCCACCGCCGCCCCGGCGCAGGACGACGCGGAGGAGGAGCTGGACTGGCCCGACTCCCTCCCCGACGACGACGCCCGGGACGAGGCGCCGGCGGCCCGCCGCCGGCTGGCCATGGTCGGCCTGCCCCTGCTCGCGCTGGCGCTGGTCGTGGCGATCGGCTGGTGGTTCGGCTCGAACGTGCTCTCCGTCGCCGGCAACGTCGACACCGGGGGGTCGACGAGCCCGGTGCCCAGTGCGCCGGCCGCTGCCGACCCGGGCGCCGAGCAGGAGGAGCCGGCCCCCGAGCCCGGCGCCGCCCTGCCGATCACCGACGCCGCCGTCTTCGACCCGTTCGGCGACGGGGAGCCGGAGAACGACGACGACGTCCCGCTGACCACCGACGGCGACCCGAGTACCGCGTGGTCCACGCTGACCTACCGCGGCACCGCCGACTTCGGCAACCTCAAGCCCGGCGTCGGCGTCGTCCACGACCTGGGCAGCGAGCAGCCCATCGCCGCCGTCCAGCTGGTCACCACCACCCCCGGTGCCACGGTGGAGATCCGCACCGGCGGCACGCCGCAGGGCGACCTGGACTCCTTCGACGTCGCCGCCACCGCGCAGCTCACCGGCGAGGACCAGCTCACCCTCGAGGCGCCGGTCAGCACCCGGTACGTGCTGGTCTGGATCACCTCGCTGGTGCCCGCCGGCGAGGGCTTCGCCGCCGACCTGGCCGAGGTCACCGTCTCCGCCGCAGCCTGAGATCGGCCACAACGGCTTTTCCGTCTCATGGGTGCAGGCCTTGGACCATGGAATGGCGGCCCTAGGCTGTCCGTTGTGAGCCCTGTGACGAGTGACCAGCCCACCCCCGGCCCGGCCGTCTCCACGGACCCGGCCCACCCCGCCATCCCCCCGGCGGAGCACGACGGGGTCCGCGACCTGATCATCATCGGGTCCGGCCCGGCCGGGTACACCGCCGCCACCTACGCGGCCCGGGCGAACCTGCACCCGCTGGTGTTCGAGGGGTCGCAGTTCGGCGGCGCCCTGATGACCACCACCGAGGTGGAGAACTACCCCGGGTTCCCGGAGGGCATCCAGGGCCCCCAGCTGATGGACGACATGCGCACCCAGGCCGAGCGCTTCGGCGCCGAGCTGAAGCCTGCCGACGTCACCGAGGTCGACCTCACCGTCGACCCGAAGATCGTCAAGGTCGGCGACGAGGTGCACCGCGCGCACGCGGTGATCGTGGCCACCGGGTCGAAGTACCGCTACCTGGGCCTGGACAACGAGCAGCGGCTGCTCGGCCGCGGCGTCTCGGCCTGTGCCACCTGCGACGGGTTCTTCTTCCGCGACCAGGACATCATCGTGGTCGGCGGCGGCGACTCCGCGATGGAGGAGGCCACCTTCCTCACCCGCTTCGCCAAGTCGGTCACCGTGGTGCACCGCCGCACCGAGCTGCGCGCCTCGAAGATCATGCAGAAGCGCGCCCAGGACAACGAGAAGATCCGCTGGGCGCTGGGCAAGCAGGTCACCGACGTGCACGGCGAGAACGCCGTCTCCGCGGTCGAGCTCACCGACGTGGAGACCGGGGCCACCGAGCAGGTGCCGGTCTCCGGCCTGTTCGTGGCGATCGGCCACGACCCGCGCACCGAGCTCTTCGCCGGCCAGCTCAAGCTGGACGACGAGGGCTACATCGTCGCCGAGCACCCGACCACCAAGACGAACATCGACGGCGTCTTCGCCTGCGGTGACGTCGTGGACCACATCTACCGGCAGGCCATCACCTCGGCCGGCACCGGCGCGAAGGCGGCCATCGACGCCGAGCGCTGGCTCGCCGACACCTTCGACGAGCGCTGACAAAGGACCCCCTCGCCCCCCACGCCTCGCAGGCTAGGCGCGGGCCCCTGCGAGGGGGCCGTAGCCGGGCATAGAAGCGCCGGGCGATCGGTTGACCCCAGCAGACACCCGAGCGACCACAGGGAGCAGCACCATGGCAGGCAACACCGTGACCGTCACCGACGCCAGCTTCGCCAGCGACGTCCTGGGCAGCGACAAGCCCGTGCTGGTCGACTTCTGGGCCGAGTGGTGCGGACCGTGCAAGATGGTCGCCCCGGTGCTCGAGGAGATCGCCGCCGAGCACGCCGACAAGCTGACGATCGCCAAGCTCAACATCGACGAGAACCCGCAGATCGCGCGTGACTACCAGGTCATGTCGATCCCCACGATGACCGTCTTCCAGGGCGGCAAGCCGGTGAAGAGCATCATCGGCGCCAAGCCCAAGGGCGCCATCCTGTCGGACCTGTCCGACTACCTCTGACGAACGCCCCGCCCGGTCCCGCCGCGCACGACGCCGCGGCGGGACCTGCAGGCGGGCCGAAGCCCGCCCGTCCGATCTGGACGGGCGGGCTTCGTCGTTCCCGACCCCGCTCCGACCGGTCACCCGTTCGGTGGCTCTGCGTCACCGGTTCGCGGTCCCCGGTCCACCCGGTGCGCGCGCCGCAGAGCGACACCAGCGACAATCGACGGTGCTCGCCACACACCCGGCGACCGGCCTTCCCCGCGAACAGGAGTGACGACCCCCGCATGGACGTCCTGCGAGCCGGCAGCTCCGGCCCCGCCGTGGCCGAGGTGCAGGCGGTGCTCGGCACGCTCGACCTGCTGGCCACCGAGCCGGCCTCCGGGGAGTACGACGACGTCACGGAACTGGCGGTACGGCACTTCCAGCAGGTCCGCGGCCTGTCCGTCGACGGGCGGGTCGGCGAGGAGACCTACCGCGCGCTGACCGAGGCGCGCTGGTCCCTGGGTGACCGGCTCCTCCGGCACGACCCCGAGCACCCCGCCCGTGGCGACGACGTGCGCCGCCTGCAGGAACTGCTGCTCGAGCTCGGGTACGACGCGGGCCGGGCCGACGGCATCCTCGGCGCGGACACCGAGACGGGGCTGCGGTCCTTCCAGCGCGACTACGGGCTCACCGCTGACGGCACCTGCGGACCGGCCACCCTGCGTGCCCTCCGGCAGCTGGGCCGCCGGGTCACCGGCGGCCGGCCGCAGCTGCTGCGGCAGAGCGCCTCGCTGGTCGAGTCCGGGCCGCACCTGATCGGCCGCGTCATCGTCATCGACCCCGGCCACGGCGGTGCAGACCCCGGCTTCACCGCCGGGGAGACCACCGAGGCCGACCTGGTGTTCGACCTGGCCTCCCGGATCGAGGGGCGGCTGGCCGCGGCCGGCGCGACGGTCTACCTGACCCACGGCCGCACCGGCGACCCCACCGCCGCCGAGCGGACCGCCTTCGCCAACGACGCCCGCGCCGACCTGTTCCTCTCCCTGCACATGGAGGCGCACGGCTCCGCGCACGCCCGCGGTGTCGCCAGCTACTACTACGGCACCGGCTCGGGGGCCAGCTCCACCGTGGGCGAGCAGTTCGCGAACCTGGTGCGCCGGGAGGTCATCGCCCGCACCGGGATGCTCGACTGCGGCTCGCACCCCAAGACCTGGGACATCCTGCGGATGACCCGGATGCCCGCCGTCCGGGTCGACTGCGGCTACCTGTCCCACCCGGTCGACCGGTTGCTGCTGCTCGACGCCCGGCTGCGCAGCACCGTGGCCCAGGCCGTCGTCGCCGCCGTCCAGCGGCTGTTCCTGCCCGCCGAGGCGGACCCGCCGACCGGCACCTTCCTGTTGCCCGCCCGCGGCTGACGACGGAGGACCCCGCTGCCCCCGCTGCAGCAGGGCCGTGCCAGCCCGTCACCGCACGGGCATACACTGCGACGGGTGACCCCTCCCGTGCCCGGATCCGGTCAGGCCGGGGCGCCCTCCACCGGCGGGCCCCCGCACGTCCACCCCCGCCACCCGCGGCTGGACCCCCTGGCAGACCGGTACGCAGCACGCACCCACGGGATGAAGAGCTCGGAGATCCGGGCGCTGTTCTCCGTGGTCAGCCGCCCGGAGGTCATCTCGCTGGCCGGTGGCATGCCCGCGGTGAGCGCCCTCCCGCTGGACGCCGTCGGTTCGATGATCGGCGAGCTGGTCTCGGGCATGGGCGCGCAGACGCTGCAGTACGGCTCCGGGCAGGGCGACCCGCGGCTGCGCGAGCGGATCTGCGACGTCATGGCCCTGGAGGGGATCACCGACGCCTCGGCCAGCGAGGTCGTGGTCACCGTCGGCTCGCAGCAGGGCCTGGACCTGGTCACCCGGGTCTTCATCGACCCGGGCGACGTCATCATCGCCGAGGCGCCCTCCTACGTCGGCGCGCTCGGGGTGTTCCAGGCCGCCCAGGCCCAGGTGCGCCACGTCGCGATGGACGACGACGGGCTGATCCCGGAGGCGCTGGAGCAGGCGCTGCTGGAGTGCCGGGCCCGCGGTGACCGGGTCAAGTTCCTCTACACGGTGCCCAACTTCCACAACCCGGCCGGCGTCACGCTCTCCGAGCCCCGGCGCGAGGCGATCATCGCCATCGCCGATCAGTACGACCTGCTGGTCATCGAGGACAACCCCTACGGCCTGCTGGGCTTCGAGCGGGAGCCGATGCGCGCGTTGCGGGCCCGCAACGACGAGCGGGTCATCTACCTCGGGTCGTTCTCCAAGACCTTCTCGCCCGGTCTGCGCGTGGGCTGGGTGCTGGCCCCGCTGGCGGTGCGCGAGAAGCTGGTGCTGGCCACCGAGGCGCAGGTGCTCTGCCCGCCGTCGCTGACCCAGTACGCCGTCGCCCGCTACCTGGACACCCAGCCGTGGCGCGAGCAGATCAAGGTCTTCACCGAGCTCTACCGCGAGCGCCGTGACGCGACCCTGGAGTCGCTGACCGCCCTGATGCCGCCGGGCACGACCTGGACCCGCCCCGAGGGCGGTTTCTACGTGTGGCTGAAGCTGCCGCACGGCCTGGACGCCAAGCTGATGCAACCGCGCGCGGTCGGCGCGCACGTCGCGTACGTGCCGGGCATCGGCTTCTACGCCGACGGGCAGGGCCGGGAGTACATGCGGCTGTCCTACTGCTACCCCGAGCCCGACCAGATCCGGGAGGGCGTGCGCCGCCTGGCCCGGGTGATCGAGGCCGAGCTGGACCTGCACTCGACCTTCGACGCCGTCGACACCGGCACCTTCCGCGCGGTGCGGCCCGGCGCACCCCCTGTCATCGGTCCGTCCAACAGCGACCAGAGTGGAGACCGCCAGCCATGACCGAGCCGGCCGCCGCACCGGTGGAGGCCACCGGCGCCGACCCGCACCCCCTGCGTGCCCTGGTGCTCGCGGGCGGGTTGACCTTCGAGCGCGAGGTCAGCCTCTCCTCCGGCAGCCAGGTCGTGGAGGCCCTGACCCGCGCCGGCGTGGACGCCGAGATGCACGACGCCGACGCCGAGCTGCTGCCCGGCCTCGCCGCGTCGCCGGCCGACGCGGTCTTCATCGCGCTGCACGGTGCCACCGGGGAGGACGGTGCCCTGCGTGCCGTGCTGGACCTGGCCGGGGTGCCCTACGTCGGCTCGCCGGCGGCGGCGTGCCGGCTCGCCTGGGACAAGCCCGCCGCCAAGTCCGTGGTGGGGTCGGCCGGCGTGGCGACCCCGGACTGGGTGGCCCTGCCGCACAGCACCTTCCGCGAGCTCGGCGCCGGCGCGGTGCTCGACCTCATCGTGGCCCGTCTGGGCCTGCCGCTGATGGTCAAGCCCGCCACCGGTGGCTCGTCGCTGGGCGTGCAGAAGGTCAGCCGGGTGGAGGACCTGCCGGCGGCGATGGTCAGCTGCTTCGCCTACGGCGACACGGTGATGGTCGAGCGGTTCGTCGATGGGGTCGAGCTGGCGCTGTCCGTCGTCGACCTGGGTGACGGCCCGCAGGCCCTGCCGGCGGTGGAGATCGCCCCGGAGTCGGGCGTCTTCGACTACACCTCGCGCTACACCCCCGGCCTCACCGAGTACCACGCGCCGGCTCGGGTCGACGACGCCGTCGCCGCCCGGGCGGCCGAGGTGGCGCTGCAGGTGCACCGGGTGCTCGGGCTGGCCGACCTGTCCCGCACCGACGCGATCGTCACGCCCGACGGCGAGGTCCACTTCCTCGAGGTGAACGTCTCGCCGGGCCTGACCGAGACCTCGATGTTCCCGATGGCCCTCGAGGCCGCCGGGTACCGGCTGGGCGACGTGCTGGGCCGCCTGCTCGCCCGCCGCGCCGGCACCGGCCACTAGCTGTACTGCCCGGACAGGTTGGTGCAGTGCTGCGATGAGCAGCTGATCTTGATGTGAGGAGGGACCTCCGGGTTGGGTGTGGGAGCCGCCAAGCACCCGCTCCGACCCAGGAGGTCCCTCGTGGTCCACCGTAATGCGCCGCTGACCGAGACCGGTCGTCTTCGACTGGCCCGCTGCATCGTTGATGACGGCTGGCCGATTGCCCGCGCTGCTGAGCGGTTCCAGGTGTCTCGGCCGACGGCGACCCGCTGGTCGACCCGCTACCGGGAGGCCGGGGCTGCCGGAATGGTCGACCGGTCCAGCCGGCCTACGCGCTCGCTGCGGCGGACCCCGCAGCCGGTGGTGCGCAAGATCGTGCATCTGCGGTGGAAGCAGCGGTTGGGCCCGGTCGCGATCGCCGGGAAGGTCGGCCTGGCGCCCTCGACGGTGCACCGGGTGCTGACCAGCTGCCGCATCAACCGGCTCTGGCACGTCGACCGGGTCACCGGGGAACCGATCCGCCGCTACGAGATGACCCACCCCGGCGAGCTGGTCCACGTCGACATCAAGAAGCTGGGCAACATTCCCGACGGCGGTGGCTGGCGGGCGCACGGCCACGACCAGGGCAAGCGGAACAGCCAAGCTCAACGAGACACCGCACGGCCGCGTACGGTCCACGGCCGCCCGAACTTGGGCTACTGCTACGTCCACTCGGCCGTGGATGCCTACAGCCGGCTGGCCTACTCCGAGCCTCTCGACGACGAGACCGCTGCCACCGCACTGGCCTTCTGGGCCCGGGCCCGGGCGTTCTTCGCCGGCCACGACATCGTCGTCGAGCGGGTGCTCACCGACAACGGCAGCGCCTACAGGAGCCACGCCTGGCGCGAAGAACACGCAGCCCTCGGCATCAAGCACTCCCGCACCCGGGTTCGCCGGCCGCAGACCAACGGCAAGGTCGAACGGCTCAACCGGACGCTGCTGGAGGAGTGGGCCTACCGGCGGCTCTACACCTCCGAGACCAACCGCCGAGCAGCCCTCTCAGGCTGGCTGCACCACTACAACCACCACCGGCCGCACACCGCCCTGGGCAACCTCCCACCGATCACCCGGTGCACCAACGTCTCCGGGCAGTACAACTAGCCGAGGGGGCCCCGCTGCCCCCACGGCGCGCACGCTCGCCGCGGCCCCGGCAGCGGGGCCCCCTCAATTGCGCTGTGACACAACCAGCCTGGTCAGTCCTGGTTGCTGCGCCCGGTGATGTCCGGCGCCATCATGCCGACGATCCGCTGCAGGTCGTCGACGGAGCCGAACTCGACGACGATGCGCCCCTTGGCCCGGCCGATCTGCACCTTCACCTTGGTCTCGAACACGTCGGACAGCCGACCCGCGAGGTCCTCGACGCCGGGTGCGCTGATCTTGCGCTGTGACCGCCGGGCGGCGGTGGGGTTCTCGGCGACCGCCAGCGCGACCGCCTCCTCGGTGGCCCGAACGGACATGCCCTCGGCGACGATCCGGGTGGCGAGCGCGTCCTGCGCCTCGGCCTCCGGCAACCCGAGCAGCGCCCGGGCGTGGCCGGCGGAGATGACCCCCGCGGCGACCCGGGTCTGCACCTTCACCGGCAGCTTGAGCAACCGGATGGTGTTGGTGACCTGCGAGCGGCTGCGGCCGATCCGGGACGCCAGCTCCTCGTGGGTGGCGCCGAACTCCTCCAGCAGCTGCTGGTAGGCGGCCGCCTCCTCCAGCGGGTTGAGCTGCACCCGGTGGATGTTCTCCAGCAGGGCGTCGCGCAGCATCGCGTCGTCGGTGGTGTCCCGGACGATCGCCGGCACCGTCTCCAGCCCGGCCGCGCGGGCGGCGCGCAGCCGGCGCTCGCCCATGATGAGCTCGTACCGGCCAGCACCGGCCTCGCGCACGACGATCGGCTGGAGCAGCCCGAACTCGCGGACGGAGTGGGTGAGCTCCTCCAGCGCCTCGTCGTCGAAGACCTGGCGCGGCTGCTTGGGGTTGGGGACGACGTCGCCGACCGGAACCTCGCGCATCTGGGCACCGGGTACGCCGCCCACCGGCTCGGCGAGCGTGGCGGCGTCCCGGGCGGCAGCGCGCTCCATCAGCGAGGTGGGCGGGGGAGGCGTCGCCTGATCGGGGACCCCGACACCTGACGCCTCGGCCTCGGCCGCCTCCGCGGCGCGGGCCGCGGGGGTCGCCGTGGGCGCCGGGGCGCTGGTGGGGATCAGGGCCGCGAGGCCCCGGCCGAGTCCGCCGCGCTTGGTCACTGGTTCTCCTCGCTGCTGCCCGGCCGCCGGTGCGGCGCGGGGGTGGAACAACCGATGCCGGAGCGACGCCGCGGCGGCGCCCAGCTGGGGCTGGTGGGGTGGACGGTGCTCATGTGGCATGCCGTCCCCCCGCAGCAGGGCGGGCGACCGGCTCGCCGAGCACCAGGGCGGCGACCGCGGGTGGCGGCGGGGGAGGGGACGGGACCGGCCGGACCGCGGGCCGCACGGCCGGCTGGGCCGCCGTCCGGGGCTGCGGAGACGGCTGGGCGGCCGGCGGCGACTGGGCCGGGGCGAGCCGCGCGCCACGGGCGGCGAGCTCGCGCGCGGCCTCCACGTAGCTCGTCGAGCCGCGCGACCCCGGGTCGTAGGTGAGCACCGACTGCCCGTACCCGGGCGCCTCGCTCACCCGGACGTTGCGGGGGATGACGGCGGTGAGCACCAGCTCCCCGAAGTGGTTGCGCACCTCGTCAGCCACCTGGTCGGCGAGCTTGGTGCGACCGTCGTACATGGTGAGCAGGATGGTGCTCACCGAGATCCCCGGGTTGAGGTGGGCGCGCACCAGGTCGATGTTGGAGAGCAGCTGGCCCAGCCCCTCCAGCGCGTAGTACTCGCACTGGATGGGGATGAGCACCTCGTCCCCGGCCACCAGGGCGTTGAGGGTGAGCAGGCCCAGCGACGGCGGGCAGTCGATCAGCACGTAGTGCGGCCGCTCCTCCGCGGGGAGCCCGTCGAGGTAGGCCTCGATCGAGCGCCGCAGCCGGTGCTCACGGGCGACCACGGAGACCAGCTCGATCTCCGCCCCGGCCAGGTCGATGGTCGCCGGGACGCAGAGCAGGTTCGGGCTGGCCGTCGTCGGGTGGGTCACCTCGGCCAGGGTGGCGTCGCTGACCAGCGCGTCGTAGATCGAGGGGGTGCCGACGCTGTGCTCGACCCCGAGGGCGGTGCTCGTGTTCCCCTGCGGGTCGAGGTCGATCACCAGGGTCTTCAGCCCGTACATCGCCAGCGCGACGCCCAGGTTGACCGTCGAGGTGGTCTTCCCGACGCCGCCCTTCTGGTTGGCGATGGTGATCACCCGGATCCGCCCCGGTCGGGGGAACGGGTCCTGGTCGGCCGCGTGCAGCACGCGGGTGGCCCGCATCGCCTCGGCGGCGATCGGGCTGTCGAACTCGGCACCGACTGCCTGGTCGGCGGCGAGGCTGGTGCGCAGCCGCTCGCCCGGGTCCGTCATCGGTGCGTCCTCCTCACGGACTGCGTTCCACGTGGAACGACGAGGTCGTGTTCCACGTGGAACGCGGTTGAGCTGCTCAGCGCGGTGGGCGGGGAACGCCGGCCCGCGTCATCAGCACCACGGTAGTGGCTGCGGCACCGAGCCCGACACCGACGGCCCGCGTGGAGATGTCCCGCATCCCCGCGGCCTCCAGTTCGGGGACCAGGGCAGGCACCTCCGCCGCGGCGCGCGTGCCCACCAGCGCGATCAGCTGGGCGCCGGGCCGCAGCAGGCCACGACACCAGCCGACCAGCCGGGGCAGCGGCGCGACCGCCCGGGCGGTGACGACGTCGACCGGCCCCACGGCGCGGACGACGGCCCGCTCCTCCGCGCGTCCGCGGACCACCTGCCAGGGGCGGTCCAGCTCGGCGACCACCTCGGCGAGGAACTCCACCCGCCGGGCCATCGGCTCGACCAGCGCCAGCTGGAGGTCCGGCCGGGCCAACCCCAGGGGCACCCCGGGCAGCCCGGCGCCACTGCCGACGTCGACCACCCGGGACCCCTCCGGGACGACCTCCGCCAGCGCGACGCTGTTGAGCACGTGCCGGTCCCAGAGCCGCTCGACCTCCCGGGGTCCGATCAGCCCCCGGGTCACCCCGTCACCAGCCAGCTTGGCCACGTATGCGGCGGCCGCGTCGAGCGCGGGACCGAAGACCTGCTCGGCCACCGGCGGAGGTGGCGGAACCGGTCGGTCTCGGTTCTCGGGCTCGCCGGCCGGGTCGACCGTGCTCACGCGTCGGGCAGGACCACGACGCGGCGGTTCGGCTCCTCGCCCTCCGACTCGCTGCGCACCCCGGCGGCCGCGGCGACGACGTCGTGCACCACCTTGCGCTCGAACGGGTTCATCGGGTCGAGGCGCTCGGGCTGCCGGCTCTGCGCGACCCGCTCCGCCGCCGCGCTCGCCAGGCTGGTCAGGTCGGCACGCCGCTTGGCGCGGAAGCCGCCCACGTCCAGCATCAGCCGGCTGCGCACGCCGGTGGACTGGGCCACGGCCAGCCGGGTCAGCTCCTGCAGCGCCTCCAGCGTGGCGCCGTCCGGGCCGATCAGGGTCTTGAGCTGCCCACCGACCACGGCGACCGAGGCGCGGTCACCTTCGACGTCGAGGTCGATGTCGCCGTCCACGTCGAGGATGTCGAGCAGTCGCTCCAGGTAGTCGCCGGCGACGTCACCCTCGCGGACCAGCAGGCTGTCGGCGTCGTCGTCCTCGTCCTCGTCCTCGTCCTCGTCCTCGGCGTCGTCGTCGGAGCTCTCGTCGTCGTCGACCGTGTCGACCGGCTCGACGACGGCGTCCGCCGACGCGGGGTCGGCGTCGGGCAGGGCGGGATCACCGCTGCCCCCGAGCTGGGGGAGCACTGCGTCCGAGGTGGCCTCGGCGGTCGCGGCGGTGTCGCTGTCGGGTGCAGTCACGTTCGGTCCTCCGGTGTCGTGCAGGCGGCCGGGCGTACCCGGTGGTCGAGGGGACGGGCACCGCGCGGACCGCAGCCCGGGTGCGCCGTCGGCATCAGCGTCGCTTGCGCTTGCCGCGGTTGGCCGGGCCGCTGCCGCGGCCCCCACCGGAGGCCGGGCGGGGCCGGTTGCCGCCGGCGGGGCGACCGTTGCCGTTGCTCCCGGCCGCCGAGCTGCCGGTGCTCCCGTCGGCACCCGGGGTGCCGGGACCGGTGCCGTTGCCGTTGCCCGAGGCCGGCGGCGTCTGCGGCGCCTTGCCGTCACGGCTGCCGTCCCGGTTGCTGTCCCCGTCCACCGTGGTGTCCGGTGCGGCGGTGGCCGGGCGACCCGGCTTGGGGCGGACCGGCTTGGCACCCGGCTTGGGGGCCA
Organism: Modestobacter sp. SYSU DS0904; assembly: GCF_054051115.1. Lineage (NCBI taxonomy): Bacteria > Bacillati > Actinomycetota > Actinomycetes > Geodermatophilales > Geodermatophilaceae > Modestobacter > Modestobacter sp. SYSU DS0904. The sequence goes on along the minus strand of NZ_JBJHAQ010000020.1, from coordinate 41,280 downwards.
GCGCCTTCGGGTCGACCTTCGGCTTGTCGGCGGCGGCCTTCGCCAGCGCGGCCGGCGACCCGGGCGGGGGGAGCTTCTTGAGGATGTAGAACTGCTGCCCCATGGTCCACAGGTTGTTGGTGAACCAGTAGAGGAGCACGCCGACCGGGAAGAAGAAGCCGGTCACGAAGAGGCTGATGGGCATGCCGTAGAGCAGCAGCTTCTGGATCATCGCGGCCTGACCCTCGACCGGGCCCGAGCGCTTCATGATCTGCTTCTGGGTGAAGAAGGTCGTCAGGCACATGACGACGATCAGCACGAACGCGACGATCCGGATGCTCGTGTAGGTGACGCCCTCGAGGCCGAGGATCAGCTGCTCCTTCTCCCCCGTCATGTTGAACGAGGAGGAGATCGGCGCGCCGAAGAGGTCCGCCCGCGCGGCCTGGTCGGTGAGTTCGTCGTCCCAGCTGTACAGACCCGGCTTGTCCGGGGCGAGCCGGCGCAGCACGTGGAACAGTGAGATGAAGACCGGGATCTGCGGCAGGATCGGCAGGCAGCTGGCCAGCGGGTTGACCCCGCGCTCCTTCTGCAGCGCCATCATCGCCTGGCTGAAGCCCTGCTTGTCACTGCCGTACTGCTTCCGCAGCTTCTGGATCTCCGGCTGGATCTCCTGCATCGCGCGCTGCGACTTCACCTGCTTCACGAACAGGCGGAACAGCAGCAGCCGGATGGTGATGACCAGGAAGACGATCGACAGCGCCCAGGTGATGCCGCCCGCCGGGGGCAGGAAGGTGGAGAACAGCGCGTGCCACTGCTTCATCACCCACGCGATCGCGGTGTACAGCCAGTCAAGCAACGCCAGCCTCCTGCTGCGCAGACCGGCGCGGAGCCGGCGGGGGTGCACTGTCGGGTCGGCGCGCCTCGGCGATGCCTGGGGCCTCGGGCTCCAGGGACTGCTCGGACGACTGCACCGCAGTGCACGACGAGTGGGTGGTCTCTGCGGTTCCGCCCTGCTGCGATCCGGCGCGCTCGGGGACGAAGTCGGCCCCGCCGGGGTGCCAGGAGGCGCAGCGGGCCAGCCGGCGCAGCGCCAGCCAGGTGCCGCGCCCGGCGCCGTGCACCTCGAGGGCCTCGACCGCGTAGGCGCTGCAGCTGGGGTGGAAGCGGCAGCGCGGCGGGAACACCGGGCTGATCGCCCGCTGGTAGAAGCGGACCGCGGCCAGCAGCGCCCGGGCGGGGGAGCCGCTCATCTCGAGCGCACCTCGAGCAGCCGGTCCAGGCCCTTGTCCAGGTCGCGGCCGAGCGCGGTGGAGTCGGCTCCGGCCGCCTCCGGCCGGGCGCGCACCACGAGGTCGGCGGTCGCCGGCAGGCGGTCCAGCCGCTCGGCGACCAGGTGCCGCAGCTGGCGGGTCACCCGGTGCCGGCAGACCGAGTTGCCGACGGTCTTGCCGACCACGAAACCGGCCCGTGGCCCGGAGTCCGGGGCAGCGGGGCCCCCGACCCGGGCGACGGGCCGTTCGGAGAGGTAGTGCAGCACCAGGGTCGGGCGGCCGGCACGCCGGCCGGACCGCATGACCACGGTGAACTCCGGCCGCCGGCGCAGGCGTGCCTGCGCGGGCAGCACCTCAGGCGGAGAGCTTGTCGCGACCCTTGCGGCGACGGCCGGCGAGGATCGCGCGACCGGCCCGGGTGCGCATCCGCAGCCGGAAGCCGTGGGTCTTGGACCGGCGGCGGTTGTTCGGCTGGAACGTGCGCTTGCTCACGAGGTACTCCCACTGCTGACGGCGTCGATGCGTGCGGACCGGGTGGGCCGCGCACGCGCGAGCTGGGCGGACCGCCTCGTCCCGACGGGACCCGGCGACCGGCACCCCACACTCGCGGGCTGGTGTGCTGCTGGTGATGCTCCTGCTGTGCTGCCTCCGTGACCGGCGACCGTCACCCGCCCAGCGCATCCCGGGGTGGATGACCCACCTCGAGCTGACTGCGGCCAGGACGGACGTCGCCCACGGACTCCGACCAGCATAGCCGAGAGCCCGGAGGGTCTGCGGCGCTGGCCCGACCCGTCATGGTGCACCGGTGATCGGGAGAGCGGGGACGGACACGCCGCCGCGGAGCCGGTCCGCTGCCCCGGGTCCGGGTCGCCGTCGTTGCCCGGCTGTGGACGGGGCTGTTAGCGTCGCCGTCGCTCCGCGTTGGACGACTGGGTCCCGGGTCGACCACCCCGCCCTGCCGGCCAGCCGCTCGCCAGCTCTCCCCGGGACCCCTCGTCCGGGCGCCGACCAGCGAGGACGCCGCGTCCGACCGCAGGCCCCGGCTGGCTGCCGGACCACGCGTCGCCGGGCGTGCACAGACTGTGGACACTCATGTGGAACGCCACCGTCCCACGTCCACACCTGGGGACCGTGCGGGGGACCAGACCGGCACCTCGAGCACGGACGGACCTGTGGACGACGGGTGCGGAGCGAGGACCGAAGGAACGGGAAGGGACACAGACGATGGCCGACTCTCCGGTCGACCTGGCCACGGTCTGGGACCAGATCCGCGAGCGGCTCTCCGGCAGCCTGTCCCCCCAGCAGAAGGCCATGCTCGAACTGACCCGCCCGCTGGGTCTGGTCGAGGACACCGCCGTGCTGGCCGCGCCGAACGAGTTCACCCAGACCGTCCTCGAGTCGCGGATGCGGATGCAGCTGGCCGAGGCGCTCTCCGCCGAGTTCGGCCGGCCGATCCGCGTCGCGGTGCAGCTCGAGGACATGCCGGCCGAGCCGGAGCCCGCCGCACCGGCACGCCGGGCCGACGAGGCCGGCGACCGCCGCTGGACCCCCGCCGACCGGGAGCGCACCGGCGCGGTGGGCCAGTCCCCGGACTGGTCGGCCGACGAGCGCGTCGCCCAGGACCGGCTGGCCCAGGACCGCATCGACCACGACCGGGCCTCCCAGGAGCTCGCCGCCCGCGAGCGCGCCGCGCACGACCGGGCCGCCGAGGACCGGGCCGACCGCGACCGGGTCGACGACGGGCGCAGCGCCTTCGGGGTCCGCGCCGACGCCGCCCGCGCCGAGGCCTGGCTGCCGGAGTCCGGCGACGGGCGCGACTGGTCCCGTGGCCAGGCGGCGCCGGAGGGCCCGGGGGAGTGGCCGGCCGGCGACAGCGGCCCCGGCGTCGGCGTCCAGACCCGGCTGGCCCCGTGGGACCGGGAGTCCGCCGGCCCCGGCGACCCGTCGACCGGTCGCGGACCCGACGACGACCGCCGTCCGGCCGAGCGCACGGGGCGCGGCCAGGGCGCCGTCCCGCTGTTCGCCGAGCGGCGTCCGGCCGGGCTGGACCCGGGCCTGAACGCCAAGTACGTCTTCGACAGCTTCGTCATCGGCAACAGCAACCGGTTCGCCCACGCGGCCGCCGTCGCGGTCGCCGAGGCGCCGGCCAGGGCCTACAACCCGCTGTTCATCTACGGCGACTCCGGGCTGGGCAAGACCCACCTGCTGCACGCCATCGGCCACTACGCGGCACGGATGTTCCCCAACGTCCGGGTGCGGTACGTGAGCACCGAGGAGTTCACCAACGAGTTCATCAACCTGGTGCACTCCGGCCGGGCCGAGGACTTCCGCCGTCGCTACCGGGACATCGACTTCCTGCTGATCGACGACATCCAGTTCCTGGAGCGCGCCGAGCGCACCCAGGAGGAGTTCTTCCACACCTTCAACACGCTGCACAACGCCAGCAAGCAGATCGTCATCACCTCCGACCGCGCGCCGAAGAAGCTCACGACGCTGGAGGACCGGCTGCGCACCCGGTTCGAGTGGGGGCTCATCACCGACGTCCAGGCGCCGGACCTGGAGACCCGCATCGCGATCCTGCGGAAGAAGGCGTGGGGTGAGCGGCTGCAGGCCCCCGACGCGGTGCTGGAGTTCATCGCCAGCAAGGTGCAGACCAACATCCGCGAGCTCGAGGGCGCGCTGATCCGGGTCACCGCCTTCGCCAGCCTGAACAAGCAGCCGGTCGACCTGGCGCTGGCCGAGCTGGTGCTCAAGGACCTGATCAGCGACGAGCAGGGCCCGCAGATCACCGCGGCGATCATCATGGCCGCGACCGCGGAGTACTTCAGCGTGACGATGGAGGAGCTGCAGGGGGCCAACCGCAGCCGCACGCTGGTCAACGCCCGGCAGATCGCCATGTACCTGTGCCGCGAGCTCACCGAGCTGTCCCTGCCGCGGATCGGCGCCTCCTTCGGCGGCAAGGACCACACCACGGTCATGCACGCGGTCAAGAAGATCACCGGCCTGATGAGCGAGCGCCGGGCCACCTACACGCAGGTCACCGAGCTCACCGCACGGATCAAGAGCCGCGCCCGGCAGTAGTCGGACGACCCGGCCCCGGACCAGGCACCCCGACCGGTCCGGGGCACGGTGCTGCTCCCGGTGGCCGCCCCGCGACGGTGTGCATGTGCACCGACCACCCCCGTTTGTCGCCTTGTCCCCAGATCTGTGCACAGGCTGGGGACTTCCGTTCCCCAGCACTCCACCGCAGGTGGAGGGGCCGATGGGCGGACGCCACCGGCGCCGGGGAACCGTCCCGGCGGGCCCGGTCCGGTCGTCGTCCCCGTCCTGTCCACAAGTCGTCAACCGGGAACGGTGGACGGCGGGGTGCCCAGCAGCGGTCCGGGCACGGCCTGGGGACGACCCTGCGGGTGGACCGGGGACACGGGGTGGACCGGGGACGGCGACGGTGCACAACGGTCGAGTTGTCCACGTGTCGACACAGGACGGGGGTCGCCGGCCCACAGCGGGCCAACAGGGCCACTTCCGGGCTGACGTGCACGAACAGGCCGAGTCCCCAGCATCCACACCCGTGATGACGAGGATGAGTTATCTATCCCGAGGAGTTCTCGAACCACACTCTGGGTGGGGACGGCCCGGATCGGGGCCGGTCGGCCCGCGCTCCGGGAGGCCTCCGGCCGCAGCGACAGGAGCCGCTGGAGGGTCGATCGCACGGGGGACTGGCCAGACGGGGGGCCGGGCAGGAGAGGATGGCGCCGCACACCCCGCCGCACGAGCGGGCGGACGACAGCAGGGATGGGTTTCCACATGAAGTTCCGGGTGGCACGTGAGGTGCTCGCCGAGGCCGTCGCCTGGACCGCGCGCAGCCTGCCGCCTCGGCCGTCGGTGCCGGTCCTCGCCGGGATCCTGCTGGAGGTCGAGGGCAACCAGCTGGCGGTCTCCGGCTTCGACTACGAGGTCTCCGCGCGCTCGGAGGTCGACGTCCAGTCCACCGAGGGCGGCCGCACCCTGGTCCCCGGCCGACTGCTCGCCGAGATCACCCGCGCCCTGCCGCCGCACCCGGTCGACGTCGTCGCCGAGGGCGCGCGGCTGGCGATCAGCTGCGGCAACGCCAAGTTCAGCCTGCCGACCCTGCCGGTGGAGGACTACCCGTCGCTCCCCTCGCTGCCCTCCACCGCCGGCACCGTGGACAGCGACGCCTTCGCCGAGGCCGTCAGCCAGGTCGCGGTCGCCGCCGGCCGGGACGACACCCTGCCGATGCTCACCGGGGTCCGGCTGGAGATCGAGGACGACCTGGTCACCCTGGCCGCCACCGACCGGTACCGGCTCGCGGTGCGGGAGTTCGCCTGGCGCCCGGAGACCCCCGGGTTGTCCGCCGCCGTCCTGGTGCCCGCGCGCACCCTGGCCGATGCCGCCAAGACCCTGACCAGCGGGCCCGAGGTGGTGCTGTCGCTGAGCTCCGGCGGGTCCGGCGAGGGCATCCTGGGGTTGTCCGGCAAGGACCGCCAGACCACCACCCGGCTGCTGGACGCCGAGTTCGTGAAGTACCGGGCGATCATGCCGACCGAGTCCGCCTCGTTCGCCACGCTGCCGGTGGGGTTGTTCACCGACGCGGCCAAGCGGGTGGCGCTGGTCGCCGACCGGGGCACGCCGTTGCGGTGCGAGTTCACCCCGGGGCAGGTCACCCTCCGGGCCGGCGGTACCGACGACGAGGGCCAGGCCGAGGAACGCTGCGACGTGGAGTTCGACGGCGACCCGCTGACCATCGGCTTCAACCCGACGTTCCTGCTCGACGGGCTGGCCGCGGTGCACACCGAGCGGGCGCGGATGGACTTCACCACCGCGCTCAAGCCCGCGGTGCTCTCCGGGGTTCCCGAGCCCGCAGCCGAGGACAGCGAGGGGTCCCGGCCGGCCGAGCGCCCGGGCAGCTACCGGTACCTGATCATGCCGGTGCGCCTGCCCGGCTGAGGAATTCCCTCCTGCCCAAACCGCCCGCGAGCTCGCGGCGGGGCCGGCAGGAGGGCCACCGTGCGGGCTCTGAGCAGGGCGAGCACGATGGGCAGGGAAGATCCCGGGCCGGAACCGGGAGCTGGGCCCGCAGCGTGGCGTGCGCCCACCGAGACCACCCGCGATCGCCGCGGGAGACGAGCGTGGAGGAGGACCGGACGTGCAGCTGGGCCTGGTCGGGTTGGGCAAGATGGGCGCCAACATGGCGGAGCGGGTACGCCGCGCCGACATCGAGGTGGTCGGGTACGACCGCAGCCCGGAGAAGCGGGACGTGGACAGCCTGGAGGGGCTGGTCGGCGCGCTCGAGGCGCCACGCATCGTGTGGGTGATGGTCCCCTCCGGGGAGCCCACCCGGGCCACGATCCGGGAGCTGGGCGACCTCCTCAGCCCCGGTGACGTGATCATCGACGGCGGCAACTCGAAGTTCACCGACGACCAGATGCACGCCGAGGAGCTGGGCCCCAAGGGCATCGGCTACATCGACGCCGGGGTCTCCGGCGGTGTGTGGGGCCTGGAGAACGGCTACGCCCTGATGGTCGGCGGCAGCGTCGAGGACGTCGCGAAGGCCCAGCCGGTCTTCGACGCGCTCCGGCCGCCGGCGCCGCACGACGAGTCCGGTGACGCCATCCCCGGGGCCGGCTTCGTGCACGCCGGCCCGTGCGGTGCCGGCCACTTCGCCAAGATGGTCCACAACGGTATCGAGTACGCGATGATGCAGGCCTACGGCGAGGGCTACGAGCTGCTGGCCGCCGTCGACCTGATCGAGGACGTCCCCGGCGTCGTCGCCTCGTGGACCCAGGGCACCGTCATCCGCTCCTGGCTGCTGGACCTGCTGGTCCGCGCCCTGCAGGAGGACCCGGCGCTGGACAAGATCAGCGGCTACGCGGAGGACTCCGGCGAGGGCCGGTGGACCGTCGAGCAGGCGATCGAGCACGCCGTACCCATGCCGGCCATCTCCGCCTCGCTGTTCGCCCGGTTCGCCTCCCGGCAGGACGACTCGCCGACCATGAAGGCGGTCGCCGCGCTGCGCAACCAGTTCGGTGGCCACGCGGTCCAGGCCGTGCAGCAGCAGGAGGTCGAGAAGCCCGCGTGAAGGAGGACCTCGTTGCCCCCCACGCCTCGCTGGCGCTCGGCGAGGGCCCTTGCAACGAGGCCGTTCCAGCACCTCACCTCCCCCGCGCCGGGCGCACCCGGCGCGGGGGACCGGACGGGGGCCGTTCCAGCACGTCACGGAGGACCTGAGCCGTGTACGTCCGGCACCTGCAGGTGGCCCAGTTCCGCAGCTGGGCGGCGGCCGACCTGCCGCTGACCCCCGGGCCGACGGTCCTGGTCGGGCGCAACGGGCAGGGCAAGACCAACCTGGTCGAGGCGGTCGGCTACCTGGCCACCCTGGGCAGCCACCGGGTCTCCGCCGACGCACCGCTGGTCCGGCACGGTGCCGAGCAGGCGATCGTCCGGGCGGCGCTGCGGCGCGAGGACCGGGAGCTGCTGGTCGAGGTGGAGATCAACCCCGGGCGGGCCAACCGGGTCCGGGTCAACCGGGCCCCGCTGCCCCGCCCGCGGGAGCTGCTCGGCCTGGTCCGGACGGTGCTGTTCGCCCCCGAGGACCTGTCGCTGGTCCGTGGCGACCCGGCCGAGCGCCGTCGCTTCCTCGACGACCTGCTGGTCAGCCGCACACCCCGGCTGGCCGGCGTGCGCAGTGACTACGACCGGGTGCTCAAGCAGCGCAACGCCCTGCTGAAGACGGCGAAGCTGGCGCGCGGCAACGCCCTGGCCACCCTCGACGTCTGGGACGGCCACCTCACCGAGCTCGGCGGTCAGCTGCTGGCCGCCCGGCTGCGGCTGGTCGCCGACCTCGCGCCGCACGTGGCCGCCGCCTACGCCGGCGTCGCCGGGCCCGCGGCGGACCGGGCCGCGCTCGGCTACAGCAGCACCGTGCCGCTGGCCGGGGACGGTGCCCCGGTCGACCCGGACCGGGTGCTCCCCGGGGCCGAGGAGCTGGCCGTCGCCCTGCGCGACCGGGTGGCCGAGCGGCGCCAGGAGGAGGTCGACCGCGGGGTCACCCTGGTCGGCCCGCACCGCGACGACCTGGTGCTGCACCTGGGCCCGGCCCCGGCCAAGGGCTACGCCAGCCACGGGGAGTCCTGGTCCTTCGCGCTGGCGGTCAAGCTGGCCTGCTTCGCGCTGCTGCGCGACGACGGCGACGACCCGGTGCTGGTGCTCGACGACGTCTTCGCCGAGCTGGACACCGACCGCCGGTCCGCGTTGGCCGAGGTGGCGCTCACCGCCGAGCAGACCCTGATCACCGCCGCGGTCGCCGAGGACGTGCCGGCGGCGCTGCGCGGCACCCGGGTGGAGATCGCCGACGGGCAGGCCCGCGTCGTCCGGCCCGAGCCGGGGCTGCCGCTGGAGGAGGTCTCCGGTGCCTGACCAGCCGTCCGCCGACCGCCCGGCGCGCCCCTCGGACATCGCCCGGGCCGCCCTGGACGCGGCCCGGGCGGCCTCGGCGTCCCGGCCCCGGCCCACCCGGCGTCGCGTCGCCGGTCCTCGCCGCTCCTGGACCGGGCCCGGCCCGGGTGCGGACGACCCGCAGCCGCTGGGCTCGCTGGTCGACTCGCTGGTCAGCCAGCAGGACTGGACCGCGCGCACGAAGGTCGGCGCGGTGTTCGGCCGGTGGGACACCCTGGTCGGCCCGGACATCGCCGCGCACTGCCGGCCGGAGTCGCTCAACGAGGGCGAGCTGCTGGTGGTCGCGGAGTCCACCGCGTGGGCCACCCAGCTGCGCCTGCTGGCCCCCTCCATCCTCGGCCGGCTGCGCGCCGGGGTCGGCGGGGACGTCGTGACGAAGTTGCGCGTTGTCGGTCCGACGGCGCCGAACTGGAAGAAGGGCCCGCGCACCGTCCGGGGCCGCGGCCCGCGCGACACCTACGGCTGAGCGCCGGCCCGACCCACCCCAGCACCCACGAGGAGGACACGCAGATGAGCAGCCCGCGCGACCGCGACGCCTTCGACGAGGGCGGGCCGGAGGGCTGGCGGGAGCCGGCGCACCTGGGCGGCGAGTCCGATGCCGGCCAGCCGGCCGACACCCCCCAGCCCCCCGCCGAGCCCCCGCGGTCGGATGACCGCACGGACGACGGCCCGGCCGGCTGGCAGCCGCCGGGCTGGGACCTGCCGGCGGCCGAGCCCGAGCGCCCCGGCGTCCGGCCGCCCGCCGTCCAGTACCCCGACCCTCAGCAGCCCGCCCCTCCGCGGCCCGGCGCATCGTCGGGTGAGCCCGGGCAGCCGCCGGCCGATCCGCGGGAGTCCGGGGCCAGCGCCCCACCCGCCGAGCCGCGCGGTGGCGGCCTGTTCGGCGGCGGTGGGCTCTTCGGCGGCGGCCGCCGGGAGCGCCGGCCCGGTGCCTACGAGGAGGCCTTCGCGCCGCAGGGCGACCCGTGGGGCACCCAGGCGTGGGCCGCGACGGTCGGCTGGACGTCCTCGGACGGCACCGGACCGGAGGACGCCGCCCTGGCCCAGCTGGTGGCCACCGCGCCGGTCCGCCCGGGCAAGGAGGACCGCCCGGGCAACGTGGTGCGCGGGCGGGGCAACGGCCTGGACCTGGTCGCCTGCGACATCCTGTCGCCGCTCGGGCGCGACCGGTGGACCAGCACCCACGCCATCACCGCCGCACCCGTGCTGGGCACGGTCCCGACGTTCCGGCTCTCCCCGGCCCGGTTCTGGCGGCACGGCACCGGCGGCCTGCTGCACATCCCGAGCCCCGACCCGGAGTTCGAGCGCCGGTGGGTGCTGCTCGGCGCCGAGGACGGACCCCAGCTGCGCCGGCTGGTCGAGGACCCGATGGTGCGCCAGCTGCTGCTGGGCAGCGACGACGGCGACGAGCTGTGGTCCGCGGTCGGGTACGTGGCGGCGATCCGCCCGGACGGGCAGCGCCCGCAGCTGATCGAGCACCACGCCCGGCTGCTGGCGGCGGTCGTCGGCGCCCTGGCCGCGGGCGCCTGAGCGGCAGCCCGCTGAGCGAGGAGACCGGCGGCGGGATGCCGCCGCCCGCGCCCGCCGCCGGGTTCCGCGAGCTGCTGCCGCTGCTGCGCCCGCACCGCCGGGCGCTCGCCGCGGCCTCCGTGCTGTCGCTGGTCGCGGCGGCGGCGGCGCTGGCCCAGCCGGCGCTGGTCGGCCGGGTGATCGCCGCGGTCGGCGCGGGCGACCCGGTGCTGCCGCTCGTGCTCACCCTGGTCGTGGTCCTGGTGGCCGCGGCGTTCCTCGGTGCCGGCCAGCAGTACCTGCTCCAGCGCACCGCCGAGGGCGTCGTGCTCACCACCCGGCGCCGGCTGGTCGACCGGCTGCTGCGGCTGCCGATCGCCGAGTACGACCGGCGACGCACCGGTGACCTGATGTCCCGGGTCGGCTCGGACACCACCATGCTCCGGGCGGCGGTCACCAGCGGGGTCGTCGAGCTCGCCGGGTCGCTGGTGGTCGGGGTCGGCGCCCTGATCGCGATGGCCCTGGTCGACGTGTGGCTGCTGCTGGTCACCGTGGCCGCCGTCTCGGTGGGCGTGACCACCGCGGTGCTCGCCGCCCGCCGGGTGCGGGCGCTCTCCCGCGAGGCGCAGGAGCAGGTCGGGGCGATGAGCGCCGCCGTCGAGCGGGTGCTCTCCGCGGTGCGCACCATCCGGGCCAGCGGGGCCACCACCCGCGAGGTCGACGGGGTGTCGGAGAGCGCGGAGCGGGCCTTCCGCGCCGGCGTCGCGGTGGCCCGGTTGGAGGCGCTGGTCTCCCCGGCGGGATCGATCGCCGTCCAGGGGGCGTTCCTCGCGGTGCTCGGGCTGGGCGGCTGGCGGGTGGCCACGGGTTCGATCGCCGTCGCCGACCTGGTCGCGTTCATCCTCTACCTGTTCCTGCTGGTCATGCCGCTGGGCCAGCTGATCGGCTCCTGGACCCAGCTGCAGGCCGGCCTCGGCGCGCTGGCCCGGGTGCAGGAGGTGCTGGCGCTCGACCCCGAGCGCGACGAGGTGCCCGAGCGCCGTCCCGCCGGTGGTGCCGCGGCGGTGCTGCGGGTGCCGGCCGCCGGTGACCCGGTCCCGCTGCTGGAGCTCGACGGCGTCGACTTCGCCTACCCGGGCGGGGGTGAGCCGGTGCTGCGCGGGGTCTCCCTCACCGTCCCCGCGGGCACCCGGACCGCGCTGGTGGGCCCGTCGGGAGCGGGCAAGTCGACGGTGCTGGCGCTGGTGGAGGGCTTCTACCCGCTGACCGGCGGAGCGGTCCGCTGGGCCGGCACCGACGTCCGGGAGCTGCCGCGGGCGGCGCTGCGCTCCCGGATCGGCTACGTGGAGCAGGAGGCGCCGGTGCTGGCCGGCACGGTCCGGGAGAACCTGCTGCTCGCCGCGCCGGACACCGCCGAGGCCGAGCTGTGGCGGGCCCTGGCCGACGTCGGCCTCACCGGGGTGGTGCAGCGCTCCCCGCTTGGACTGGACGTGCCGGTCGGTGACGACGGCGTGCTGCTCTCCGGTGGCGAGCGGCAGCGGCTGGCGATCGCCCGGTCCCTGCTGTCCCGCCCGGCCCTGCTGCTGCTCGACGAGCCGACCGCCAGCCTGGACGCCCGCAACGAGGGCCTGCTGCGGGAGACCCTGGCGGCGGCCGGTGCGGACCGTGCGCTGCTGGTGGTCGCCCACCGGCTGTCCACCGTGCTGGACAGCGACCGGATCGTCGTGCTGGAGGCCGGCCGGGTGGTCGCCGCCGGCACCCACGACGAGCTGCTGGACCTCAGCCCGCTCTACCGCGAGCTCGCCACCGCGCAGCTGCTGGTCTGAGCGCCGCCGTTCCACGTGGAACGGTGCTGCCGCCGCGGTCCGCCCCCAGCTGCCGCCAGACGGCGTGTCGACACGGGGGCCAAGACGGGTGGTGGTGCGCGTCGCGGGAGTCGCTCTGACGCGACGTGGGGGCGTGCATGGCGGCACTGGGCTGTACGGACCCGGTACTCTGGAGGAGACACACCGCCAGCAGCCCGCTGTGCGCCATCCTGCGCCCCTCGACACCGTCGTCGCGTGCGCGCGGACGGTCGCGGAGCTGCGCGAGAGAAGGGCCCCCCGTGGTCGCTGCGCCCCAGAACGAGACCGCCTACTCCGGCAGCTCCATCACCGTCCTCGAGGGACTCGAGGCGGTCCGCAAGCGTCCCGGCATGTACATCGGCTCGACCGGCGAGCGCGGCCTGCACCACATGGTGTGGGAGGTCGTGGACAACGCCGTCGACGAGGCGCTGGCCGGGTACTGCGACACCGTCAAGGTGACGCTGCTGGCCGACGGCGGCGTCCGGGTCGAGGACAACGGCCGTGGCATCCCGGTCGACATGCACCCGGTGGAGAAGCGGCCGACGGTCGAGGTCGTCATGACCATCCTGCACGCGGGCGGCAAGTTCGACGGCAAGAGCTACGGCGTCTCCGGCGGTCTGCACGGCGTCGGCGTGACGGTGGTGAACGCGCTGTCCACGGCGCTGGACGTGCGCATCTGGCGCAACGGCACCGAGTACACCCAGCACTACGACCTGGCCAAGCCGGGGGCGCTGACCGAGGTCGGCCCGACCGACAAGAAGGGCACCGCGATCACCTTCTGGGCCGACGGCTCGATCTTCGAGACGACGACCTACTCCTACGACACGATCAACCGCCGGCTGCAGGAGATGGCCTTCCTCAACAAGGGCCTGACCATGGTGCTGCGCGACGAGCGGCCCGGGCACGGCAAGGCCGAGACCGGCATCGGCGAGGACTCGCTGGCCGAGGCGGCCGTCCCGGTCGAGGCCGCCAACGAGGCGTTCGAGCCGACCGAGGTCACCTACCGCTACGACGGCGGCCTGGTCGACTACGTCTCCCACCTGAACCGGCGCAAGTCGCCCATCCACCGGTCGGTCATCGGCTTCTCCGCCGACGGCACCGGCAAGAACGACACCGCCATGTCGGTCGACGTCGCGATGCAGTGGTCCGACGCCTACTCCGAGTCGGTGCACACCTTCGCCAACATCATCAACACCCACGAGGGCGGCACCCACGAGGAGGGCTTCCGCGCGGCGCTGACCTCCATCGTCAACCGCTACGCGGAGGAGAAGAAGCTCCTCAAGGGCAAGGACGACAAGCTCACCGGCGACGACATCCGCGAGGGCCTCGCGGCGATCGTCTCGGTCAAGCTCGGCGACCCGCAGTTCGAGGGTCAGACGAAGACCAAGCTCGGCAACACCGAGGTCAAGGGCTTCGTGCAGCGGGTCTGCAACGAGCAGATCGGCCACTGGTTCGAGGCCAACCCGGCCGAGGCGAAGACCATCATCACCAAGGCGGCCTCCGCCGCGCGGGCCCGCCGGGCCGCGCAGGACGCCCGCAAGCTGGCCCGCAAGAACCTGCTCAGCGTGAGCGGGCTGCCGGGCAAGCTCTCGGACTGCCGGTCCACCGACCCGCGGAACTCCGAGATCTACATCGTCGAGGGTGACTCCGCCGGTGGGTCGGCGAAGTCGGGCCGGGACTCGATGTTCCAGGCGATCCTGCCCATCCGCGGCAAGATCATCAACGTCGAGAAGGCGCGCATCGACCGGGTGCTGAAGAACACCGAGGTCCAGTCGATGATCACCGCCTTCGGCACCGGCATCCACGACGAGTTCGACCTGGGGAAGCTCCGCTACCACAAGGTCGTGCTGATGGCCGACGCCGACGTCGACGGCCAGCACATCTGCACCCTGCTGCTGACCCTGCTCTTCCGCTTCATGCGGCCGCTGGTCGAGGCCGGGCACGTCTACCTGGCCCGCCCGCCGCTGTACAAGATCAAGTGGGGTGGGAAGACCGGCGACGAGTACGCCTACTCCGACCGCGAGCGCGACGCGCTGATCAAGGCGGGCGCCGACGCCGGCCGGAAGGTCCCCAAGGACGACGGCATCCAGCGGTACAAGGGCCTGGGCGAGATGAACGCCAGCGAGCTGTGGGAGACCACGATGAACCCCGAGACCCGGCTGCTCGGCCAGGTCACCCTGGAGGACGCCGCGGCCGCCGACGAGCTGTTCAGCATCCTGATGGGCGAGGACGTCGTCGCCCGCCGCAGCTTCATCACCCGCAACGCCAGGGACGTCCGCTTCCTCGACGTCTGAGGAAGGACCCCGTCCTCCTCACCCCTCGCACGCTCGGGGTGAGCCTCTGGACGGGGCCGGCCCTCGGCGACCCGGGCGCCGCTGAACTGCGCATTCATCCACCGCTGTGTATCGACTTGTGGAGAACCAGAAGTGACAGAGACACCCAGCCGCGACCGCATCGAGTCGGTCGACCTCCAGCAGGAGATGCAGCGCAGCTACATCGACTACGCGATGAGCGTGATCGTGGGCCGTGCGCTGCCCGAGGTCCGCGACGGTCTCAAGCCGGTGCACCGCCGCGTGCTCTTCGCGATGTACGACCAGGCCTTCCGCCCCGACCGCGGGTACGTCAAGTGCGCCCGCCCGGTCGCGGAGGTGATGGGCAACTACCACCCCCACGGCGACTCGGCGATCTACGACGCCCTGGTGCGGCTGGCCCAGCCCTGGTCGATGCGGTACCCGCTGATCGACGGCCAGGGCAACTTCGGCTCCCCGGGCAACGACCCGCCGGCCGCCATGCGGTACACCGAGTGCCGGCTGACCCCGCTGGCCATGGAGATGCTGTCCGGGATCGACGAGGAGACCGTCGACTTCCAGGCCAACTACGACGGCCGCACGCAGGAGCCGGTGGTCCTCCCCGCGCGGATCCCCAACCTGCTCATCAACGGCTCGGCCGGCATCGCGGTCGGCATGGCGACGAACATGCCGCCGCACAACCTGCGCGAGGTCGCCGAGGCGGCGTACTGGGTGCTCGACCACCCCGACGCCGAGGCCGAGGAGATGCTCACCGCCTGCATGGAGCGGATCAAGGGCCCGGACTTCCCGACGCACGGCCTGATCGTCGGCCGCGAGGGGATCGAGGACGCCTACCGCACCGGCCGCGGCTCGGTGCGCATGCGCGCCGTGGTCACCGTCGAGGAGGACAGCCGGGGCCGGGTGCAGCTGGTGGTCACCGAGCTGCCCTACCAGGTCAACCCGGACAACCTGGCCGAGTCGATCGCCGAGGCGGTCAAGGAAGGCCGGCTGCAGGGCATCAGCGAGATCGCCGACGAGTCCAGCGACCGGGTCGGCCGCCGGCTGGTCATCACGCTGCGCCGCGACGCCGTCGCCAAGGTCGTGCTGAACAACCTCTACAAGCACACCCAGCTGCAGACCACCTTCGGCTGCAACATGCTCTCGATCGTCGACGGCGTGCCCCGCACGCTGCGGCTGGACGAGCTGGTCAAGCACTGGGTCACGCACCAGATCGAGGTCATCGTCCGGCGCACCCGCTACCGGCTGCGCAAGGCCGAGGAGCGCGCGCACATCCTGCGCGGGTACGCCAAGGCGCTCGACCAGCTCGACGCGGTCATCGCGCTGATCCGCAGCAGCGCGTCGGCCGACGCCGCCCGGACCGGCCTGATGGAGCTGCTGGACGTCGACGAGATCCAGGCCGTCGCGATCCTGGACCTGCAGCTGCGCCGGCTGGCGGCCCTGGAGCGGCAGCGGATCCTCGACGAGCTGGCCGAGATCGAGGCCCGGATCGCCGAGCTGCAGGCCATCCTCGACTCCCCCGAGCTGCAGCGGCAGATCGTCCGCGACGAGCTCCGCGAGATCGTGGAGAAGTTCGGCGACGACCGGCGCACCCAGTTCGTGGCCAACGACGGTGACGTCTCGATGGAGGACCTCATCGCCGAGGAGCAGGTGGTCGTCACGATCACCCGCACCGGCTACGCCAAGCGCACCAAGGCCGACCTGTACCGCTCGCAGCGGCGCGGCGGCAAGGGCGTGATGGGCGCGCAGCTCAAGCAGGACGACCTGGTGCAGCAGTTCTTCGTGGGCTCCACCCACGACTGGATCCTGTTCTTCACCAACAAGGGCCGGGTCTACCGGGCGAAGGCCTACGAGCTGCCCGAGGCCGCGCGCACCGCACGCGGGGCCCACGTGGCCAACATCCTGGCCTTCCAGCCGGACGAGAAGATCGCCCAGGTCATCCAGATCAAGGACTACACGGTCGCCCCGTACCTGGTGCTGGCCACCGCGCGGGGCCAGGTCAAGAAGACCCGGCTGACCGACTTCGACTCCCCCCGCAGCGGTGGCGTCATCGCCATCAACCTGCGCGAGGGCGACGAGCTGGTGGGTGCCGCGATGATCAGCCCCGACCAGAACCTGCTGCTGGTCACCCGCAAGGCGATGTCGATCTGCTTCAAGGCCGACGACGCCCAGCTGCGGCCGATGGGGCGGGCGACCGAGGGCGTGCGGGGCATCTCGCTGGCCGACGACGACACGCTGCTGTCGATGATCGTCGTCCAGGAGGGCGTCGACGTCCTGGTCGCCACCGAGGGCGGGTACGCCAAGCGCACCGGGATCGAGCACTACCCGGAGCAGGGGCGCGGCGGCAAGGGCGTGCTCACCGCCGACCCGAAGGCGCGCAAGGGTCCGCTGATCGGTGCGCTGGCGGTGGTGCTCGGCGACGAGCTCTACGCCATCACCTCCGGCGGCGGTGTGATCCGGACGCCGGTCAACGGCGTGCGGCACACCCGGGACCGGGCCACCATGGGCGTCAAGCTCATGAACTTGCCGGAGGACGTGCAGATCGTGGCGATCGCGCGTACGACGGACAACGACGAGCCCGAAGCCTAGGCTGGAACGGATGCCAGCCCGGGGACGGGACGACCAGGTCCCTCCCCGGGCTGAACGACGAACCGGCAGCGACCGGTGGGCGGCACCCCTGGGGGCCGCACCACCGGGAGGTGCCTCGACGCGGTGACTGCCGCTGGTGGACAGGAGACTGGGATGAGCGACCGGACCCGCAGTTCGGTGCGTACCGACTCCCGTGAGGAGACCGGCACGCCGGACGCGGGGACGCCGCCCACCGCCGGCTCCGGGTCTCCCGGCGGCAGCACCTCCCCGACGTCGGGCGCGAGCGGCGCCCGCGACGACCGGCCCGGGTTCGACGACGCCCCCCGTCATCGGGCGTCCCGGCCCGACACCGACCGCGCGGAGGCGCCCCGCGCGGAGGCCTCTCGCGCAGAGGCCCCCGAGGCGAAGGCGCCCCAGGCGGGTGCGGCTCGCGCCGAGACCGCCCGGCCCGAGGCTCCCCGCGCCGAGGCTCCCCGCGCCGAGGCCGCCCGGTCCGACGGGGCTCGCCCGGCCACCGGACGCGCCGCTGCCCCCACCGCTCCGCCGCCGGTCGACGCCACCCAGGCGGTCACCCTGCCCCCGGCCGGCGCCACGCCGCCGCGGGCCGCTCGCCCGGCCGACGCCGGCGACACCACGTCCGGCGGTGCCAACGGCCAGGCGACCGGCAGGGCCCGCGGTCGCGGCCCCCGGCGGGCCCGCCTGCAGCTGCGGCACATCGACACGTGGTCGGCGCTGAAGATCTCCCTGGTCGTCTCCATCGCGCTGTTCTTCGTCTGGATGGTCGCGGTCGGCATCCTCTACGGCGTGCTCGGCAGCCTGGACGTGTTCGACACGCTCAACGACGTGTTCAGCCAGCTGCGCACCACGGACGAGGGTGGCGGCGACGTCATCACCGCCGGCATCGTCTTCGGCGGCGCGGCGGTGATCGGGGCGATCAACATCGTGCTCCTCACCGCGCTGTGCACCGTCGCGGCGTTCGTCTACAACCTCTGCTCCGACCTCGTCGGTGGCCTCGAGGTCACCCTCGCCGAGCGGGAGTGACCCGCTGTGGCTCCCCCGGCCCGCACCGCGGCCGGCTGCCGCTGACGTCACCGCGCCCTCGGGGCACCCCCCTCGTGGGGGCGCTCCGGGGGCCGGGTAAACTTCTCTCCGGTCCACGGGCCTGTAGCTCAGGCGGTTAGAGCGCATCCCTGATAAGGATGAGGCCGGAGGTTCAAGTCCTCCCAGGCCCACCCGTGCACCAGGATCCGGCCGGCTCGCAACGAGCCGGCCGGACCCGGTCACCCACAGCGGTCACCGGGTCGCGGTGGCTGCACCGTCCGAGGAGGTCACCGCGTGCTGAAGAAGCTGGCGGTCGCAGCGATCGCTGCCAGTGCCGTCGTCGCCGTCCGCAAGCGCGCCGCCGGCAAGGGTGAGGCCGACCTCTGGGCTGAGGCCACCCGCGGACCGGGATCGGTCAGCACCCCCCGCTCCTCCTGAACCACCGCGCGGCTCCGGCCGTGCTCCCGGGGACGTAGCTCAATTGGCAGAGCACCGCCTTTGCAAGGCGGGGGTTAGGGGTTCGATTCCCCTCGTCTCCACTCCGGTCGTCTCCACTCCGTCGGCCGCCCGTGCGGGCGCACGACCCGGGTGCCCGGGCGGACCCGCGGTCAGCAGTGGGAGAGTGTGGTCGTGACCGAACAGACCCCCGCCGCACGGCGCGCCGTCCTGCACACCAACCACGGCGACATCACCGTCGACCTGTTCCCCGACCACGCCCCCAAGACGGTCGCGAACTTCGCCGACCTGGCCGAGGGCAGTCGCGAGTGGACGCACCCGGCCACCCGGGAGAAGACCACCGACAAGCTCTACGACGGCACGATCTTCCACCGTGTCATCAGCGGCTTCATGATCCAGGGTGGCGACCCCCTGGGTCAGGGCATCGGTGGCCCCGGCTACCAGTTCGGCGACGAGTTCCACCCGGACCTGTCGTTCGACCGCCCCTACCTGCTGGCGATGGCCAACGCGGGCCCGGGCACCAACGGCTCGCAGTTCTTCATCACCGTCGGCCCCACCCCGCACCTGAACCGGAAGCACACCATCTTCGGTGAGGTCGCCGACCAGGGCGGCCGCGACGTCGTCGACCGGATCGCCGCCGTGCGCACCGGCCGCAACGACCGCCCCGTGGAGGACGTGGTGATCGAGTCGGTCGAGGTGCAGCGCAGCTGACCACCCCTGACGGGACCGGGGGCACCGGCGGGGCCGACCCGCAGCCGGTGCCCCCGCCCGCGACCTGCTACCGGCACCCGGACCGGCCCACCGGCGTCCGCTGCACCCGCTGCGGCCGGCCGATCTGCCCGGAGTGCATGATCCCGGCCTCCGTCGGCTTCCAGTGCCCCGACGACGTGCGGGCCGGTGCAGCCGAGGTCCGGCAGCCCCGCCGGACCACCGGTGTCCGGCTGGCCGGCCGGCGCTGGGGCGTGGTCACCCTCGCGCTGATCGCGCTCAACGTCGCCGTGGCCATCGCCACCGCGGTGTCCGCCGCCACCGTGGGCGTCAACCCGTTCAGCAGCTTCTCCTCCCCGCTGCAGAACGCCTTCGCCACCAGCCCCTTCGCCGTCGACGCCGGCGAGTGGTGGCGGGTGGTCACCAGTGCCTTCACCCACGTCGGTCCGGTGCACCTGGCGCTGAACATGCTCGCCCTGCTGCTGTTCGGCTCCGAGCTCGAGCGGCTGCTGGGCCGCTGGCGGTTCCTCACCGTCTACCTGGTCTCCGCGCTGGGCGGCTCCGCCGCGCTGCAGCTGCTCGGGTCGTACTACGGCGGGGTGGTGGGCGCCTCGGCCGCCATCTACGGCCTGCTCGGCGCCCTGGGCGTGGTCTGGCTGCACCAGAAGCAGGACCTGCGCGGTCTGCTCACCCTGCTGGCGATCAACCTGTTCATCAGCTTCCTGCCCGGGGTGTCCCTGCTGGGCCACCTCGGTGGGCTGGTCACCGGTGCGGTCACCGCCGCCGTCCTCGTGGGCGCCCGGCGCCGCCGTGCCCTGCAGGCCGCCGGGATCGCGGCGGTCGTCGTCGTCCTGCTGGTGCTGGTGTTCGGCGGGCTGCGCTAGCGCGAGTCACCGGGGGCGAGCAGCGCCTCGGCCACCACCGCCGGGTCGGTGCCGAGGTCCCGCCGGCCCAGCACCACCAGCACCCCGTCGTCGCCGGCGTCCTCCAACTCCAGCGTGCGCCCCCGCAGCCCGAAGCGGCGCTGCTCGCGCAGCCGCACCCGCAGCGACGGCCAGGCGATCGTGGTGGCCCGCGCGACCCCGCGGACCGTAACGCCCGCCGGCCCGGCGTGCAGCCTCGGGCGCAGCAGTGCGTCGCGGACCGCGAGCACGCCCAGCAGCAGGGCGGCGGCGCCGAGCAGCACCCGGCCCGCCGGGTCGGAGAACACGGCGCCCACCGCCAGGACGACGCCGAGGGCCGCCACGACGACCGTCTCGCCGACCCGGGGTGACCACTGCACCCGGCCAGCTTGTCAGCCGCCCGTGGTCTACTCCGTCCGGGAGACCTGCGTCACGGCACCGGGTCCCCGTCCGGCCGGGTCAGCGTCGACACGAGGAGGGGTCATGCGCGATGCCGTCATCTGCGCCGCCGTCCGCACGCCGGTGGGCCGGCGCCGGGGAGGGCTCGCCGGGGTGCACGCGGTCGACCTGTCGGCGGCCGTGCTCACCGCGCTCGCCGAACGCACCGGCATCGACCCGGCGGTGGTCGACGACGTGATCTGGGGCTGCGTCACGCAGGTGGGGGAGCAGACCGGCAACATCGGCCGGGTCGCGGTGCTGGCCGCGGGTTGGCCGGAGTCGGTGCCGGGCACCACCGTCGACCGGCAGTGCGGCTCCTCGCAGCAGGCCGTCGCCTTCGCCGCCGCAGCGGTGGTCAGCGGCCAGGCCGACCTGGTGGTCGCCGGGGGCGTGGAGTCGATGAGCCGGGTGCCGATGGGCTCCTCGACCGGCGACGGCACCGCCGGGAGCCCGCTGGGCCCGGCGTTCCTGGCCCGCTACGGCGGCGTGGCCCCGCACCAGGGGGTGGGCGCGGAGATGATCGCGGCCCGGTGGGGGCTCAGCCGGACCGCGCTCGACGAGTACGCCCTGCGCTCGCACGAGCGGGCCGGCAAGGCCCAGGCCGACGGCGCGTTCGACGAGGAGCTGGTCGCCGTCCCCACCCCCGAGGGCACGTCGGTCACCGCCGACGAGGGCATCCGCAGCGGCGGCACCCTGGAACGGCTGGCCGCGCTGCCGACGCCGTTCCAGGCCGACGGGGTGGTCAGCGCGGGCAACGCCAGCCAGATCTCCGACGGCGCGGCGGCCCTGCTGGTCACCACATCCGACCGCGCCGCCGAGCTCGGGCTGACGCCGATCGTGCGGGTGCACACCACGGTCGTGGCCGGCGCCGATCCGGTCATCATGCTGACCGCGCCGATCCCGGCCACCCGCAAGCTGCTGGACCGCGCCGGCGTCGGTCTGGCGGAGATCGGCCTGTTCGAGGTGAACGAGGCGTTCGCGTCGGTGCCGCTGGCCTGGCTGGCCGAGACCGGTGCCGACCCGGCCCGGGTGAACGTCCGCGGCGGGGCGATCGCCCTCGGCCACCCGCTCGGCGCCTCCGGTGTCCGGATCATGACCACGCTGGTGCACGCGATGCGGGCCACCGGCACCCGGTTCGGGCTGCAGACGATGTGCGAGGGCGGCGGCCTGGCCAACGCGACCCTGCTGGAGCTCGTGACGGACTGACCGCTCCCGTTCCCCGGCGTCGTCCACAGTCCGTGTCCACCGGGGTGGGGGTCGACGCCGTCCCGGGGGTCGTCCACAGGGCCGGGAAGTCGACAACACGCCCGGGAACGGCCCGTCACGCTCTGGGTTTGCCATCCCGGCAGCCGGGTAGTAGGCGGATGACGGCCGCCATCGGGACGTCGGCGGAGTGCGGGATTCCCACAGGTGTGTACACAGCTGGGGACGGAGTTCCACGGCTGTAGTTACCCTGCTGCCGTTTCTGCCCCACCAGTCACACGCTGGACGTCCGCGCAGGTCAGCGCCCGGTCAGCGGGCCGTCGAACTCCACATGTGGTGGACAACCCGGTGGACATCGGCACCGGCCACCTGTGGACGGAGTCGGCCGCTGTGCACAGTCGAACACTGCGTCATCGCCCGGTCACGCCGCTGACCTGCGCAGAGGCGTCAAGTCGACCGTCCCGGGCGGTCACCGGGGGCCACCGCGGGTCGTCGTGCCCCGGAGAACACACAGGCCCCCGCCCCCCGAGGGGGACGAGGGCCTGTGGGCGACCGACCGGTCAGCGCCAGCGCATCGACATCACCAGGCCGGCGACCATCGCGCCGAACCCGATCGCGAAGTTCCACGCGCCCAGGGTGGCCATGAAGCCCAGGTCCTCGCCGGCGACGTAGTAGACGACGATCCACAGCAGCCCGAACAGCATCAGCGCGATCATCACCGGCGCGTACCAGCGGGGACTCGGCTGGGCCGCCTGCGCCCGTGCCGCCGAGGACGGGAGGACGCCATCGGGCGGTGTGTAGACCGACTTCTTGCGCACCTTGGACTTCGGCACCTGAGCGGACTCCCCTCCCGGGCCGGAGCACTGTCGCCCCGGCGTGACCTCCTCCCAGCCTAAGCTGCTCGGGAGAGCTGACCGCCCGCACGGCGGGTCAGGTCCCCCTGTCCGGGTACCCGGACCGACCCGGAGGAGGTGTGCCGGTGGCCCGCTGGTCACGTTCTTCGGTCTGGACGGCACTGGTCCCCGTGGTCGCCCTGGCGGCCGGGCTGCTGTTCGCCACCTCCGGGCAGACCGCGCTCGGCACCGACCTGCGGGCCGGGGAGATCACCGAGCTCTCCGAGCTGATCCGTCAGCGGGACGCCATCGCCGCCCGGCAGCAGGACGAGCTCCTCCGGCTGCAGGCCCAGGTCCAGGCGCTCACCGACCAGGCGGCCACCCGGGACGGCGAGGTGGCCGCCGCGCAGGCCGGCTCCGAGGTCGGCCTGGCTCCCGCGGGGCTCACCCCGGTGCGCGGGTCCGGCGTGCAGATCGTGCTCGACGACGCCCCGCGCCCGGCCGGCGGTGGGCTGCCCACCGGGGCCACCCCGGACGACGTCGTCATCCACCAGTCCGACGTCCAGGGCGTGGTCAACGCGCTCTGGGCCGCCGGCGCCGACGGGGTGGCCATCATGGGCCAGCGGCTGATCGCCACCAGCGCCGTTCGCTGCGTCGGCAACACCCTGCTGCTGCAGGGCCGCACCTACTCCCCGCCGTTCGTCATCACCGCCGTCGGTGACTCCGACGAGATGCGCAGCGAGCTGGCGGCCTCCCGGGAGGTGACGGTGCTGCGCCAGGCCGCGGAGGCCTACGGACTGACCTACCGGGTGTCCGACGAGCGGCAGGTGTCGCTGCCGGCCTACGAGGGCCCGCTGGACATGCGCTACGCCCGGGTCGAGGCCGGCTGACGCCCGCTCGGGGGACCCGCAGGTGACGCGGGGGAGCCCGGGCGTGTACACCTGGATCCTGTTCGCCGTCTCCCCGTGGATCGAGCCCGCCTTGCCTCTCACCGACGTGCCGGTGGACCAGTGACCGCCCCCGCCCCCGTGGTGCGGCGGCCGGTGCTGGTCGTCGACAACTTCGACAGCTTCGTCTACAACCTCGTCCAGTACCTGGGCCAGCTGGGCGTGCCCAGCATCGTCCGGCGCAACGACGCGGTGACGATCGCCGAGCTCGCCGACCTCGACGTCGCCGGGGTGCTCCTCTCGCCCGGGCCCGGCACCCCGGTGGACGCCGGCGTGACCGTCCCGATGGTGCGGGCCGCCGCCGAGGCCGACCTGCCCGTGCTGGGCGTGTGCCTGGGGCACCAGGCGATCGCGGAGGCCTTCGGCGGCGTGGTGGGCCGGGCACCGGAGCTGCTGCACGGCAAGACCAGCGAGGTGGTCCACGACGGGGTGGGCGTGCTCGCCGGGCTCCCCTCACCGTTCACCGCCACCCGCTACCACTCGCTGGCCGTGGCGGCCGACACCGTGCCGGCCGAGCTGGAGATCACCGGGCGGACACCGTCGGGGATCGTGATGGCGCTGCGCCACCGGGAGCTGCCGATCGAGGGCGTGCAGTTCCACCCCGAGTCGGTGCTGACCGAGGGCGGGCACCAGCTGCTGGCCAACTGGCTGACCCGGTGCGGGCTCGCCCCGGACCCCGACGTCGTCGCCTCCGCTGCCGCGACCGTCCGCCGGCTGACCACCGCGACCGTCTGACCCGCTCAGCGCCCCGCTGGACGACGAGGGCCCCTCCCCGGTCACCCGGGGGAGGGGCCCTCGGCATCGGTGCCCGGCCGGCTCAGCCGCCCGGGACCGGCGGCGGGGTCGTGGTCGGGGTCGCCGGCGGGGTGGTGGTCGGGGTCGCCGTGGGGGCCGGGTCGGTGGCGTCGGCCGGCTCGGGCACGGCGAGCAGCAGGGTGACCGTGTCGCCCGCGCTGACCTGGGTGCGCGCGCCGGGATCGGTGCCGACGACGGTGCCCGGTGCGACGTCGTTGCGCTCGACGTTCTGCGCGGTGATCGCGCTCGCCGGGATGCCGTCGGCGGTCAGGGCCTGCCGGGCCGCCTCCTCGGTCAGGCCGGCCACGTCGCGCAGCTCGATGCTGCCGGTGGAGATGCCCAGGGTGAACGTCTGGTCCGGTGGGGCCTGGGTGCCCTCGCCCGGGTCGATGGCGACGACCCGCCCCTCGGGCTCCAGGGAGTCGACCGGGGTGGCGTTCACGTTGCCGGTGAACCCGGCGGTGTTCAGGCTGCTCCGCGCGCCGGACTCGGTCAGGCCGATCACCTCGGGCACGGTCAGCGTCTCCGGGCCGGCGCCGATGACCAGGTCCACCGGGGTCTGCGGCGGCACCTCGGTGCCGACCGGCGGGTCCGAGGAGAGCACCCGGTCCCGCTGCTCCTCGGTGCTCGGCGCCGTGGTGATCGTGCCCTCGGTGAGGCCCTCGTCCACGAGGGCGGCGAGCGCCTCCGCGCGGGTCAGCCCCTCCAGGGTGGGGACGGACACCGTCTCCGCCACGGGCGTCGTCGGGTCGTCCTGGTTGCCGAGCGCGATGGCCACGCCGGTGACCACGCCGATCAGCACGAGGGCGGCGACGACGGCGGCGATGACCCGGTTCCGCTTCCGCTTCCGGTCGGCCTCGTCGTCCCCGCCGTCCCAGGAACGGTCGTCGTAGGCCTGCGGGGCGGCGGCGCCGCTCATGATCGTGGTCTTCTCGGCGTCGCTCATCACCGGTGTGGCCTCGACCCGCTGGCCGGCGACGGCGCGCAGCAGGTCCGCCCGCATCTCGGCGGCCGACTGGTACCGGTTGGCCGGGTTCTTGCTCATCGCCTTGAGCACGATGGCGTCGAGCTCCGGCGAGATCTCCGGGTTGATCGACGACGGGGTCCGGGGGTCCTCGCGCACGTGCTGGTAGGCGACCGCCACGGGGGAGTCACCGGTGAACGGCGGGGTGCCGGTGACCAGCTCGTAGAGCAGGCAGCCGGCGGAGTAGACGTCGGAGCGGGCGTCGACGCCCTCGCCGCGGGCCTGCTCGGGCGAGAGGTACTGCGCCGTGCCGATCACCGCGGCGGTGGAGGTCATCGTCGCGGCCGAGTCCGACACCGCGCGGGCGATGCCGAAGTCCATCACCTTGACCGTGCCCTGCGGCGTGATCATGACGTTGCCGGGCTTGACGTCCCGGTGCACGATGCCGTTCCGGTGGCTGAAGTCCAGGGCCGCGCAGATGTCGGCGGTCAGCGACATCGCCCGCTCCGGGGACAGCCGGCGCTCGTGCTGGAGCACGTCGCGCAGCGTCTCGCCCTCGACGTACTCCATCACGATGTAGGGGGTGGCGCCGGTGGTCGTGCGGTCCTCGCCGGTGTCGTAGACGGCCACGATCGCCGGGTGGTTCAGCGACGCCGCGGCCTGCGCCTCGCGGCGGAAGCGGACCTGGGACGACGGGTCACGGGCGAGGTCCTGGCGCAGCACCTTCACGGCGACCTCGCGGCCGAGCCGCAGGTCACGCCCGCGGTGCACCTCCGCCATGCCACCGCGGCCGAGCACCCCGCCGATCTCGTAGCGCTCACCGAGCACCTGGGGGCTGGTCATCGGGCTTCCTCTCGCGCGGGGGCGTACAGCGGGGCGGACGCCGGTTCGGCCGGACCCGGTCCCCGCACGCCGTCGCGAGCGTAATGGCTGACCGGCCGGTGGCCGGCGCGACGCGGAGGTAGGCGGGGCAGCCGTGTCACGGGTGTCCCAACGGGCTCACGGGGTCGCCCGGACGACCCCGACCACCGGCGGGGGCGCGGCATCCCCGGCCCCCGGCCCGGGGGCGGGGGCCGGGGACGGGGTCTCGTCGACCGGGGGAGGGCTCGACGTCGAGGGCGGCGACGACGGCGTGGACGGCGTGGTGGACGTCGGGCTGGCCGACGTGGCCGGCGGCGTGGTGCTGGCCGACGTGCGCGTCGGGCTGGCGGAGGGCGGGGTCGACGTGGGGGTCTGCTGCCCGGTCTCGGTCGGCTCGGGGTCGGGGGTCTCCTCCGCGGGCGGGTAGGCCGCGCGGGCCACGAAGAGGGTCACCGACTGGTCCGGCTCGAGGGGGCCCGAGGACGGCGTGAGCGCGGCGACGTCGCCGGCCTCGAGCGGTTCACCGGCGCCCTGGAGCTGCTCGTCGTCCGCGTCCCGGACCGTGGAGCGCAGGTTCCGCTCCGCCAGCGCCGCCTGGACGTCCTCGACGTTCTCCCCGACGTACTGGTTGCCGTCGAAGCTGATGCCGGCCGGGGCGTCGGTCGTCTCCGCGGCCGGCGCCGAGGTGCTGACGGACGGCGTCGGCGGGGTGTCCGCCACCCGCTCCTGGGCGCCCTCCGGCCACAGTGCGACGGCGCCCACGGCGACCAGGGCGAGCAGCAGCAGACCGGCCAGCGCCCAGAGCACCCGGCGCCGGCGGTCGTCGGTCCGGTCGGGCGGCGCGGCCGCCCAGTCGTCGCCCTCGCCGTAGCCGTCGTCGTCGACCGCGGGGCCGTGCAGCGGCGGCATCGTCCGCGGCGCGGTCCGGGGTCCGCCCGCGGGCCGGACACCGGTCATCGGGAACACGGTCGTGGCGCTCTGGTCGTCGACGGCGGTGAGACCGGCCTGGGTCGCCGGCAGGGCGCCACCGGCGGCCACCTGCCGGGCGGCCGCGGCGAACGCGCCGCCGTCGGGGAACCTCGCCTCGGGGTCCTTGGACAGCGCCCGCTCGATCAGCGCCCGCAGCGGCGCCGGGACCTCCGCGGGGAGCGGCGGCGGCGCCTGGCTGACGTGGGCCAGCGCGATGGCGACCTGGGACTCCCCGTCGAAGGGCCGCACCCCGGCGATGCACTCGTAGCCCAGCACGCCGAGGGAGTAGACGTCGGAGGCGGCGGTCACCACGTGCCCCTGCGCCTGCTCCGGGGAGAGGTACTGCGCGGTGCCCACGACCATGCCGGTGCGGGTCAGCGGGGCGGCGTCCCGGGCGTAGGCGATGCCGAAGTCGGTCAGCTTGACCATGCCGTCCGGGCGCACCAGCAGGTTCCCCGGCTTGATGTCGCGGTGCACCATCCCGGCGGCGTGGGCGGCGGAGAGCCCCTCGCCGGCCTGGCCGAGGACGTCGAGGGTCTGCTGGGGGGTGAGCCGGCCGCGCTCGGCCAGGATGGTCACCAGCGGCTTGCCCTCGACGAACTCCATCACCAGGTACGCCAGGCGCTGGCCGTCCTCGGTGGTCTCCCCGTAGTCGTAGACGGAGGCGATGTTGGAGTGCGAGAGGGCGGCGGTGTGCCGGGCCTCGTTCCGGAACCGGATGAGGAAGCTGGAGTCGCCGGTGTACTCGCTCTTGAGGATCTTGACCGCGACGGTGCGGCCCAGCGTCCGGTCGCGGGCCTGCCACACCTCGCCCATGCCACCGGTGGCGATGGGAGCGGTCACCTCGTAGCGGCCGGCCAGCACCGTGCCCACGCGGACGGCCATCAGCCGCCGGCCCCCAGCCGGGCCTCGATGACCTGACGGGCGATGGGCGCCGAGGTGTCCCCGCCGGTGCCGCCGCTGTTGCGGGCGAACACGGCGACGGCGATCTGCGGGTCGTCGGCGGGGGCGAAGCCGATGAACCAGTTGTGGTCGTCGGTCTCGGCACCGGTCTCCGCCGTGCCGGTCTTGCCGGCGACCTCGACCCCGCTGATCCGCGCCCGCCGGCCCGAACCGTTGTCGACGACGCTGGTCATCATCTCGGTGAGCTGTTCGGCGACCTCCTCGGAGATCGGCTCGGAGCGCACCTCCGGCTCGGTCTGGTCGATGACGGTGAGGTCGGGGGCCTGCACGGACTCGACCAGGTAGGGCTCCATCAGCACACCGTCGTTGGCGACCGCCGCGGCGATCATCGCCGCCTGCATCGGGGTGAGCTGTACGTCGCGCTGACCGATGGAGGTCTGGCCCAGGGCGGCGTCGTCGATGATGTCGCCGATCGTGCTGCCCTCGACCTCCAGCGGGATCTCGAAGCTCTCGCCGTCGATGCCGAACGCCTCGGCCATGTCGCGGATGGCGTCCTCGCCGAGGTCGATGCCGAGCTGGGCGAAGGCGGTGTTGCACGAGATGGTGAGCGCGTCGATCAGCGACTGTTCGCCGCTGGGGCTGCAGGCGGAGTCGCCGAAGTTCCGCAGCGGCTGCGCCGTACCGGGCAGCGTGTAGTCCTGCGGGGCCGGGATCACCGTCTCGGGCGTGAAGTCACCGGTGCTCAGCGCGGCGGCGGAGACGATCACCTTGAAGATCGACCCGGCCTGGTAGCGCTCGTCGATCGCGAAGTTGGTCACCTGGTCGTCGGTCAGCGACTCCCGGTACTCGCGGATCGCGGCCGGGTCGTGCGAGGACAGCAGGTTCGGGTCGAAGGTCGGGGTGCTGGCCAGCCCCAGGACGGCGCCGGTCGAGGGGTCGAGGGCGACCACGGCGCCGGCGAGGTCGCCGAGGTCCGCCAGCCCCTCCATCGCCGCCTGCTGCACGGCCGGGTCGATGGTCAGCTCCACGTTGCCGCCGGACGGGTCACGGCCGGTGAAGATGTCGGCGAGCCGGCGGAAGGCCAGGCTCGAGTCGGTGCCGGCGAGGACGCCGTTCGCCGCGTCCTCGATGCCGGTGCGGCCGAAGATGAGCGAGTAGTAGCCGGTGACCGGTGCGTACAGCGGGCCCTGCGGGTACTGCCGCAGGTAGCCCAACCGGCTGCCCTCGCTGGGCACCGAGGTCGCGACCTCGTTGCCGGCGACGACGATCGAACCGCGCTCCTGGTCGTACTCCTGGACCAGGGTGCGGGTGTTGCGCTCGTTCCCCCGCAGGGAGTCGGCACGGATCACCTGGATGACGTTGACGTTGACGATCAGCAGGGTGAACAGCACCAGCACGCTGATGGCCACCTTGCGCAGCGGTGCGTTCACGGGCGCACGACCTCGGTGGGGGCGTCGGTCAACTTCTGCGGGGTGGCCGGCGGCGGGCTGGCGGGGCGGCGCGCGGCGTCGCTGATCCGCGCCAGCAGCGCGACCAGGCCGAAGTTGGCCACCAGCGAGGAGCCGCCGTAGGCCAGGAACGGGGTGGTGATGCCGGTGAGCGGCAGCAGCCCGGTCACGCCGCCGAGGACGACGAACACCTGCCAGGCGACGGCGAAGGAGAGCCCGGCCGCGAGCAGCTTGCCGAACCCGTCGCGCACGATGAGCGAGGTGCGCAGGCCGCGCTCCACCAGCACGAGGTAGAGCACGATCACCGCGACCAGGCCGAACAGGCCGAGCTCCTCGCCGATGGCCGCGGCGATGAAGTCGCTCTTGGCCACCGGCACCTGGTCCGGGCGCCCGCCGCCGAGGCCCGCGCCGAACATGCCGCCGGTGCCGAGCCCGAAGAGGGACTGCACGACCTGGTAGCCGCCCTCGTCGATGTTGCCGAAGGGGTCCAGCCAGGTGTTCACGCGCACGCGCACGTGGCCGAACAGCTGGTAGGCGATGAACGCGCCGCCGGCGAACAGCAGCAGGCCGATGACCAGCCAGCTCGCCCGCTCGGTGGCGACGTAGAGCATGACCACGAAGATGCCGAACAGCAGCAGCGAGCTGCCCAGGTCGCGCGCGAAGACCAGCACCAGGATCGACGCGGCCCAGGCCAGCAGCACCGGGCCGAGGTCCCGGCCGCGCGGCAGCTCCAGGCCGGCCACCTTCCGGCTGGCCAGCGCGAGCACGTCGCGCTTGTCGACCAGGTAGGCGGCGAAGAAGACGACCAGGCAGATCTTGGCGAACTCACCGGGCTGGATGGAGAACCCGGCCACCCGGATCCACAGCTTGGCGCCGTTCACCTCGGAGATCGAGTCGGGCAGCACCGCGGGGATGGCGATCAGCACCAGGCCGACCAGCGCCAGGGTGTAGGCGAACCGGGCGAGCACCCGGTGGTCACGCACGACGACCAGGACGGCGGCGAACAGCACCAGCCCGACGGTGGCCCACAGCAGCTGGACCGGGGCGTCCTCGCGGGTGGCGGTGGCGCCGATCTGCTCGTCGGCGATGTCCAGCCGGTGGATCATCGCCAGCCCCAGCCCGGTCAGCACCGCGGCGCAGGGCAGCAGCAGCGGGTCGGCGTAGGGGGCGAAGCGCCGGACGACGACGTGGGCGACCACCCAGAGCGCGGTGAACCAGGTGCCGAAGGTGGCCAGCTCGGGGCTGAGCGCCCCGGTGACGGTCAGGTCGACGATGCACTGGGCGGCGATCGTGATCAGCACCGCGAAGCCGAGCAGTGCCAGCTCGGTGTTCCGCCGGGTCGGGACGGGCGCGCCGCCGGTGGGGAGCGCGCGGGGGTCGGTGCCGGGGCCGGTCATCAGTCGACCTCCCGGCAGTCCACCCCCGGCTCACCCGAGCTGGAGGGCCGCACGGCCGTGCCGGTCGGGCTCGCCGTGGCGGTGGCAGAGGTGGTGGCCGGGGAGGGCAGCTCGGTGGGCGCGGTGGTGGTGGGCGCGGTGGTGGTGGGCGCGTTGGCGGCGGGATCGGTGGGCGCGGGCTCGGTGGGCTCGGGCTCGGCGGTGGGGGCCGCGGTGCTCGACGTGGCCCGGCAGGGCGGCAGGCGCTGTCCGCGCAGGTTGGCGAGGATCCGCTCGGCGTCGTCCCGGTCGGCTGCGGGGATCCCGTCGGACACCCGGCTGCGGGCGGCCTGGGTCAGGTCACTGGTGGTCAGCCCGGTGGTGTGGTCGAGCCGGTAGAGGTCGAGCCCGACGATCGAGGCGTCCACGCCGCGGAAGACGGCGACCTCGCCCCCGTCGTCCGCCGAGGCGACGCCGATGAACCAGTTGCTCATCACGAACAGCCAGCCGCCGATCGCGGCCGCGCCCAGCAGCACCACCGCCGTCCCGCCGATCAGCGCGGTGCGCAGCGGGCGGCGGGACCGGCCGGGGGACGGGCCGGCGGTGGCGCCGGCGGCCGGTGGACCGGTCGCGTTGTGTGCCAGGGCGGCCCGGCCCGCCGCCGAGCGCGGGTCGACCGCACGCTGACCGGCGTGGTCACCGGCGGCGCCGTCGACCACCGGCTCGATCAGCGCACCGCGGCCGTCGTCCTCGATGACGTCGGCGACGATGCAGGTGATGTTGTCCGGTCCGCCGCTGCGCAGCGCCAGCTCGATCAGCCGGTCGGCGGTCGTCTGCGGGTCGGGGTCGGTCAGCGCCTGGGCCAGCGTCTCCTGGCTGACCACGCCGGAGAGGCCGTCGGAGCAGAGCAGGTAGCGGTCGCCGGCGCGGGTGTCCCGGATCGACAGGTCGGGCTCGACGTCCTGGCCGTTGAGGGCGCGGATCAGCAGCGAGCGCTGCGGGTGGCTGTTCGCCTCCTCCTCGGTGATCCGGCCCTCGTCGATGAGCGTCTGCACGAACGTGTCGTCGTGGGTGATCTGGTGCAGCTGACCGTCGCGCAGCAGGTACGCGCGGGAGTCGCCGACGTGGCACAGCGCCACCCGGGAACCGGCGAACAGGATCGCGGTGAGCGTGGTGCCCATGCCCTCCAGCTGGGGGGACTCCCGGATCACCTCGCGCAGGTGCTCGCTGCCGTCGAACACCGCCGACCGCAGCGCCTGCAGCATGTCGCCGGAGGGGGCGTCGTCGTCGAGGTGTTCCAGCGCGGCGATCACCACCTTGCTGGCGACGTCACCGGCGGCGTGGCCGCCCATGCCGTCGGCGACGGCGAGCAACCGGGGCCCGGCGTAGACCGAGTCCTGGTTGGTGCCGCGGATGAGTCCGCGGTCGGAACGCGCGGCGTAGCGCAGGACGAGGCTCATGAACGGAGCTCCAGCACGGTCTGCCCGATCCTGATCGGCTGGCCGGGGGACACCAGCAGCGGCCCCTGCACCCGCTGCTGGTCGAGGTAGGTGCCGTTGGTCGACCCGAGGTCCTCGACGTACCACTGGCCGCCGCGGTTGGTCAGCCGGGCGTGCCGGGAGGACGCGAAGTCGTCGGTCAGCACGAGGGTGGAGTCGTCGGCCCGGCCGATCAGGATGGCCTGGTCGCCGAGGGTGATCCGGGTGCCGGACAGCGGACCCGCGGTGACCACCAGGTGGCGGGGGCCGCGGGAGCGCTTGCGGCCGGCCTTCGCGCGCGGGGGCACCGACGCGACCCGGCCCGCGCGGCCACCGAACAGGTCGGCGCGGACCACCCGGAACGCGGCGAAGATGAACAGCCAGAGCAGCAGCAGGAACCCGAAGCGGAAGGCCTGCAGCACGATCTCAGCGGGCACCGTGACCCCCCGGGACCGCGCTCACGCGCCGTCCTGCCGGTAGACCAGCACCGAGTGGCCGATCCGGATCACGTCGCCGTCGGCGAGCTCCTGCCGGCTCACCCGGCGGCCGTTGACCAGCGTGCCGTTCGTGGAGCCCAGGTCCTCGACGGCGACCCGGCTGCCGGTCAGCTGGACGTCGGCGTGCTTGCGGCTCACCCCGGTGTCGGGCAACCGGACGTCGGCGTCGGTGCCGCGGCCGAGCACGTTGCTGCCCTGCTCGAGGACGTGCTTGGTGCCCGGGCCGTCGACGACGAGCAGGTGGGAGGTGCGCTGGCCCGCGCGTCCGACCGCGCCCGCGTCCGGGGTGCCGGTGTCGGTGGCGCTGGCGCCGTGGAGCCCGGCCAGCGGGGGGAGCGGTGGCAGGCCGGGGGGTGCCGCCGCCGCGGGCTGGGCGCGGTTCGGCGTGCCGCCGTCACCCACGTGCGAGGAGACCTCGAAGACGCCGGTGCGCAGCTCCTCGTCGCGCTCCAGGTGGACCTCGATGTCACCGAAGGTCTGGTAGCCCTCGGACTCCACGTGCTCGGCGACCATGTCGGCCAGCTCGGCCGCCAGCTGCTCGGACCACTCGGCGAGGTTGTCGTGGTCGGAGGGGCCGAGGGTCACGGTGAAGACGTTCGGCGCGAGGACGCGGCCACCGCCCATCACCGAGCGCTGCTCGTCGGCCTCGCGCTGCAGGGCGTGGGCGATCTCGGCGGGGTGCACCTTGCCCTTGAAGACCCGGGCGAAGGCGAGCCCGACCATGCCCTCGAGACGCCGCTCGAAGCGCTGCAGCACACCCACAGTCGCTCCTCCGCCCCTCCGCCGACCTCCCGCTGCCCTGGACGCCGATCGTAACCGGGGGGAGCCGCCCGGTCCGGTCGCACGCCGCAGACGCTCCGGACGATCTCGTCTGCCCGGAGTGCAGGAGCCCTGTCTACCAGCGTTCCCCCGGCGGGGTGGCCGCCGCGCCGGGGGACCGGCACCGAACGGTCCCCCAGGGGGTGGCGTCGGGCGCCTCCGGCGGGCTGCTAGTGTTCTTCCTCGCCAGGGCAAGTGGCGGAATGGCAGACGCGCACGGTTCAGGTCCGTGTGTCCGAAAGGACGTGGGGGTTCAACTCCCCCCTTGCCCACCCACCCAGCCGAAGGCCCCCTCCCCGTCCGGGAGGGGGCCTTCGGCGTTCCGGGGCGGCTCCTCGGCGGGTGGTCAGTGCGCGAGGAAGACCGGGTGGCCGGTGCACTCCGGCGGCACCGGCGGGTCCAGGTCGGCGTCCGCCGGGCCGGACGAGGGCTCGAAGACGAAGCCGCCGCTCAGCTCCACCACGTCCCCGAGCGCCACCCGGCCGATCTCGGGGACGCCGATGACCAGCGGGTCCTCCTGCACCACCTCGGTGCCGTGCGGCCAGATCACCACCGTGCCGCTCGCGCCGAGGCAGGTCCCGACCACCTCGACCGTTCCGCCGCCCAGTGCGTCCATCCCGACCTCCTGCGGCGCGGACACGAGCACCACCACCTCGCCGGCGGTCAGTTGCCGGCCGGCGGACGGGCCCCCGGCCGCCGGGTCGCCGCACGCCGCCAGCAGGGCCGTGGTCGTCACCGCCGCCGCGGCACACGCGGTCCGCATCGCGAACCGCCTCCCTCCGGATCGGGTCAGGCGGCGCCGCTGCGCCCCTGGAGGAACGCGGCCGAGTCGTAGTACGTGCGCACGCCGGACAGCTGGTCCTCGTCGCCCTCGATCACGGTCACCCCGCGGTAGGTGAACGGCTTCCCGTCGCGCAGGGTGCCGGTGGAGGTCCACTCCAGCGCCGCGCTCGACTCGCCGACCACGGTGTGCGTGAACGTCGTCTCGATGTCGCCGAAGACGTCGCGGTAGTCGGTCCAGAACGTCTGCGCGCCCTCCCGGCCCCGGGTCTCGTGGTGCTCGTCGAGCTTGACCAGCTGGGTGTCGTCACCGGCGAGCTCGACGAGCGGGCCGGGGTCGCGCTCGGCGTCCAGGCGGTGCAGCGCGTCGGCGAAGCGGTCGGTCATGGTGTGCACGAAGTCCTCCGGGGGCTGGGCCTCTGCTGGGCTCGGACCCGCCCGCTACCCGCCCGGAGACCGGCTGACCCGGGACACGCCCGGGTTCAGTCGCGGTGGCCGTGCGGGAGCCGGTGCTGCCCGTCGGGCTCCGAGCCCCGCCCGGCGCTGATCGTCTGGAAGGCGAGCACCAGGCCCCACGGGCCGATCACCCAGACCGGCCAGAAGTAGAGGAGCTCACCGGAGCCCCAGGAGCTCATCGCCCAGACGGTGAGCACGATGAGCGCGGTGGCCGCCCAGCTGCTCCACGCGGCGCGCAGCGACGAGCCGCCGGCCCAGGCCTGCGCGCCGCCGAACGGTCCCCAGGTGCCCACCCACGGGAAGGCGCCGCCGGCGTGCGCCGAGGCCGGCCCACCGGTGCCGGCCGGCCCGGCCGCCGGGGCGACCGGCTCGGTGCCGGCGGGCTCGTCGGGCAGGTCGGCGGTGAGCGGGGCCAGGTCGCCGTAGGTCTTCGCGGCCCAGGCCTGGGCCAACCGCTCGTCGTACTCCTCGACGGTCAGCCGGCCCGCGGACAGGTTCCGGCCCAGCGTCTCGGCGACCGCGGCCCGGTCGGTGTCGGCGGCACGGAGGTGGGGCTCGGGCATCGGTCGCTCCTCAGGGGTCGGTGCCGTTCCAGTGTGGTGTCCGGAGGGCCCCGGAGGCCACTGACGTCTGTCACCAGTTCCACGTGGAACAGCCACCCGGGTGGCCCGTGCGCTGTGGTGAGCTGTGCGGCGACCGCCCACGAGGAGGACCGGATGACCCAGCACACCGCCGCTCCCGCCGACGCCCTGCCCTGGCCGGCCACCGAGCCCCGCGAGGTCGCCATCGCCGCCGGTGCGGCCGCGCTCGTCGTCGACCTGCGCGGAGGTGGGCCCCGGCGGCTCGCCGTCGGCGACTGGGAGGTGCTCGACGGCTACCCGGCCGGCACCGTCCCGGCCGGCCGGCGGGGTGGCGTGCTGGTGCCGTGGCCGAACCGGCTGCGGGACGGGCAGTGGTCCTGGCGCGGCCGGGATCTCCAGCTCGACGTGGTCAGCGGCGCCTCGCCCAACGCGGTGCACGGGCTGGTCACCGCCCAGCCGTGGACGGTGCTCGGGCACGACGCCGACGCCGTGACCGTCGGCACCCTGCTGGAGCCGCGCCCCGGGTACCCGTTCCGGCTCGCGGTCGCGATCGACTACCGGCTGACCGCGGACGGGCTCACCGTGGTGGTCCGGGTGCGCAACGCCGGCGACGACGACGCACCCCTCGGCGTGGGCATGCACCCCTACCTGCACGTCGGCGCCGTCGAGGAGGGCGGCCTGGCCGACGCCGAGCTGTCGGTGCCGGCGCGCACCGCGCTGGAGGTCGACGGCGGGTTGCCCACCGGTGCCCGGCGACCGTTCGACGGCGACGTCGGCCGGATCGGCGACCGGCAGCTCGACGACCCGGTGACCGACCTGGTCCGGGACGACGACGGCTGGGCCCGGGTGTCGCTGCGCGGGCCGGCCGGCGCGGTCGAGCTCGCCGTCGACGGCGCGTGGCCCTGGCTGCAGGTCTTCTCCGGCGACACGCTGCCGCCTGGCCAGCGCCGCCGGAGCCTGGCGGTGGAGCCGATGACCTGCCCGCCCAACGCGCTCGCCGACGGCGTCGACCTGGTCGTGCTGCCCCCGGGCGGGGCGTGGTCGGGCACCTGGACGCTGCGCTGGGCCCCCGCGTGACCCCTCCGGCTCCTCCGGGGTGCGCCCGGCCTGACCGGCCGGCATTGCGCGGGGGAGGATCGAGGGCGTGCGCACCATCGAACTCCGCTCCGGCGAGGAGTCCATCCGGCTGGGCCAGCTGCTGAAGCTGGTCGACGCCGTCCCTTCGGGCGCCCAGGTCAAGGACGTGCTGACCAGCGGGGACGTCCGGGTCAACGGTGAGCTCGAGGAGCGGCGGGGACGGCAGTTGCACACCGGGGACGTCGTCTCGGTGGCCGGCCAGGAGGACGTCCGGATCGGCTGAGCCGCCCGCCGCGGGTGTCTCGCCCGTGTGCGGCCCCCTCCGGAGCGTCCTCCCGCGCGGGGAGCACCACGAGTTAACCCAGATGTCACACAACCCGGGTGCAGGCGAGCGATCCGCGGGCATGAGGTCCCCGCCCGGGCGGCGGTGGCGCGGACCCGCCGCCCGGGGCCCTGCCCCCGGACCGCCGCCGGTCAGCCGGCCGCGGGGAGCCGCAGGTCGGCGACGAGTGCCCGGTGGTCGGTCCCGGGCACGTGCACCACGCGCAGGGCCTCCACCGCGATCCGCGGATCGACCAGGACGTGGTCCAGGGTGAGCCGCGGGTGCGGGAGCCGCATCGGCCACCAGGTGGCCCGCCAGGCCTGGCCGGTCGCCGCCGCGGCGTCCACCCAGCCCCGGCGCAGCAGCCGGCGGAAGGCGGCGTGGTCCGGTGTCGCGTTGAAGTCACCGGCCAGCACCCGGAGCACCTCCGACGTCGGGTCGGGCAGCAGCCGCAGGTCCGCCAGCCAGCTGGCGACCTGCGCGGGAGAGCTGGCCGGCGGATCCGTGTGCACCGCGGTCAGCTCGACGTCGGGAGCACCCGGCACGGCCAGCAGGGCCGTGGGCTGCCCGAAGCGCCCGGGAGCCACGGTGCGCGCCCGGACCTCCAGCCGGGTCCAGATCGCCCCACCGGCGCCGGGGGGCTGACCCTCCCCGGCGGGCACCACGTGGCCCGTCGGCAGCAGGTCGGCCACCCCGGCCGCGAGCAGTCCGGTCACCGCCTCGGCGGTGACCTCCATCAGCGCCAGCACGTCGGCGTCCCGGTCGGCCGCGAGGGCGACCAGGGCGGCCGGGTCGGCGCGCCCGTGCAGCATGTTCGCCGAGACGACCCGCAGCGGCGGCCCCTGCGGTCGCACCGCGGGGCCGGTGGGCGCCGTCCGCCGGAGCACCGCGGCCGTCAGCACCGCGGCCGAGGCGGCCGCCACCACCGCGGCACCGCGCGAACGGGCCGCCAGCGCCGCGGTCAGCGGCAGCGCGCTGGTGGCGGCCGCGTAGGGCGTGAAGGCCAGCGCCGGCACCAGGGGGAAGCCCCGTTCGCTGCCGGTCAGCCGGAGCACGGCCGCCGCGGCCCAGGGGACGGCGAACACGGTGGGAGCCCAGCGGCGGCGGGTCGGGGGTCGTCGGGACACGGCGTCCATGGTGCCCAGCGCGGGCCACGGTGATCAGCGCCGGGTGCGCAGTTCACCTCGGTGCGGTAGGACGGGGGGCTCATGGCGCCGTCCGGGACGAGGACGGCTGCCGGGGCGGAGAGGCGGAGCGTGGCTGTCGAGCACCTGGAGATCGAGCGCAAGTTCGACGTCGCGGAGACGTTCGTCCTGCCCGACCTGGGCGGCGTCCCCGGGATCGCCGCGGTCGCCGATCCGGTCGAGCACGACCTCGAGGCCGCCTACCACGACACGGCGGACCTGCGGCTGGCCCGCAGCCGGGTGACGCTGCGCCGTCGCACCGGTGGCACCGACGCCGGCTGGCACGTCAAGCTGCCCGCCGTGGCCGGCGCCCGCCGCGAACTGCACTCCCCGCTCGGCCGTGCGGCGAAGACCCCGCCGAAGGCCGTGCTCGAGCCGGTGCTGGGCATCGTCCGCCGCGCCCCGGTCGGCCAGGTCGCGGTGCTGCGCACCCGCCGGGTGGTCACCGCCCTGCAGGACGCCGAGGGCCGGGTGCTCGCCGAGGTCGCCGACGACCACGTGACCGGCACCGCGCTGCCGGCCGAGCCCGGCGCGGCCGCGGTCGTCACCACCTGGCGCGAGGTCGAGGTCGAGCTGGTCGACGGCGACGAGTCGGTGCTCGCCGAGGTCGCCGAGGCGCTGATCGCCGCCGGCGCCCGCCCGGCGACGTCCCCGGCGAAGCTCCACCGGGTGCTGGGCGACCGGCTGACGGCGCTGACCGGGCCCTCGCCCGCGCTGCCCGCCGCCGAGCCGGCCACCGGGAAGAAGCAGAAGAAGGGCAAGAAGGCGAAGAAGGCGAAGGAGATCGGTCAGACCTCCTCCGCGCCGGCCGGCGAGGTGGTCCGGGCCTCGCTGGACCTGCAGGTGCAGGCGCTGCAGGACGCCGACCTGATGGTGCGCACCGGGCAGCCCGACGGCGTCCACCAGGTGCGGGTGGCCTGCCGGCGGCTGCGCAGCACGCTGGCGGCCTTCCGCCCGGTGCTCGACCGGACCCAGACGGACCCGCTGCGCCAGGAGCTGGCCGAGGTCGGCTCGGCACTCTCCCCGGCCCGGGACGCCGAGGTGGCCCTGGCCCACCTGCGGGCGCTGGTCGACGAGCAGCCGGAGGAGCTGGTGATCGGCCCGGTGTCCGCCCGGCTGCAGCAGGCGGCGATCAAGGACGAGCAGGCCGGCGACGCGGGCGCCCGCAAGGTGCTGCGCAGCCCGGCCTACCTGCAGCTGCGGGACGACCTCGCGGCCCTGGTCGCCGAGCCGCCGCTGACCGAGGACGCCGCCCGGCCCGCCGACGAGGTGCTGCGCGAGGTGCTGGCCCGCACCGCCCGCCGGCTGCGGCGGACCGTGGAGGCGGCGCAGGACTCCGACGACGACGAGGCGCTGCACGACGTCCGCAAGGCCGCCAAGCGGCTGCGCTACACCGCCGACGCGGCCGTGCCGGTGCTCGGGCGCCCGGTGGCGGACCTGGTGAGCGTGCTCAAGGGCGTGCAGACGGTGCTCGGCGACCGGCAGGACACCTTCGTCACCCGGCCGCTGTGCCACCAGCTGGGGCTGCAGGCGGCCGCTGCGGGGGAGAACGCCTGGACCTGGGGACGGCTGCACGGGCTGGAGCAGGCCCGTTCGGACCAGGCCGAGCGGGAGTTCTGGCTCCGCTGGCCGGCGCTGCGTCCGGTGCTCAAGAGCGCCACCCGGTGAACTCCCCGGCCGCGGCCGGTCCCCGGCGAGGAGCCCTCCGCTGTCCCTGATCTCGGTCCTGGGCTTCGTGTCGGTCGTCCTGCTGGCCGTGGTGCTGCTGCACGGCTACCTGTGGGTGCGGCTGGTGCGGGGCACGACGCGCCCGGGCCGGGTGCGTCGGTGGCTGACCCTGCTCACGGTCGTGCTGGCGGTGCTGCCGCTCGCGGCGGTGCTGCTGCGCCGCTCGCCGTTGCCGCAGGCGGTGGCCACCCCGCTGGACTGGGTCGGCTACACCTGGCTGGGCCTGGCCTTCTACGGCTTCCTGGCGGTGCTGGCGACCGAGCCGATCCGGCTGGCAGCCCGGCTGCTGGGCCGCCGGCGGGACCGGCTGCGGGATCAGGCCACCGACCAGCCGGCGGAGGTCACGGCCCCGGTGGCCGATGCGCCGGTGGCCGCCGAGGAGCCGGTGCCGGTCGGCGCGCCGGACCCGGTGAGCCGACGGCTGTTCCTGGCCCGCACGCTGGCCGTCGGGGCCGGCGCGGTCGCGCTGGGCACGGCGGGCACCGGGGTGGTGGTGGCGAACTCCGCACCCGTCGTCCGGCGGGTGCCCGTCCGGATCCCGGGGCTGGACCCGGCGCTGGCCGGGCTGCGGATCGTCACCTTCTCCGACGGGCACCTGTCCTCGACCTACGGCGGACGCCGGTTCGAGCGGGTGGTCGAGACGGTCAACGCCCAGCGGCCCGACGTCGTGGCGATCGTCGGGGACCTGGTCGACGGCGAGGTCACCGAGCTGCGCGAGGACGTCGCCCCGCTGGCCGACCTGGTCAGCGACCAGGGCGTCTTCTTCGTCACCGGCAACCACGAGTACTTCGTCGACACCACCGCCTGGCTGCGCCACCTGCCCACCCTGGGCGTGGAGGTGCTGCGCAACGAGCGGGTGGAGCTGCGCCGCGGCGGCGCGGCGCTGGACCTCGCCGGGATCGAC
Organism: Modestobacter sp. SYSU DS0904; assembly: GCF_054051115.1. NCBI lineage: Bacteria > Bacillati > Actinomycetota > Actinomycetes > Geodermatophilales > Geodermatophilaceae > Modestobacter > Modestobacter sp. SYSU DS0904. The sequence continues at coordinate 636 of NZ_JBJHAQ010000020.1, read as the reverse complement.
GACCGCACCGCGGCCGCCTCCGGGGTGCCCGGCCACGGGGCGGACCTGGACGCGGCGCTGGACGGCCGGGACGACGACCGCCCGGTCGTGCTGCTGGCCCACCAGCCGGTGCAGGTCGAGCAGGCCCGGGCGGCCGGGGTGGACCTCCAGCTGTCCGGGCACACCCACGGCGGCCAGCTGTGGCCCTTCGACTACGCCGTGCTGCTGGACCAGCCGGCGGTGGAGGGCCTGTCGCGGCAGGGGGACACCCAGCTCTACGTCACCGCCGGCGCCGGCTACTGGGGGCCGCCGATGCGGGTGGGCGCCCGGCCGGAGGTCACCGTCATCGAGCTGCAGCCCGGCGGGGTGGGCGGGTGACGGAGCGGCAGGGAGGGCGGGTGACGGAGCGGCGGGGTGCGCGGGTGAGCGAGCGGCGCGCTGCCCGGATGCGCGGACTCTGACGTCGCTCGCGATCGGAGGGAGGCCGGGCACCACGGGGTCAAGGCGGTGCCCGACCCGCTCCGGTGCGTTGCGAATGGCCGGTGCGTTGGGGGGGGGGGGGGGGCCCCCCCCGCCCCCCCCCCCCCCCCGCGGCCGACACTTTTGTGTTCTGGGGGGCGGGGAGGGCGGCGTCGGGGGGGGGGGGGTGAGCCTAAC
>NZ_JBJHAQ010000019.1:0-77811 GCF_054051115.1 Modestobacter sp. SYSU DS0904 | reverse complement strand
CCGCCCGACCCCGCGGCCCCCCCCGCCCGCACCGCCCGCCCCCCCCCCCCCCCCCGCCCGACCCCGCCCCCCCCCCCCCCCCCCCCCCCCCCCCCCCCCCCCCCCCCCCCCCGAAACGGGGCGTCACGGGGGGTCGCAGACGAGCACGGTGGGCGCGCCGGCCACCCGGGTGACGACGACGACCGCGGTCCCGCTGCCGGGGCCGCGCAGCTGCCGCGCCAGCGTCTCGGGCTCGATCGCCGAACCGCGCTTCTTCACCGTGACCCGGCCGACGCCGCGGGCACGCAGCAGCGCCCGCAGCTTCTTGAGGTGGAACGGCAGCACCTCGGTGACCCGTAGCGAGCTCACCCAGACCGGGTCCGCCGGGGCGTCGGAGGTCAGGTAGGCGATGGTGGGGTCGATCCCGGTGGCGCCGAGCCGGTCGGCCACCAGCGCCACCAGGCCGGAGCGGATCACCGCCGGGTCCGGTTCGTGCAGCCAGGCCCGGACGCCCGCGACCGGCGTGCGCCCGGGGTCGGCGTCGGCGGTCAGCTCCAGCACCGTGCCGTCGGGCTGCAGCTGGGCGGCCCGGCGCCAGGTGGCCGACACCCCGCGCCCCCACAGCAGCGCCTCGACGATCGACCCGCCGGTCGAGACCCACTCGGCCTCCACCCCGGGCGGCACCCGGTCGTGGTCGAGCCCCGGCGCCACCTTCACCACGCAGGTGGGCAGCGCGTCGAGCAGCCGGGTGACCGTCGACCAGGGCGGCGACCAGCGGTCGGGGTCCAGCAGCCGGCGCCCGCCGGCCCGCCGGGCCGGGTCCAGGACGGCGGCGTCGCACCCGGCCACCCGGCCGTCGGCGGCCGCGGCCACCAGGTCGACGACGTCGGCGTCGACCACCCGCACGCGGTCGGCCAGGCCGAGCGCCGCGGTGTTGAGCCCGGTGAGCTCCCGGGCGACCGGGTCCCGGTCGACGGCCACCACGCGCGCGCCCGCCCGGGCCAGCGCGATCGTGTCGGTGCCGGCGGCGCACCCCAGGTCGGCCACCTCCGCGGCGCCGCCGGCCAGCAGCCGGTGCGCCCGCCGGGTGGCCAGCACCGGGCGGCCGGCCTGCTCCAGGGTATCGCCGGTGAACAGGAGCCGGTCGGCGTCGGCGCCGAAGGCGGCCCGGGCGCGCTCGCGCTGGCGGGCGAAGCCCCACGCCGGCCCGGCGAGCCCCACGCCCACCTCGGCGCGCAGCCGGGTCAGCGCGGCGACCGCGTCGGTCCGGTCGGCCAGCAGCGCGGCCGCGCGCTCGAGGGCCGCGGTGCCGGCCGGGGTGGCGACCTCCCGCAGCTGGCGGACCGTCTCGGCGGCCTGGTCGCCGGACTCCGCCTGGGGGTGGGCACTGGACACGCCCACCAGCCTGGCCCACCCCGCTGTCGCCCGGGTGGGCGACCCGGTTGAGTGGCTGGCACTCACGTGGGTAGAGTGCCAACGACACGGCCGGTGGCTGACCCCCGCGACGGCAGCCCCGCGGTTCCGTGCCACAGCATCTGCACCACCGCACGACCTTCCGAGTACCCGTCCGACACCGAAGGGGGCGTCACCCCGTGACGACCGCTACCAAGGTCAACATCAAGCCGCTCGAGGACCGCGTGGTCGTCCAGGCCAACGAGGCCGAGACCACCACCGCCTCCGGTCTGGTCATCCCGGACACCGCCAAGGAGAAGCCGCAGGAGGGCACCGTCATCGCGGTCGGCCCCGGCCGCGTCGACGACAACGGCAACCGGGTCCCGCTCGACGTCAACGTCGGCGACGTGGTCATCTACTCGAAGTACGGCGGCACCGAGGTGCGCTACGGCGGCGAGGACTACCTCGTCCTGTCCGCGCGCGACCTGCTCGCCGTCGTCGAGAAGTAAGACAAGCACCCACCTCAGCGACGCCGGCCCCGTCCAGAGGCTCGCCCCGAGCTTGCGAGGGGTGAGAAGGACGGGGTCCTTCAACCGCCCCGGCGACCCGAACCACCGGGTCCCGGGGCGGTCGTCGTACGCCCCTGTTCTCCTCCGCAACACCCTGAGAGAGGTCTGGCAATGGCCAAGATCATCCTGTTCGACGAGGACGCCCGGCGCGCCCTCGAGCGCGGTGTCGACAAGCTCGCCGACGCCGTCAAGGTCACCCTCGGCCCCCGCGGCCGCAACGTCGTCATCAACAAGAACTTCGGCGCCCCGACGATCACCAACGACGGCGTGACGATCGCCCGGGAGATCGACCTCGAGGACCCGTACGAGAACCTCGGCGCCCAGCTCGCCAAGAACGTCGCCACCAAGACCAACGACGTCGCCGGTGACGGCACCACCACCGCCACGGTGCTGGCCCAGGCGCTGGTGCACGAGGGCCTGCGCAACGTGGCCGCCGGCGCCAACCCGATGGCCGTGGGCCGCGGCATGCGCGCCGCCGTCGACGCCGTGCACGAGGCGCTGGACAAGGTCGCGATCCCGGTCGACGACCGTGGCGCCATCGCCGAGGTCGCCACCATCTCCGCCCAGGACGCGACGGTCGGCGACCTGATCGGCGAGGCGATGGAGCGGGTCGGCAAGGACGGCGTCATCACCGTCGAAGAGGCCAACGGGATGACCACCGACCTCGACGTCACCGAGGGCGTGCAGTTCGACAAGGGCTACCTGTCGCCGTACTTCGTCACCGACAACGAGTCGATGGAGGCCGTCCTCGAGGACGCCCTCGTGCTGCTCGTGCAGGGCAAGATCAGCGCGCTGGCCGACCTGCTGCCGCTGCTGGAGAAGGTGCTCTCGACCGGTGGCCGCCCGCTGCTGATCGTCGCCGAGGACGTCGAGGGTGAGGCGCTGTCCACCCTGGTGGTCAACTCCATCCGCAAGACCGTCAAGGTCGTCGCGGTGAAGTCGCCGTTCTTCGGCGACCGGCGCAAGGCGTTCATGGCCGACCTCGCCGTCGTCACCGGTGGCCAGGTCGTCAGCGAGGACGTCGGGCTGTCCCTGGACGCCGTCGGCCTGGAGGTGCTCGGCACCGCCCGCCGGGTCACCGTCACCAAGGACGACACCACGCTGGTCGACGGCGGCGGCACGTCCGAGGGCATCGCCGACCGGGTCGCCCAGATCCGCAAGGAGATCGAGGCGACCGACTCCGACTGGGACCGCGAGAAGCTGCAGGAGCGGCTGGCGAAGCTGGCCGGCGGCATCGCCGTCATCCGGGTCGGTGCGGCCACCGAGGTCGAGATGAAGGAGAAGAAGCACCGGATCGAGGACGCCATCGCCGCCACCCGCGCTGCGGTGGAGGAGGGCGTCGTCCCCGGTGGCGGCTCGGCGCTGGTGCACGCAGCCACGGCGATCGACGCGCTGGACCTCACCGGCGACGAGCTCATCGGCGCCCGCTCGGTGCGCAAGGCGGTCGACTCGCCGCTGTCGCTGATCGCCTCCAACGCGGGCTTCGAGGGTCCGGTCGTCGTGGGCAAGGTCCGCGAGCTCGGCGTCGGGCAGGGCTTCAACGCCGCGACCGGCGAGTTCGGCGACCTGGCCGCCCAGGGCGTCATCGACCCGGTCAAGGTCACCAAGGCCGCGCTGGCGCACGCCGTGTCCATCGCCGCGATGGTGCTCACCACCGACTCCGCGATCGTGGAGAAGCCCGCCGAGGAGGAGTCCGCCGACGGCGGTCACCACACCCACGGGCACTCGCACGGCCACGGGCACAGCCACTAGCAGGTCCGCCGGTCGGTCGGGCGCAACGCTCGGCCGACCGGGGGTGACCCCTCTGCAGGGTCCCGCCGCGAGCGTGCGAGTGGTGGGGGCAGAGGGGTCCTTCATGCCGAGAGGGCCGGTCCGACATGACGGCGGACCGGCCCTCTCGGCATGTGTGGGCGGTGGGGGTTTCCCCGCCCAGCGGTGCAGACCCCGGTGCTCAGACCCCGGCGGCGATGGCTGCGGGCTCGGCGGCGATCAGCCGGGTCCGCTCCTCCTCGCTCATGCCGCCCCAGACCCCGTAGGGCTCCCGGACGGCGAGCGCGTGCTTGAGGCACGCGTCGATGACGGGGCACGTTCCGCAGACGGCCTTGGCGGCGGCCTGGCGGCGGGCGCGCGCCGGGCCGCGCTCGCCGTCGGGGTGGAAGAACAGCGAGGTGCTCTCGCCCCGGCAGGCGCCGTGCAGCTGCCAGTCCCAGACCTCGGCGACGGGGGTGGGCAGTCGGCGGATGTCGGCCATTGGACCTCCTCGGCTCGGATGCACCGGGGGGTCTGCCCGGTCACGGAGCAGCGGGTGCCCCCGCGCAGTCGGCGGCAAACACGGCTGATCACGTTTCGTCGTGCGAGATCCGTCGGGGTGTGCATCGCGTCGCCCCCGGCCGACGTCGTCCGCGCAGCTCTCACCCCCCGGGGTGACGGGCGCTGTCCTCCGGTCACCCGAGCGATCAAGGTGGTCACAGGGAGTGCCGACCACCGGGGTGGGGGACACCCCGACACCCGTACGGGGGTCGGAGTGGCGGCACCCCCCGGGAGCGGGGCGCACCCCGTTCCCGGCCATCGGACCGGGCTCGCGCCCGGACCGGTACGGCGCCGGCTCCCAGCCGGTGCAGAACGGGAGCACACGGTGATCGAGGACAGGATGCGCGGCAACGGCGGCAACGGCGCGGTGGTCTGGGTGTTCGACGAGCGTCGCCGGGTGCGCGACGAGGTGGCCGCCCGGCTCCTCGCCCTGCCCTTCGTCAGCCGGGTCGAGGCGGTGGGTGACCCGGCCTCGCTGATGGCGCGGCTGGACAACCGGCTGCCCGACGTCCTGCTGGTCGGCACGCAGCGCGCCACCGACAGCGGCCTGTCGGTCGCCACCCAGGTGCTCCGCACCCACCCCGCGCTGCGGGTCCTGGTGCTCGGCGCCCCCGAGGACGGCGACTCCGTGCGCGCCGCCGTCGCCGCCGGCGCCCGCGGCTACCTGCGGTGGGACGCCAGCCCGCTGGAGCTCGGTCTGGGGCTCTCCCGCACCGGCATGCGCAGCGAGCCCGGCCGGCCGCCGTCGCTGGCCGCTGCGAGCCGCATGCCGCACCAGGTGATGGCCGGTGCCGGTGGCCCGTCGTCCGGACCGTCCTGGGGTGGCGCGACCCCGCTGGCCGGGCTGGCCCCCACGACCGTCCGCTCGACGGTCCCCGAGACCCCCGCGGTCGCGCTGTCGATGCGCGAGATGCAGGTGCTCACCGGCATGAGCCAGGGCAAGAGCAACGCCCAGATCGGCCGCGAGCTCTACCTGTCCGAGGACACCATCAAGACCCACGCCCGTCGGCTGTTCCGCAAGCTGGGCGCCAAGGACCGCGCCGAGGCGGTCGCCACCGGCTTCCGCCGCGGCATGATGACCTGACCCCTGACGTCTGACCCCTGACGTCTGACCCCTGACCCCGGGCCGGCTGAGCCCGACCCAGAGCCGCCGCGGGGCCCGTGGGTCCGTGCCGCAGCGCGGCGTCAGAGGCGGAAGGGCGGCTCGGGCCCGGTGGCTCGGCGAGGCAGGCTCAGTCCTCGCGGGCGTGCCGGCCGCCGGTGCCGTGCCGGCCGGTCGGCTCCTCGCGCTCGGCGAGCGCCGCGATCCCGTCGGCGTAGCCGCTGGCGTAGTCCCAGCTGACGTAGTCGTCGGGGTTCGGGTCGAACGGCGGCTCGTGCCGGCCGGTCTGTCCCTCGTCGAGCAGCTGGCGCAGGTTGGCCTGCATCAGCGCCCAGTCGACGTGGTGCTCCTCCTGGCAGTCCGGGCAGTCGACGACGATGCCCTTGACGCCGGTGGGCTCCAGCAGGGTGCGGAACACCTCCAGCTCGGCGAGGTCGTCGAGCACCCCGGCCCGCTCCTCCATGGTGAGCGGCGGGTGACCCGGCCCACCGTCGGGGTCGCGCCCGAACTCCCCGCCGAAGTCGCGGTCGCGGTCGGGGAACCCGTCAGCTGCGTCGTCCCACGCGTCCACGTGTCCTCCTCGCCGGTACCTGCTCCTGTGGCCGTGACGGCGCCCGCTGGTGACCAGCCGGGTGCCGTGTCCGACGGACCACGGTAACGGGGGAACGGCGCCCCTGGGGCGCCGCCTACGATCGACGTGGTCCCCTTGCGCCGTCGGCGGCGCTCCACCACCAACTCCGAGAGGGTGGCGACACGTGCAGCCCGATGCGCATGGTCTCGACGAGCACCGTCCCGAACTGCCGGCCAAGTTCGCCCCGCTGGGGCTGACCTACGACGACGTCCTCCTCGTTCCCGGGGCCTCGGACATCGTCCCCACCGACGTCGACACGAGCACCCGGCTGACGCGCGGCATCCGGCTGGCCATCCCGCTGGTCTCCTCCGCGATGGACACCGTCACCGAGTCGCGGATGGCGATCGCCATGGCCCGCGCGGGGGGCATCGGCGTCCTGCACCGCAACCTCGCCGCCGAGGACCAGGCCGGTCAGGTCGACCTGGTGAAGCGGTCCGAGGCCGGCATGGTCACCAATCCCGTCACCTGCTCCCCGGACAACACCCTGGCCGAGGTCGACGCGCTGTCGGGCCGGTACCGGATCTCCGGTGCGCCCGTGGTCGACGCCGGCGGCGTGCTCGTCGGCATGGTCACCAACCGGGACATGCGCTTCGAGACCGACCAGACCCGGCTGGTCCGGGACGTGATGACGCCGCTGCCGCTGGTCACCGCGCCGGTGGGCGTCGACCCGGAGCGGGCGCTGGCGCTGCTCAAGCAGCACAAGATCGAGAAGCTGCCGCTGGTGGACGACGCCGGCCGGCTGCGCGGGCTGATCACCGTCAAGGACTTCGTCAAGCGCGACCAGTACCCCCACGCCACCAAGGACGCCGGCGGCCGGCTGACCGTGGGTGCCGCCCTGGGTGTGGGCGAGGACGCCTACAAGCGCGCCGGGCTGCTCGTGGACGCCGGGGTCGACGTGCTCGTCGTCGACACCGCCCACGGCCACCAGCGGGCCGTGCTGGAGATGGTCGCCCGGGTCAAGAAGGACTTCGCCCACGTGGGCCACGGCGTGCAGGTCGTCGGCGGCAACATCGCCACCCGGGCCGGCGCGCAGGCGCTGATCGACGCCGGGGTCGACGCGGTCAAGGTCGGCGTGGGCCCGGGCTCGATCTGCACCACCCGGGTCGTGGCCGGGGTCGGCGTCCCGCAGATCACCGCCATCTACGAGGCGGCGCTCGCGGCCCGCCCGGCCGGGGTCCCGGTCATCGCCGACGGCGGGCTGCAGTACTCCGGTGACATCGCCAAGGCCCTCGTCGCCGGTGCCGACACGGTGATGATCGGCGGCCTGTTCGCCGGGGTCGAGGAGGCGCCGGGCGAGCTGGTCTTCATGAACGGCAAGCAGTACAAGACCTACCGCGGCATGGGGAGCCTCGGCGCGATGCAGAAGCGGGGCAACCAGTCCTTCAGCCGCGACCGGTACTTCGCCGACGACGTCCTCTCCGACGACAAGCTCGTCCCCGAGGGCATCGAGGGTCAGGTGCCCTACCGTGGGCCGCTGTCCGGGGTCGCCCACCAGCTGGTCGGCGGGCTCCGCGCGGGCATGGGCTACGCCGGTGCGGCCACCATCGCCGACCTGCAGGAGCGCGGCCAGCTGACCCGGATCACCTCCGCCGGGCTGACCGAGAGCCACCCGCACGACATCCAGATGACTGTCGAAGCACCGAACTACCGGGGACGCTGACCGAATGCCCGTACGCGACAACGTCGAGATCGGCCTGAACCGCTTCGCCCGCCGGGGCTACGACCTGGACGAGGTGTCGATCGTCCCCTCGCGGCGCACCCGCGACCACGACGACGTCTCCACCGCCTGGCAGATCGACGCCTTCCGGTTCGAGATGCCGCTGATCACCAGCCCCAGCGACGCGGTGGTCAGCCCGGCCACCGCGATCGCGATCGGCCAGGCCGGCGGGCTCGGGGTGCTCAACGCCGAGGGCCTGTGGACCCGCTACGACGACCCGACCGACGTCTACCGCCGGCTGCGTGACGCCGCCGGCCCGGACAGCGGGCCGCCGACCGCGCTGCTGCAGGAGGTCTACGCCGAGCCGGTGAAGCCCGACCTGATCACCAGCCGGGTCAAGGAGCTGCGCGACTCGGGCGTGACGACGGCGATCCGGGTCTCCCCGCAGCACACCGCGCGGCTGGCGCCCACGATCCTCGCCGCCGGGGTCGACCTGCTGGTCATCCAGGGCACGATCGTCTCCGCCGAGCACGTGACGACGGCGGGGGAGGCGCTGAACCTCAAGGAGTTCATCGCCGACCTCGACGTCCCGGTGATCGTCGGTGGCGCGGCCGACTACCAGACCGCGCTGCACCTGATGCGCACCGGCGCCGCCGGCGTGATCGTCGGCGTCGGGGCCGACAGCTGGTCCACCGCGGACGCCGTGATGGGCATCCGGGTGCCGCTGGCCAGCGCCATCGCCGACGCCGCCGCCGCCCGCCGCGACTACCTCGACGAGACCGGCGGCCGGTACGTGCACGTCATCGCCAACGGCCGGATCGAGACCAGTGGCGCGATCGCCCGGGCCCTGGCCTGCGGCGCCGACGCCGTCCAGCTGGGCGAGCCGCTGCGCGCCGCCAGCGAGGCCCCCGCCGGCGGCGTGTGGTGGGACTCCGTCGCCGCGCACCCGCGGCTGCCCCGTGGCGGCACCTCCGGCGCCGCGGAGCCGCGCGGCACGCTGGAGCAGCTGCTGCTCGGGCCGGCGGAGGCCGCCGACGGGCGGACCAACCTCTTCGGCGCGCTGCGGCGCACGATGGCCAAGACCGGTTACCGCGACCTCAAGGAGTTCCAGCGGGTCGACCTGGTCCTCGGCGGCGGTGGCGGCGAGAGCCCCGTCGGCCCCGGCCACCTGGTGGGCTGAGCCGGCATGGTCATGGACTTCCCGACCGTCCTGGTCGTCGACTTCGGGGCCCAGTACGCACAGCTGATCGCCCGCCGGATCCGGGAGGCCGGGGTCTACTCCGAGCTCGTCGGCTCCGACGTCCCGGTCGAGGAGCTGCTGGCCCGCAAGCCGGCGGCGATCGTGCTGTCCGGCGGGCCCTCCAGCGTCTACGCCGAGGGCGCGCCGCAGATCGACCCGGCGCTGTTCGAGGCCGGCGTGCCGGCCTTCGGCATCTGCTACGGCTTCCAGGCGATGGCCGCCAGCCTGGGCGGCACCGTCGCCCGCACCGGTGACCGCGAGTACGGCGGCACTCCGCTCACCGTGACCACGCCCGGGCGGCTGTTCGGCGCCATGCCGAACGAGCAGTCGGTGTGGATGAGCCACGGCGACGCGGTGAGCGCGGCCCCGCCCGGGTTCACCGTCACCGCCACCTCCACCGGCGCCCCGGTGGCGGCGTTCGAGGACGTCGACCGCCGGCTCGCCGGGGTGCAGTTCCACCCCGAGGTGAAGAACACCCCGCACGGGCAGACGGTGCTCGAGCACTTCCTGTTCGACATCGCCGGCCTGGAGCCGAGCTGGACGATGGCGAACGTCGTCGACGAGCAGGTCACCGCGATCCGGGAGCAGATCGGCGACCGGCGGGCCATCTGCGGCCTGTCCGGCGGGGTCGACTCCGCGGTGGCGGCGGCGCTGGTGCAGCGCGCCATCGGGGAGAAGCTCACCTGCGTCTACGTCGACCACGGCCTGATGCGCGAGGGCGAGACCGAGCAGATCGAGCGGGACTTCGTCGCCGTCACCGGCGCCGACCTGCGGGTGGTCGACGCCAGCGAGCAGTTCCTCACCGCGCTGGCCGGGGTCAGCGACCCGGAGACGAAGCGGAAGATCATCGGCCGGGAGTTCATCCGGGTCTTCGAGCAGGCCGCGCTCGACGTGATCGCCGACGCGAAGGAGCACGGGGAGTCCGTCGACTTCCTGGTGCAGGGCACGCTCTACCCGGACGTCGTGGAGTCCGGCGGCGGCACCGGGACGGCGAACATCAAGAGCCACCACAACGTCGGCGGGCTGCCGGAGGACCTCACCTTCACCCTGGTCGAGCCGCTGCGCACGCTGTTCAAGGACGAGGTGCGCGAGGTGGGGCGCCAGCTCGGCCTGCCCGACACCCTGGTGCAGCGCCAGCCGTTCCCCGGCCCGGGCCTGGGCATCCGGATCATCGGCGAGGTGACCCGGGAGCGCCTCGACGTGCTCCGGCAGGCCGACGCGATCGCCCGGGCGGAGCTGACCGCCGCGCACCTGGACACCGAGATCTGGCAGTGCCCGGTGGTGCTGCTCGCCGACGTCCGTTCCGTGGGCGTGCAGGGCGACGGGCGCACCTACGGCCACCCGGTGGTGCTGCGCCCGGTCTCCAGCGAGGACGCGATGACCGCCGACTGGACCCGGCTGCCCTACGACGTGCTGGCGAGGATCTCCACCCGGATCACCAACGAGGTCGCCGAGGTGAACCGGGTCGTGCTCGACGTGACGAGCAAGCCGCCGGGCACCATCGAGTGGGAGTAGCCGCCCGACTGGCGGCGCCCGGGCGCCCATGATCAGGTTGTCGGCGATCTGATCGCCGACACCTGGAGGTCCCCGAGTGACCACCGGAACGTGGCCGCTCGTGCCGAGCCTGATCGCCCTGGTCGCCATGGCCGTGGTGATCGTGTTCGCCGGGGTCCGGCTGACCCGCGCCGCGGACGAGCTCGCGGACCGCACCGGGCTCGGCGACGCCATCGGCGGCGCCCTCCTGCTCGGCGCCGTCACCTCGCTGCCGGGGAACGTCACCGTCCTCACCGGCGCCCTGGAAGGGGACGCCGGCTTCGCGCTGGCGAACCCGATCGGCGGCATCGCGCTGCAGACCGTCTGGCTGGCGGTCGCCGACCTGGTGTACCGCCGGGCGAACCTCGAGCACGCGGCGGCGTCGCTGGAGAACGTGATGCAGTCGGTGATCCTCATGGCGATGCTGTCGCTGCCGGTGATCGCCTACTCGACCCCCCAGCTGACGCTGGGCTGGATCCACCCGGTGACGCTGCTCATCCCCCTCCTCTACGCGTACGGGCTGCGGCTGCTGCGCCGGATGCACGACCACCCGATGTGGGTGCCCACCCACACGTCGGCGACGGCGGACGAGGACGAGGACGAGGAGGGCTCCGACCGGTCGACCCGCCGGCTGTGGGCCACCCTCGCCGGGCTGGGCCTGCTCGTCGGGGTGGCCGGCTGGATCGTCGGGCAGGCGGGGCTCGGCGTGGCGGCGGGCACCGGCCTCGAGGGCGGGATCATCGGGTTCACGCTGACCACCGCCGTCAGCTCGCTGCCCGAGCTGGTCGTGCTGGTCACCGCGGTGCGGATGGGCCAGCTGACCCTCGGGGTGGGCAACATCGTCGGGGGCAACGTCTTCGACATGCTGATGATCGCCGTCGCCGACATCGGCTACCTGAACGGCTCGCTGTACCGGGACGCCGGCTCGACCAGCCTGGTGCTGCTCGGCGGGACCATGCTGGTGATCGCCGTGCTCACCGCCGGACTGGTGATGCGCGACCGGAAGGGCATCGGGTTCGAGGGGTTTCTGATACCGGTGATCTACGTCGGGACGGTGTCCCTGGCGGTGGTCAGCCGATGACGGAGGGCCCGGGGAGCGATCGCTCCCCGGGCCCTGGGCGCCGCGACGCCTCAGCTCCGGCGGCGGGCCCGCCGCAGCTCGTTGGCCAGCAACGCCAGCCCGGCGCCGATCAGCAGCACCCAGGAGAAGCCGTGGGAGAACCACTCCACCGGCAGGTCCACCCCGGCCATCAGCAGCACGGCGAGCCCGATGAACAGGACGCCGGCCACCAGCGCGGTGGAGTCGACGTCCCGGCGGGGCGGGGGGTCGGTGGGGGACAGCCCGCCGGGGAAGACCTCGGTCACCTGCCGGCCGTAGGGGTCGTGCTCAGCCACGGGACACCTCCACATCGCCCAGACCGGAGTTGATGGTGATCTCGAACTCCGGGTCGGAGTCCCCGGACCAGTCGGCCGTGCCCCGGCCGGGGAAGAAGCCGCTCTCCACGCTGTCGCCGAACAGGTCGGTCTCGCCGATCCCCTGCACGACCTCCAGTCGCACGTCTGCGGACGAGGGCACGATCACCCTGATGTCGCCGAGCCCGGAGTCGATCCGGGTGGTGATCGGGGAGTCCAGGTCGTCGAGGTCACCCAGGTCGACGCCGCGCAGGTCCAGCAGCACGTCACCGACCCCGTTCTCGTAGTCCGACTGCACCGCGGCCGCCGACACCGGGCGCCAGGTGCGGTCGCCCATGCCGCCGGGTGGGACGTCGACCGCCGAGGCGATGGCCAGCGCCGCGGCCAGCAGCAGCCCGAGGGTGATCAGCCCGCCCTTGGCGCCGCGGCCGACCCCGGTGAGCGCACCGACCACCAGCCCGACGCCGACGACCAGCAGGGCGCTGCCCAGGAACCCGCGGGCCCCGAGGTCCAGGTCGGTGAACCGGGTGACCAGCACGCCGATCCCGAGGACGATCAGCAGGGCGGCGACGGTGACCCCCGGCACCGGGGACCGGGGACCGGACGGCGGGCGCGGGGCCGGCTCACCGGGCTGCACGGCCGGTGCCGCGGGCATGAGCAGCCAGAGCAGCACGTAGATCACGATCCCGCTGCCGCCGGCGAGGGTGAGCGCGATCGCGCCGACCCGCCAGAGCAGGGCGTCGACGCCGGTGTACTCGGCCAGGCCGCCGGCGACGCCGCCGATCACCTTGTCGGTCTGGCTGCGGCGTAGCTGCGGGCGGGCCGCCGGGCCCGGCTGCGGCGGCGGGGGCCAGGAGCCCGGCGGCGGCTCGGCCGCGGGCGGCGGTGCCGAGGGCGGGAGTGCTGAGGTCATGGCACCAGCCTGGCGACTCCGACGTCCCGGGGGTATCGGGGAACCCCCTGGACCGACCCTGAACGGCGCCGACCCCCGCACTCCGGGTGATCACCGGTGTGCCGGCGAGGCGGACGGTGACACGATCGGTGGGTGACCACCAGCGCCGCGCCGACCGCCCGGGCCCCGGTGGGCCGCGGCGCCCGGCCGCCGCTCGCGCGCCCGGCCTCGGGCCGGCTGCTCGCCGGGGTCGCGGCGGGCACGGCCGCGCACCTGCGACTGGACCCGATGGTCGTCCGGGTGGTCATGGTCGGGCTGGCCTTCACCGGGGTCGGCGTCGTCGCCTACGCACTGCTGTGGCTCACCATGCCGGTCGCCGAGCCGTCCGAGGACGGCGCCCCGGACGTGGTGGTCGGGCAGCGGCCCAGCCGACGGCAGCTGATCCTGCTCGCACTGCTGTCCTTCGCCGCCTTCGGCCTGGTGTCCCAGCTGCTCACCTTCGGCGGCTACGACGTCGTCCTGCCGCTCGTCCTGGCCGGGATCGGCCTGGCGGTGATCTGGCGGCAGACCGACACCGACGCCTCGCTGTCCCGGCGCACCGGCCGCTGGGGACTGGCCGCCGGCGTCGTCGTGGGCGTGGTCGGGGTGGTGCTGCTGCTGGCCACCACCGGCCAGCTGGCCAACGCCCGCAACGGCTTCACCGCCACCGTGGTGATCCTGGTCGGGCTGGTCCTGGCGACCGCCCCCCTGTGGCGGCGGCTGCTCGACCAGCGGGCAGCCGAGCGCGCGGCCCGGATCCGCTCGGAGGAGCGGGCCGCGGTCGCCGCCCACCTGCACGACTCGGTGCTGCAGACCCTGGCGCTCATCCAGCGGCACGCGGCGGACCCCGCGGTGGTCGGCCGGCTGGCCCGCAGCCAGGAACGGGAGCTGCGGGCCTGGCTGTACGAGCCGACCGTGGTCACCGGCGGCACCTGGGCCGGGCTGGTCGCCCGCCTGGTCGCCGAGGTCGAGGCCGACCACGCCGTCGCGGTGGACCCCGTGGTCGTCGGCGACCTGCCGGTCGACGACGCGGTCGCCACGCTGGGCCAGGCCACGAAGGAGGCGGTGGTGAACGCCGCCAAGCACTCCGGGGCGGACCGGATCTCGCTCTACACCGAGGTGACGCCGGCGACGGTCACGGTGTTCGTCCGCGACCGGGGCACCGGCTTCGACCCGGCCGCGGTGCCCTGGGACCGTCGGGGCCTGCGCGACTCGGTGGTGGGCCGGCTGGCCCGGCTCAACGGAACGGCGACGGTGCGTTCGGCACCAGGAGAGGGGACCGAGGTGGAGCTCTGCCTCCCGCGCGAGGCGGGGGTGCCCGCATGACCGCGCCGACGCCGGTCCGGGTCTTCCTGGTCGACGACCACGCCATGGTCCGGGCCGGTGTCCGCACCGAGCTCGGCGACGAGGTGCAGGTCGTGGGGGAGGCCGCCGACGTCCCCACCGCGATCGCCGGCATCCGCGCCGCCGCGCCCGACGTCGTCCTGCTCGACGTGCACCTGCCCGGTGGCAACGGGCAGGCGGTGCTCGAGGCGCTGCGAGCCGAGCTGCCGCAGACCCGCTGGCTGGCGCTGTCGGTCTCCGACGCCGCCGAGGACGTCATCGCGGTCATCCGTGCCGGCGCCCGCGGATACGTGACCAAGACCATCTCCGGCGCCGAGCTCCGGGACGCCGTGCGCCGGGTCGCCGAGGACGACGTCGTGTTCAGCCCCCGGCTGGCCGGCTTCGTGCTCGACGCCTTCGCCGCCGGCGGCGCCGTCGCGGTCCCCGCCACCGAGGACCCGGCCACCGATCCGGGGCTGGACCTGCTGTCGGTCCGGGAACGGGAGGTCATGCAGCTGCTGGCCCGTGGCTACACCTACCGGGAGATCGGCCAGCGGCTGTTCATCTCGGTCAAGACCGTCGAGTCGCACGCCTCCAACGTGCTGCGCAAGCTGCAGCTGTCCAACCGCAACGAGCTCACCCGCTGGGCGGCGACCAACCGCCTGCTCTGACTCGGCGATCCTCCGGACCGCACCGCGGCCGGGCACCGTCCCGGCCGGGTCGCCGCACGACCCGGTAGGACAGCGGATCAGGCGGTGTGCACCACCTGGAACGCTTCGGCGAGGCGGCCCTGGGGCAGGCCGTGGGTCTGGGCGTTCTGCCGCATCCAGGCGGTGAGGAACTCCTCGAGCTGGCCCTCGGGCCAGTGGGAGACCTGGCTGACGTGCGAGCGCAGCGCGGCCAGCTTGCGGTCGAGCACGTCGGTGACGTCGACGGCGTGGTCCGAGCGCGGGCCGCCACCCAGCCACACCTCGGACACCGTCCAGGCATCCAGGCCCTCGTCGGCGAGCAGCTCGGGGAAGGCGAAGGGGTTGCGGGCGTCGGGGTAGACCGCGCGCAGCGTCGACTCACCGACGGTCATGTGGTCGGGGTGGCTGGCGCCGATCCGCTCCCAGAAGCGCTCGGGCGAGCTGGTCAGCACCCGCTGCGGGCGGACCTGGCGGATCACCCGGCTGATGTCCCGGCGCAGCTCCAGGGTGGGCTCGAGCCGCCCGTCGGGGTACCCGAGGAACCGCACGTCGCTGACCCCGACCGCGGCGGCAGCGGCGGTCTGCTCCTCCCGGCGCAGCGGCCCCATCCGGTCCCGGGGGGTGTCGTCGAAGCCGCCGGCGTCCCCGTCGGTGACCATGCAGTAGGTCACCTCGGTGCCCGCCGCCGTCCACGTGGCGACGGTCCCGGCGCTGCCGAAGTCGACGTCGTCGGGGTGGGCCAGCACGCACAGCGCGCGCTCGACGTGCTCGGCAGGGGCGGTGGGCAGCGGCATCACGCCCCGCACCTTATGGCCCCGTCCGGAGGCTCGCCCCGAGCGTGCGAGGGGGGAGAGGGACGGGGTCCTTCCTCACAGTCGGCCGCGGCCCTGGCGGAGCAGCATCATCCCGAGCGCGGCGCCGTCCGGGCCGAGCGCGTTCCGGAAGCGGGCGAGCACCCGCTGCTCGCGGGACAGCGACAGCCGCATGCCGCCCGACGCGGTGCGGAGCGCGCCGATCTCCTGCGCGACCGACAGCCGGCGCTGCACCAGCTCGATGATCTGCGCGTCGCAGGCGTCGATCTCGGCGCGCAGCGCGTCGATGCGCTCGGCCGGGTCGGCGTCGTGCTCGGCGGCGACGCTGGGGGAGAGGGTGGTGCTCATCGGTTCCTCCGGGGCGGGTGGGAGCCGTCGGACCCGGAGAGACGGAAAACGCCCCGGGGCCTCAGGCCCGGGGCGTCGTGTGCGGTGGCTGATCAGCCAGCGAGTACGGACACCGGGACCCGGTGGCCGTAGTAAAACTCGCGATGCATCAGCACGCCGAGAAGTGTGCCACACATCCCAGCGGCGCGGCCAGGCCACGCCGCCCCCCCATGCCGCCCCCGGGACCGTCCCCGGGCGACACGCGGGCCCCCGGCGCTGTCGGTGCCCCGGCTTAGAGTGGCCGGGTCATGAGCAGCCCGCAGATCTCCCTCCCCGGCACCGCCGCCCTCGCGCGCTCCACCCCCGGCCAGACCGGTCGGGAGCTCGACCGGATGCTCGCCGGCCTGAACGGCCCGCAGCGCGACGCCGTGGTCCACGAGGGCAGCCCGCTGCTCATCGTCGCCGGGGCCGGTTCGGGGAAGACCCGGGTGCTCACCCACCGGATCGCCTACCTGCTCGGCGCCCGGGGGGTGCAGCCCGGTGAGATCATGGCGATCACCTTCACCAACAAGGCCGCCGGGGAGATGAAGGAGCGCGTCGCCGCCCTCGTCGGGCCCCGCGCGCGGGCGATGTGGGTGTCGACCTTCCACTCGATGTGCGTGCGCATCCTGCGCGCCGAGGCCGCGAAGCTCGGCATGAAGAGCTCGTTCACCATCTACGACCAGGGCGACTCGGTGCGCCTGATGACGATGGTCGCCCGCGACCTCGACCTCGACGCCAAGCGGTATCCCGGGCGGAGCCTGGCCAACCAGGTGTCGAACCTGAAGAACGAGCTGGTCGACGAGGAGTCCTTCAGCCCCCAGACGGCGCCGGAGAAGGTGCTCAAGGAGGCGTACACGCTCTACCAGCGGCGCCTGCGCGAGGCGCACGCGATGGACTTCGACGACCTGATCATGACCACCGTCCACCTCCTGCAGGCGTTCCCGGACGTCGCCGAGCACTACCGGCGCCGGTTCCGGCACGTGCTGGTCGACGAGTACCAGGACACCAACCACGCCCAGTACATGCTGGTGCGGGAGCTGGCCGGGGGGCCCGGCGGGCCGGTGCCCCAGGCCGAGCTGTGCGTGGTCGGTGACGCCGACCAGTCGATCTACGCCTTCCGCGGCGCCACGATCCGCAACATCGACGAGTTCGAGCGTGACTACCCCGACGCGACGACGATCGTGCTGGAGCAGAACTACCGCTCCACGCAGCGCATCCTCCGGGCCGCCAACACGGTGATCGCCAAGAACACCGCGCGCCGGCCGAAGAACCTGTGGTCCGACGCCGGCGACGGCGAGCTGATCTCCGGCTACGTCGCCGAGAACGAGCACGACGAGGCGGCCTGGGTCGCCGAGCAGATCGACGCGCTCACCGACGAGGGCAAGGCCCGGCCGGCCGACATCGCGATCTTCTACCGCACCAACAACGCCTCCCGGGTGTTCGAGGAGGTGTTCATCCGGGTCGGCATGCCCTACAAGGTCGTCGGCGGGGTGCGCTTCTACGAGCGCAAGGAGGTCCGGGACGCGCTGGCCTACCTCAAGCTCGTCGCCAACCCGGCCGACGTGGTGAGCCTGCGCCGGATCATCAACGTGCCCAAGCGCGGGATCGGCGACAAGGCCGAGTCCTGCGTCGAGCAGTTCGCCGACCGCGAGCGGATCGCCTTCGGCAGCGCGCTGCGCCGCTGCGCGGAGATCACCACGCTCGCCCCGCGCTCGCTCAAGGCGCTGCAGGAGTTCGTCGCGCTGCTGGAGGAGTTCGAGCAGCTGGTCGAGACCGGCTCGGGGCCGGCCGCGCTGCTGGAGAGCATCCTCGACCGCACCGGCTACCTGGCCGAGCTGTCGGCCAGCACCGACCCGCAGGACGAGGGGCGGGTCGACAACCTCAACGAGCTCATCTCGGTGGCCGCCGAGTTCGAGGCGGCCTCGCCCGGCGGCACCGTCACCGACTTCCTGGAGCAGGTCTCCCTCGTCGCCGACGCCGACCAGATCCCGGTGACCGGCGACGACGCCGGCGTGGTCACCCTGATGACCCTGCACACCGCCAAGGGGCTGGAGTTCCCGGTGGTCTTCCTCACCGGCCTCGAGGACGGCGTCTTCCCGCACCTGCGGGCCCTCGGCGACCCCAAGGAGCTGGAGGAGGAGCGGCGGCTGGCCTACGTCGGCATCACCCGGGCGCAGCAGCGGCTGTTCCTCTCCCGGGCCACCGTCCGCACCAACTGGGGTCAGCCGGCCTACAACCCACCGTCCCGGTTCCTCGACGAACTGCCCGCCGACACCGTGCAGTGGACCAATCCGCAGCCGGCGCCGTCCGCCCCGCTCTCGTCGGCCCAGCAGCGGGTCGCCGCGACCGGGCTGTCCACCGGCGGGCTGCGCGGCGGCGCGGGCAACCGTGCCGTGATCAGCGTCGACGTCGGTGACCGGGTCAGCCACGACGCCTTCGGGCTGGGCACCGTGGTGGAGGTCAACGGCGCCGGGGACAAGGCGCAGGCGACGGTCGACTTCGGCTCCGGCGGCACCAAGCGCCTCGTGCTGCGCTACGCCCCGCTCGTCAAGCTGTAGGGATGAGCGACGGCCCGGTCGGCGAACGGGAAGGGCGCCTCGCCGCCTGGTACGACCGGGACGCGGCCCGGCGGAACGCCCGGCCGATCGACCCCGAGCGGGTCCGCCGGCGGCAGGAGTTCACCGCACTGCTGCTGGCCGAGGGGCGGCAGCGGGTGCTCGAGGTGGGCACCGGACCGGGCCGCGACGCGGTCGCCCTCACCGAGGCCGGGCTCAGCGTGTCCGGCGTCGACCTGTCGGCCGAGCACGTCGCGCTGTGCCGGGCGGCGGGCATCGACGCGCACGTGGCCCCGGTGCGTGCCCTGCCCTTCGCCGACGCGAGCCTGGATGCGGGCTGGACGATGAGCACGCTGCTGCACGTCCCCGACGCCGAGCTCGACCAGGCGCTGGGCGAGATCCGCCGCGTGCTACGCCCGGGCGCCCCGCTCGCCGTCGGCGTCTGGTGCGGGGACGACGTGGAGGGGCCGTTCACCTTCCACGCGTCGGACCCGCCGCGCTTCTTCAGCCTCCGGTCGTCCGGGCGGTTGGTCGAGCTGCTGAGCAGGCACGGTGAGGTGGAGCGGTCGGAGACGTGGCGCGCCGGTGACCGGCGGGACGGCCGCTACCAGTGGCTGGTGCTGCGCCTGCCGGGGGCCTGAGCCGGCCCCGACCCGGTCTCAGCGGACCGACAGCCCCCGCGCGGCGAGCCACGCCTCCGGGTCGGCGGGCTTGCCGTTCATCCCGCCGGCGTGGATCTCGTAGTGCAGGTGGGGGCCGGTCGACTGGCCCTGGTTGCCGACCTTCGCGATCTGCTCGCCGGCGGAGACGACGTCCCCGGCCTGGACGTCGTAGTAGCGCATGTGCCCGTAGATGTGCACGTTGCCGTCGGCGTCCTGGATGTAGACCGCGTTGCCGTAGCCCGACGCCGGGCCGGCGCGCAGCACCACGCCGTCGGCGGCCGAGTAGATCGGGGTGCCCAGCGGTGCGGCCAGGTCCAGGCCCCAGTGCATGGTGCCCCAGCGCATGCAGAAGCAGGTGGTCAGCCGGCCGGTGGTGGGGACGACGAAGTCGGGCTCGCGGGCGGCGCGGGACGCGGCGATCTCGCCCAGTCGCGCGGCGGCCTCGGCCTGGCTGATCTCGCCGCGGGCGGCGGCGACGTCGATCCCGCCGGCGTAGCTGACGTCCTCGACGCCCAGCCCGTAGTCCTGGCCCGACGCCAGTGGTGCGGTGTCGGTGGCGCCGCCCAGCAGCGCCGCCCCCAGGGCTCCGGCGACGGCGACGGCGAGCAGCGCCGGGGCGCGACGGCCCGGCGGCCGGAGGCGGGCGGGCGTCGGGCGGGGTGCCCGGGGGCCGCGGAGGCGCAGGCGCCCGCGCCGGCGGGGCGGCGTGTCGTCCCCGTCGTCGGCGGGCTCGTCCCCGGAGTCGTCGGCCGCGGCGGCGGCCAGCTCGGCGTCCAGTTCGTCGTCGAGCTCGGCCCAGCCCTCGTCCCAGTCGGCGTCGTCCGCCCAGCCGACCCAGCCGCCCTCGGTGCTCGGGTCGGCGTCGTGGGCGGACCGGGTCCTGCCCACGAGCTCACGCAGTCGGGTCAACGGGCACCTTCCGGGGGCGACATCCCGCGAGGAGCCGGGGTGCCTGGCGGGCGCCGGCCGCCGGGGAGGGCGACCGGGCTGCGCACGGTCTGTGCGACGACGTCTCCGGGGGAATCCCATCGATGTCATTCCGGACGCTAACGACGGCACCGAGGCCGGACAACGACCTGACAGCACGTGTCGCGACACTGTGCATTGCGTGACGACACACGCCACACGTGACCCAGGGGTGGTGCGTCAGGCGGCGATGGCCGGACCGGCAGGCGTGGCGCCCCGGTGCCCGGCGAGCGTGGCGGCCACCTCGTCGACGACGCCGCGGTGGATCGGCAGCGACATGTGCCCGACCCCGCGGACCAGCACGTTGCGGACCTGCAGGTCAGGGTGCTCGCACCGGCCGGCGGCGGAGGGGACGACGACCTGGTCGAGGTCGCTGTAGACCGCGGTCACGGGGGTGCGGCACCCCGGCGCGGGCCGGGCCAGCTCCTGCAGCAGTGGCGACCCGGGCCGGAGCTGGCGGATCAGCGGCGTCGGCAGCGCGCGGGCCCACCGCGAGCCACCGTGCGGGGTGCCGAGGGTGACCAGCGACTCCACCCGGGCATCGCCGCCGAGCCGCTGGACCAGGTAGCGGGCGACCAGCCCGCCCAGGCTGTGCCCGACCACGTGCACCCGGTCGTGCCCGGTCTCGCTGCACACCCGTTCGACGTGCTGGCCCAGCGCCTCCGCCGCGGCGGCCACGTCGCGCACCAGCGGGCTGTAGTTCCACGAGCCCACCTGGGCGAAGCCGCGCCGCCGGAGGCTGCGCCGCATCACCGCGAACACCGACCGGTTGTCGACCAGCCCGTGCACCAGCACGACCGGGATCCGCGCGGCCAGCGGGTCGTCGGCGAACAGCGCGCGCACCGCCGGGGGCTGGGTGCCCGGCCGGTACCGGCCGTCGGCCCGGACCGGTTCGGTGCGGGCGCCGAGCGGGTAGAGCAGGGCGTGGGCGCCGACCCAGGCCAGCTCGGTCAGGCCGCCGGTGAGCGCGGTCGGGCTGACCAGCCACCGCAGCCCGGCGCGGGTCGACGTCGCCGGGTCCGGGACGTCGGTGCCGGCTCCGGTCGGACCGGCGTGCCACGCTGAGGGGGAGGGCAGCTCGGTGGGGTGCACCCTGATCTCCCTCCGCCGTCCCGGCCCGGCGCCGGGGGCGCCGCGTGCACTCGTGGTGTGCTCGGTTCGCGCACCGTAATGCCCCCGTGTGCCGAACGTCACACAACTGCCATGTGACACGACCGACCCAAGTGACCTCCGAGGGGGAACAGTGCCCGCCCGCGACCGCGCGCCCGCCCGTTCCAGGGCCGGCCGGCCGAACGCCCGCCGGGCGGCCGGCGGTGCCGCCCGACCTGCCCGGCGGCCGGCCGGGCGCGCCACCGGCGACCCGCTGGTCGTCGGGACGGTCCCCGTGCCCGCCCGGGTCGCCGGGGTGCTCCTCGCGCTCGCCGGCCTGGTCGGCGCCGTGAGCGTCTTCCCCACCTACCTGACGGTCGGCGGGACGGCGATCAACGTCGTCACCGGCCCCCTCGATGCCCTGGTGGCGCTGCTCGGCCCGGTGGTGGCCGTGCTGGTCGGGGTGGTGCTGGCGCTGGGCCGGGTGCCGCGCCTCGGGCTGGCCTACGCCTCGGTGAGCGGGTCGCTGGCGATCGGCCGGCTGCTCATCGAGCTGCACCAGGGGCACGGCTCCACCGCCCGCCCCGCGATCGAGGTGCTGGCCGGCGAGCGGGTGCTCACCAGCTCCGTGGAGACCGGCGCGGGGTGGGTGCTCGGCGTCGTCTCGCTGGGTCTGACCGTGCTCGCCGGTGCGGTGGCCCTGGTCGCGTGGGGACGCACCGTCATGGAGGACGCCGGCACGCTGGACCCGGTGCGGCCCGTGCTGGCCGGCGCGGCGGTGGTGCTCGGCGTCGGCGCGGTGCTCTGCCTGGCGCTGCCCGCCGCCGACGTCCCGGACCGCGTGGTGACCGACCCGGTGACCGGGCTGGAGACGGTGGTGACCGTCGAAGGACCGCAGGCGCTGCTGGAGCGGCCCGGGCTCGCGCTGCTCGGCGGGCTGCTGCTCGCCGGTGCCCTGCTGCTGTGCTCCGTGACCGCCCCGTCGCTGCGCCCCCGGCTGGGCGCGGTCGGCGGCCTGCTGGCGCTGACCGTGTTCGTCCTGACCACCGCGCTGGCCGGGATGCGGGACGCCGCGCGCAGCCCGGAGGTCGAGTGGACCGTGCCCGGGATGGGCCTGCTGCTGGTCGGCCTGGGCTTCGCCGGGCTGACCGTCGTCGCCTCGCGGTGGCGGGCCGGCACGGCGGCCCCCGCGGAGCAGTGACGGCGGAGTGATGACGTCCGAGTGGTGACGTCGGGGGAGTGACGCAGCACACGTCGGGGGGCCTAGAGTCCACGGCGTGACGAGCGAGCGCATCCGGGTGGTGATCGCCAAGCCCGGCCTGGACGGGCACGACCGCGGTGCCAAGGTGGTGGCCCGCGCGCTGCGCGACGCCGGCATGGAGGTCGTCTACACCGGGCTGCACCAGACCCCGGAGCAGATCGTGGAGACCGTCGTCCAGGAGGACGCCGACGCCGTCGGCCTCTCGGTGCTCTCCGGCGCGCACCTCACGCTCTTCGCCCGGCTCGCCGAACTGCTGCGCGAGCGGGACGTCGACGACGTCGTCGTGTTCGGCGGCGGGATCATCCCGGAGGCCGACCTGTCGGAGCTGGCCCGCCTGGGGGTGGCCCGGGTCTTCACCCCGGGCGCCGACACCCAGGAGATCGTCAGCTGGGTGCGCGAGCACGTCGGCGCCCCGGCCGGGGCCTGACCGCGGACACTCGATCGGGGTGATGCGCCGCACTCGCGGCCGGGTGCGTGAGCGGCCGCCGGAGCGGCGGTCTACGGTGCTTGCTCGTGGATCTCTTCGAGTACCAGGCCCGTGACCTGTTGGCCTCGCACGGCGTCCCCGTGCTCCCCGGCGGCGTAGCCGAGACACCTGAGCAGGCCGAGGCGATCGCCCGCGAGATCGCGGCGCCGGTCGTGGTCAAGGCCCAGGTGAAGGTCGGCGGCCGGGGCAAGGCGGGTGGCGTCAAGCTCGCCGACGACCCCGAGACGGCCAGGGCGCGCGCCCAGGACATCCTCGGGCTGGACATCAAGGGCCACATCACCCACCGCGTGATGGTCGCCCAGGCCAGCGACATCGCCGAGGAGTACTACTTCTCCTACCTCCTCGACCGGTCCAACCGCACCTTCCTGGCGATGGCCTCGAAGGAGGGCGGCATGGAGATCGAGCAGCTCGCCGTCGAGCGCCCCGAGGCGCTGGCCCGCGTGCCCGTCGACGCCTCCGTCGGCGTCGACGCGCAGAAGGCCGCCGAGATCGTCGACGCCGCCGGCTTCCCCGCCGAGGTGCGCGACCAGGTCATCGCCATCGCGGTGCAGCTGTGGGACGTCTTCAGCAAGGAGGACGCCACGCTGGTCGAGATCAACCCGCTGGCCAAGGCGCCCGACGGCACGGTCCTCGCGCTGGACGCCAAGGTGACCCTCGACGAGAACGCCGGCTTCCGGCACCCCGCGCACGAGGCGCTCGAGGACGCCGCCTCCGCCGACCCGCTGGAGGCCGCGGCCAAGGCCAAGGACCTCAACTACGTCAAGCTCGAGGGCGAGGTCGGCATCATCGGCAACGGCGCCGGCCTGGTCATGAGCACCCTGGACGTCGTCGCCTACGCCGGTGAGGAGTTCGGCGGCGTCCGCCCGGCGAACTTCCTGGACATCGGTGGCGGTGCCTCGGCCGACGTCATGGCCAACGGGCTGGGCATCATCCTCTCCGACCCGGCCGTGAAGAGCGTCTTCGTCAACGTGTTCGGCGGGATCACCGCCTGCGACGCCGTCGCCAACGGCATCGTCGCAGCCCTCGGCCAGCTCGGCGACGAGGCCAGCAAGCCGCTGGTCGTCCGGCTCGACGGCAACAACGTGGAGGAGGGCCGGCGGATCCTCGCCGACGCCAACCACCCGCTGGTGACCGTGGTGGACACGATGGACGGCGCCGCCCGCCGGGCCGCCGAGCTCGCCGCCCTCTGACCGCCCCCGCCTGAACAGGACCCCGCAGAGATGTCGATCTTCCTCACCGAGAACAGCAAGGTCATCGTCCAGGGCATGACCGGTTCCGAGGGGCGCAAGCACACCCAGCGCATGCTCGCCTCCGGCACCGCCATCGTCGGTGGCGTCAACCCGAAGAAGGCCGGCGAGTCCGTCGACTTCGACGGTGCCAGCGTCCCCGTCTTCGGCTCCGTCGCCGACGCCATGAAGGAGACCGGCGCCGACGTCAGCGTCATCTTCGTGCCGCCGGCCGGGGCCAAGGGCGCCGTCATCGAGGCCGTCGACGCCCAGATCGGGCTCGCCGTCGTGATCACCGAGGGCATCCCGGTGCACGACTCGACCTACTTCTGGGCCCACGCCCAGGGCGGCACCACCCGGATCATCGGCCCCAACTGCCCGGGCCTGATCAGCCCCGGGCGGTCCAACGCCGGGATCATCCCCGCGAACATCACCAAGGCCGGCAAGATCGGCCTGGTCAGCAAGAGCGGCACGCTGACCTACCAGATGATGTACGAGCTGCGCGACATCGGCTTCTCCACCGCCGTGGGCATCGGCGGTGACCCGGTCATCGGCACCACCCACATCGACTGCCTCCAGGCGTTCCAGGACGACCCGGAGACCGAGGCGATCGTGATGATCGGCGAGATCGGCGGCGACGCCGAGGAGCGGGCCGCGGACTTCATCAAGGCCAACGTGACCAAGCCGGTCGTCGGCTACGTCGCCGGCTTCACCGCGCCCGAGGGCAAGACGATGGGCCACGCCGGCGCGATCGTCTCCGGCTCGGCCGGCACCGCCCAGGCCAAGCAGGAGGCCCTCGAGGCCGCCGGCGTCCGGGTGGGCAAGACCCCGTCGGAGACCGCGCTGCTGATGCGGGAGATCGTCGGGGGCTGATCGAGGCCCCTCTGCCGCCGCTGCCCGGCACCTCGCCCGAGGTGCCGGGCAGCGGCGTTCCGGGGTGGGGGACGATGCGGGGGACCCCGCCACGCACCCGAGGAGAGCCGCAGCGATGACGTCCAGTGGTCCCGAGCAGCCGCCGGGCGACCCGGCGGCCCCTGCCCCGGAGCCCCGCCGCCGGCCCGGGCTCCGGGTGCTGGGCTGGGCCGACCTCGCCGTCCCGGCCGGGACGCTGCTCTACCTGGTGTTCCTCAGCGTGCCGTGGTTCAGCGTGCCGGGGTACGACCTCGGCTTCGGCTACAGCGCGCCCGGCATGTCGGTCAACGGGTTCCGCTCGCCGTGGCTGACCTTCGCGCTGGTGCTCCTGCTGGCGGCCTCGGTGTGGAGCGTGCTGCCGGCCTTCCGCGAGGTGCGGGTGCCGTTCCCGCGCGGCGTCGTCCCGGCCGGGCTCGCCGCGCTGGCCTTCCTGATCACGCTGACCGAGTGGCTGACCACCTTCGACGTCGGCTTCACGCTGATGGGGCTGCTGGCCTTCCTCACCTCGGCGGCGCTGCTGGTGATCACGATCTCCCGGCTGCTCCCCGAGCTGCGGGCGGCCGGCGCCGCGCCCACCGGGTGGGTCGGCGCTCCCCAGCCGCCGCCCGGCGGCCCGGGTTGGGGGCCGCCGCC
Organism: Modestobacter sp. SYSU DS0904; assembly: GCF_054051115.1. Classification (NCBI taxonomy): domain Bacteria; kingdom Bacillati; phylum Actinomycetota; class Actinomycetes; order Geodermatophilales; family Geodermatophilaceae; genus Modestobacter; species Modestobacter sp. SYSU DS0904. The sequence continues at coordinate 52,070 of NZ_JBJHAQ010000019.1, read as the reverse complement.
GTACGGGCCGCCGGGGTACGGGCCGGCGGGCTACGGCGCGCCGCCGGGGTACGGGCCGGCGGGGTACGGGCCGGCGGGCTACGGGGCGCCGCCGCCGTACGGAACCGCCCCGGCCGCGCAGCCCGGCGGGTACCAGGGACCGCCGGCCTGGACGCCCGCCCCACCCCAGCCGCCGGCACCGCAACCGGGTCCGGCGGGCGGGGAGCCCCCGCCGGAGCCCGGGCACCGTCCGGAGCAGCCCGGCGGGAGCACGGCCGCCGGGACCGGCTGACCGCCGTCGTGTGAGATGGCCTCCCCCGGCGCGTGCGCCGCAGATCCGGTGACGTCGCTTGCGAGAGTGGGGAGGTGACGTCCCTGCTGTCCCGCCTGCCCCTCGGGTCACGCGGCACCGGCGGACGGCGCGGCCCCGCCACCGGCTGGCTCGCGGTGGCCACCGCCCTCGCGGTGCCGGTCACCGGGCTGCTCGGGCTGTGGCTCGCGCTCCTCGTGGTGCAGACCCTCGACCCCGACGGCGGGCTCCCGGTGGGCTTCTCGGCGCGGGTGGCCGGCCAGCTGTGGCTGCTGGCGCAGGGCGCGGCGGTCGAACTCCCCTCCGGGCCGATCCGGATCGCCCCCCTGCTGGTCACCGCGGGCATCGCCTGGGGGCTGGCCCGGGCGGCGGGCTCGGTGGTGGCGGTACGCGAGCTGGACTCGCCCCGGTCGGTCACCGGCGTGCTGGCCGTGGTGGTCGCGGTGCACGTCGGCACGACCGGGCTGGTCACCGCGCTGGTCACCACGCCCGACGCGGCGGTGGGGATGGTCCGGCCGCTGGTGGGCGCGGGCGTGCTGTCGCTGCTCGGCGGCGGCGCGGGGGTGCTGCGCGACTCGCCGCTGGGCGGGGAGCTGCTGGACCGGTTCCCCGGACCGGCCCGGGCCGTGCTGCGCGCCGTCGCGGCCGGCACCCTGGCGCTGGCCGCCGGGTGCGCCGCCGTGCTCGCCGTCGCCCTGGCCTCCGACGTCGACGGCGCCGCCGCCATGGTCACCGGGCTCGGTGGCGCCAGCGCCGGGGCGGCCGGGCTGGCCGGGCTGAGCCTGCTGCTGCTGCCCAACGCCCTCGCCGCGGTCGCCGGGCTGGCCGCAGGACCCGGGTTCGTCGTCGGGTCGGGCACCTTCGTCTCGGTCGGCAGCGTCACCCTCGGGCCGGTGCCCGCCCTGCCGCTGCTGGCCGCGCTGCCCGACACCCAGGCGGTGCCGCTGGTGGCGTTCCTGTCCCAGGCGCTGCCCGCGCTCGCCGGGCTGGTCGCCGGCATCGCGCTGGGGCGCCGGCTGGAGGACGGCGATGGCGGGGCGGTGACCGCCGCGTTGTGGGGCGTCGTCGCCGGGGTCGGCGTCGGCGTCGTCACCGGGCTGTGGGTGTTCGTGGCCGGCGGCGCACTCGGCGACGCCGCCCTGGCCGAGGTCGGCGCGCCCCCGCTGGCCACCGGGCTGGCGGTCGCGGCGCAGGCCGGGATCGCCGCCGTCGTCAGCGCCGCCGTCACCCGCTGGCGTGCCCGTTCCTGACCCGTCGGCGCTGCCCTCCCGACCCGGCCACTAGGGTCTGCGGACGTGCCCGCTGACGCATCCGCCGTCCCGGGGACGCCAGGTGCCCGCGCGCGCGTGGTGGTCCTGCTGTCCGGAGCGGGCTCGCTGTGCGCCGCCCTGCTCGCCGCGACCGAGGAGCCGGGCTACCCCGCCGAGGTCGTCGCCGTCGGCGCGGACCGCTCGGACGCCGCTGGGCTGGCCCTCGCCGCCGACCGCGGGATCGACACCTTCGTCGTCGCCCTGCCCGACCACCCCGACCGCGCCACCTGGGACCGGGCGCTGGCCGCCGAGCTGGCCGCGCGCCGTCCCGACTGGGTGGTCTCCGCCGGCTTCATGAAGCTGCTGGGCCCGGCCGTGCTGGCGGCCTTCGACGGCCGGGTGGTCAACACGCACCCGGCGCTGCTGCCCGCCTTCCCCGGCGCGCACGCCGTCCGCGACGCCCTGGCCGCCGGCGTCGGCACCACCGGCGCGACGGTGCACCTGGTGGACGCCGGCCTGGACACCGGCCCGGTGCTGACCCAGCGCCCCGTCCCGGTGCACACCGACGACGACGAGGCGAGCCTGCACGAACGGATCAAGACCGTCGAGCGCGAGCTCCTGGTGCGCACCGTGGCCGCGCTGGCCACCGGCGCGCCGATCCCCGTCGAACCGACTCCCGCCATCCCGATCGAGGAGAGCACCCGATGACCGACCGCACCCCCGTCCGCCGCGCGTTGCTGGGCGTCTACGACAAGACCGGCGTCGACGAGCTGGCCCGCGGCCTGGTAGAGGCCGGGGTGGAGCTGGTCAGCACCGGCGCCACCGCGGCGCGGATCGCCGCCGCCGGGCTGCCGGTCACCCCCGTCGAGCAGGTCACCGGCTTCCCCGAGTGCCTCGACGGCCGGGTCAAGACGCTGCACCCGGCGGTGCACGCCGGCATCCTGGCCGACCGCCGCAAGCCCGCGCACCTGGCGCAGCTCGAGGAGCTGGGCATCGCCGCCTTCGACCTGGTCGTGGTGAACCTCTACCCGTTCAGCGACACGGTCGCCTCCGGCGCCTCCCCGGACGAGTGCATCGAGCAGATCGACATCGGCGGCCCGGCGATGGTGCGCGCCGCGGCGAAGAACCACCCGTCGGTCGCCGTCGTGGTCGACCCGGGCCGCTACGAGGAGGTCGTCGAGGCGGTCGGCGCCGGTGGGTTCACGCTGACGCAGCGGCAGCAGCTGGCCGCCGAGGCCTTCCGGCACACCGCCGCCTACGACGTCGCGGTCGCCTCCTGGATGGGCAACGTGCTCTCCCCGGACGACGAGAGCGGCTTCCCCGAGTGGGTGGGCGGCAGCTGGGAGCGCACCGACGTCCTCCGCTACGGGGAGAACCCGCACCAGGGGGCGGCGCTGTACCGCAGCGGCCAGCCCGGGCTGGCCGACGCCGAGCAGCTGCACGGCAAGCAGATGTCCTACAACAACTACGTCGACACCGACGCCGCCTGGCGGGCCGCGCACGACCACCGCGACCCGTGCGTGGCGATCATCAAGCACGCCAACCCCTGCGGCATCGCCGTCGGCGCGGACATCGCCGCGGCGCACCGGAAGGCGCACGCCTGCGACCCGGTCTCGGCGTTCGGCGGGGTGATCGCCGCCAACCGCGAGGTCGGCCTGACCCTGGCCGAGCAGATCTCGGAGGTGTTCACCGAGGTCGTCGTCGCGCCGTCGTTCACCGAGGACGCCCTGGGTCTGCTCACCCAGAAGAAGAACGTCCGGCTGCTGCGGATGCCCGAGGCCCCGCGGCTGACCGTCGAGCTGCGCCCGGTCAGCGGCGGGCTGCTGCTGCAGACCGCCGACCGGATCGACGCCGCCGGCGACGACCCGACGAGCTGGACCCTGGCCACCGGCCAGCCGCTGGACGCCGCCGGCCTCGACGACCTGGTCTTCGCCTGGCGGGCCGTGCGCTCGGTGAAGAGCAACGCCATCCTGCTGGCCAGCGACCGGGCCACCGTGGGCGTCGGCATGGGCCAGGTCAACCGGGTCGACTCCGCGCGGCTCGCCGTGGCGCGGGCGGGGGAGCGGGCCGCCGGGTCGGTGGCCGCCTCCGATGCGTTCTTCCCGTTCGCCGACGGGCTGCAGGTGCTGCTGGACGCCGGGGTGCGTGCGGTGGTGCAGCCGGGCGGGTCGCTGCGCGACGACGAGGTGGTCGCCGCCGCGGCGGCCGCCGGGGTGACGCTGTACCTGACCGGCACCCGCCACTTCGCGCACTGATGGCGATCCGCAACACCCGGCCACAGCTCGGCCCACCCGAGCCGGACACCGTCTGGGAGGGCGAGGACCTCGCCGGGGTCGAGTGGGACTGGGCCCGGCTGGAGCGGGTCACCTTCCTCGACTGCCGCTTCGACGACGCCTCGTTCGCCGAGCTGGTCACGGTGCGCTGCGTGTTCGAGCAGTGCCTGCTCACCGGCGTGGCGATGTCGGGCGCCCGGCACGAGGGGACGGCGTTCCTCTCCTGCCGCTTCGACCGGGCGACGCTCTCCGGCACCACCTGGTCCGGCTGCAAGCTCACCGGTTCGCAGTTCCCCGGCGCGACGCTGCGCCCGATGACCACCGCGGACACCGACTGGAGCTACTCGTCGCTGCGCGGGGTCGACCTGTCCGGCGTCGACCTCTCGGGCCAGAAGCTGGTCGAGGCCGACCTCACCGACACCGACCTGCGCGAGGCCGACCTCACCCGGGCCGACCTGCGGTACGCCCGCCTGCAGGGCACCAGGCTGCGCGGGGCGGACCTGCGCGGCGCGGACACCGACGGGGTGAACTGGCACGGCTTCGACGTCACCGGCGTGCGGCTGGACGTCGTCCAGGCGGTGACGTTCGCCCGCGCCCACGGGGCGCTGGTCGCCGACTGACCCGCCACGGCCCCGTCCCGAGGAGGACGGGGTCCTTCACCCGCGGGTGCGCGGCCCGGTGACCAGCGCCTTGAGGCCGCCGAGCACGCCGAGTGCCGCGGCGGCGGCGGCGAACCAGGCGCCGACCGCCCAGCGCTGCAGGTCCCAGTTCGCGTCGGCGAGCGGCACCAGCACGCCGGCCGCGACCACCAGGGCCACCACCAGCGCGAGCCCGCCGAGGAAGCGGTGGGTCCGGGCCGGCACGAACAGCAGCAGGCCCAGCACGAAGAGCACGGCCCCGCCGAACACCACGGCGAGCGGGGCCCAGGTCAGGTCCTCGGCCAGCCGGCCGGCGTCGTCGCCCAGGTCGTCCAGGCCGGTCTGCACCAGCTCCAGGCCGGTACCGCCACCGTTCACCCACACCACCAGCAGGCTGAGCCCGGCCACCACGCCGGCCAGCAGGAGCAGCAGGCCGGCCAGGGTGTCCGGGCGGCGGCACGCCACCGGCCGGCCGCCGGGGTCCGCCGGGCCGGGCTCCTCGTCGGTCCAGATCGGGCCGGCAGCAGTGGCGCCGGCCCCGGTGGAGCCGGTCCGCCAGGAGCCGTCCGGCTCGTCGCCGGCCGGTTCGTGGGGCGGTTGCTGGACGGGGACCGGGGCGGTCTGCGGCCAGGTCGTCGCCGGGCCGCTGCCCCCGGTCTCCTGCCCCCCGGTGTCCTGCCAGCGGTCCTCCGTGGGCACCACCTCGGTGGGGCGGTCGGCCAGCGGCTGCGAGGGCCGGCCGTCGGCCCGCCACGCGGAGCTGCCGTTGGTGGTCGGCCCCGCGTCCCACGACGGCTGCCGGGACCGGCTGTCGGGCTCGCTCATCGTTCCTCCTCGCGCGCGGGTCGCCCCGCGCAGCTCCTGGTGTCCGGAGCCTAGGGGGAGCGGGCGTGCGGCAGACTGACGACGTGGTGGCGACGACTCTGGACGGCAAGGCGACGGCGGCGGCGATCCGGGCGGAGCTCACCGGGCGGGTGGCCTCGCTCGCGGCGGCCGGCCGGCGCCCGGGGCTGGGCACCCTGCTGGTCGGCGACGACCCGGGCAGCCGCTGGTACGTCTCGGCGAAGCACGCCGACTGCGCCGAGGTGGGCATCGCCAGCATCCAGCGCGAGCTGCCGGCCGACGCCACGCTCACCGACGTGCTGGCGGTGGTCGACGAGCTCAACGCCGACCCGGCGTGCACCGGCTACATCGTCCAGCTCCCGCTGCCGCGGGGGATCGACGAGAGCGAGGTGCTGGAGCGGATGGACCCGGCCAAGGACGCCGACGGCCTGCACCCCACCAACCTGGGCCGGCTGGTGCTGGGGGTGCCCGGCCCGCTGCCCTGCACGCCGCTGGGCATCGTCGAGCTGCTGCGCCGCCACGACGTCCCGCTCGCCGGAGCCGAGGTCGTGGTCGTCGGGCGCGGCATCACCGTCGGCCGGCCGCTGGGCCTGCTGCTCACCCGGCGCACCGAGAACGCCACGGTGACCCTCTGCCACACCGGCACCCGCGACCTCGCGGCGCACACCCGGGACGCCGACGTCGTGGTCGCCGCCGCCGGGGTGCCCGGGCTGATCACCGGGGAGATGGTGAAGCCGGGGGCCGCGGTGCTCGACGTCGGCGTCAGCCGGGTCGACGGGAAGATCGCCGGCGACGTCGCCGCCGACGTCCGCGAGGTCGCCGGCTCCGTCGCGCCGAACCCCGGCGGGGTCGGGCCGATGACCCGGGCGATGCTGCTGGCCAACGTCGTCCTCGCCGCCGAGCAGGGCGCCGCCGCCGAGGTGCTCTCGGCGTGACCCGGCCGGCCCCCGCCCGCGAACCGCTGTACCGGCGGCGGCCGCTGCTGGCCGGGTTCCTCCGGCAGTGGCCGCTGCTGCTGGTCATCGCGGTGGTCGGCGTCGGCCTGGGGCTGGTGGCGCTCGAGCAGTGGCGCCGCGGCCTGGTGGTGATGGGCCTGGCCATGATCGGTGCCGGGCTGCTGCGGTTGCTGCTGCCGGCCCGCCGGATCGGGTTCCTGGCGGTGCGCAGCCGCCGGGTCGACGTCGCGCTGAGCCTCCTGGTGGGCCTGACGGTCGCGGTCACCGCGCTGGCGATCCCGGCCGACTGACCCCTGCGGGGCGCCCCGCATGGCCCCGCGGGCAGGTCCGGGGCTAGGTTGGCGGGCATGGCTGACCGGGACCGGCAGGGCAAGGTGACCGTCGTCGGCGCCGGTTTCTACGGCTCCACCACAGCGCTGCGGCTGGCGGAGTACGACCTCTTCGAGACGGTGGTGCTCACCGACATCGTCGAGGGCAAGCCCGAGGGCCTCGCGCTGGACATCAACCAGTCGCGGCCGGTCGAGGGCTTCGAGACCCGCGTCGTCGGGGTCGGCGGGGGCTCCTACGCGGGCACCGAGGACTCCGACATCGTCGTCATCACCGCCGGTCTGCCGCGCAAGCCCGGCATGAGCCGGATGGACCTGATCGAGACCAACGCCGGCATCGTCCGCTCGGTCGCGGAGAACGTCGCCCGCACCTCGCCCGACGCCGTCGTCATCGTGGTCTCCAACCCGCTCGACGAGATGACCGCGCTGGCCCAGCTGGCCACCGGCTTCCCGAAGGCGCGGGTCATGGGGCAGGCGGGGATGCTCGACACGGCCCGGTTCACCAACAACGTGGCCGAGGAGTGCGGGGTCCCGGTCGGCTCGGTGCGCACCCTGACGCTCGGGTCGCACGGCGACACGATGGTCCCGGTGCCCTCGCGCTGCACCGTCGACGGCCGCCCGCTGGCCGAGGTGCTGCCCGCCGACCGGATCGCGCACCTGGTCGACCGCACCCGCAACGGCGGGGCCGAGGTCGTGGCGCTGCTGAAGACCGGCTCGGCGTACTACGCCCCGTCCGCGGCGGCCGCCCGGATGGCGCGCGCGGTGCGCGAGGACGCCGGGGCGGTCATGCCGGTGTGCGCCTGGGTCGACGGCGAGTACGACATCTCCGGGGTCTACCTGGGGGTCGAGGCCGAGATCGGCCGTGGAGGAGTGCGGCGGGTCGTGCAGAGCGACCTGACCGACAGTGAGCTGGCGGGCCTGCGCGAGGCCGCCGAGGCCGTGCGCGCCAAGCAGGCCGATGTCGTCGACCTCTGACCACGCCGGTCAGAGCTGCAGAAGGGGATAGCGAACACGTGAGCAAGATCAAGGTCGAGGGCAAGGTCGTCGAGCTCGACGGCGACGAGATGACCCGGATCATCTGGCAGTTCATCAAGGACCAGCTGATCCTCCCGTACCTGGACGTCGACCTCGAGTACTACGACCTGGGCATGGAGTCGCGCGACGCCACCGACGACCAGATCACCGTCGACGCCGCGAACGCCATCAAGCAGCACGGCGTGGGCGTCAAGTGCGCCACGATCACCCCGGACGAGGCGCGGGTCGAGGAGTTCGGCCTCAAGCGGATGTACCGCTCGCCGAACGGCACGATCCGCAACATCCTCGGCGGCGTCATCTTCCGCGAGCCGATCATCATGGCGAACGTGCCGCGGCTGGTGCCCGGCTGGACCAAGCCGATCATCGTCGGCCGGCACGCCTACGGCGACCAGTACCGGGCGACCGACTTCCGGTTCCCCGGCGAGGGCACGCTGACGCTGACCTTCACGCCGAAGGACGGCTCCGCGCCGATCGAGCACGAGGTCTTCCAGTCCCCGGGCAGCGGCGTGGCGATGGCGATGTACAACCTCGACGAGTCGATCCGGGACTTCGCCCGCGCCTCGCTGAACTACGGGCTCAACCGCGGCTACCCGGTGTACCTGTCCACGAAGAACACGATCCTCAAGGCCTACGACGGCCGGTTCAAGGACATCTTCGAGGAGACCTTCCAGGCCGAGTTCGCCGACAAGTTCAAGGCCGCCGGCATCACCTACGAGCACCGGCTGATCGACGACATGGTCGCCGCCTCGCTCAAGTGGGAGGGCGGCTACGTCTGGGCCTGCAAGAACTACGACGGTGACGTGCAGTCCGACACCGTGGCGCAGGGCTTCGGCTCGCTGGGCCTGATGACCTCGGTGCTGGCCAGCCCGGACGGCCGCACGGTCGAGGCCGAGGCCGCGCACGGCACGGTCACCCGGCACTTCCGCCAGCACCAGCAGGGCAAGGAGACCTCGACCAACCCGATCGCGTCGATCTTCGCCTGGACCCGGGGCCTGGCCCACCGCGGCAAGCTGGACGGCACCCCCGAGGTGACCCGGTTCGCCGAGACGCTGGAGAAGGTCTGCATCGAGACCGTCGAGGGCGGTCAGATGACCAAGGACCTGGCGCTGCTGATCTCCAAGGACAGCCCGTGGCTCACCACCCAGGAGTTCCTGGCGGCCATCGACAGCAACCTGCAGAAGGCCATGGCCTGACGACAGCTGTCGTAGTGATGGCCTGAAGAAGCTGCGCTGCCCGGACGGCCCCCGCGACCACTGGTCGCGGGGGCCGTCCCGCGTTGATGGGGCGTGATGGTTGCGACGAGATCGGGCTGAGCGCGGTCATCCGGGTGGTGAGACATTGCTGAGCCCGTGGTGATCATGCCTGTGGACGGCGGCAGCGGTCGGGGCGACGTCTCCGGCACGCTCCCCGCGTGCCACGGCCGCCACACCGCCCACCGCTGCTGCGAGGCCGGGTCTTCCGCGGCACCTGGGCGGTCGAGCAGGGGCTGCTGACGAACGCCCAGCTGCGCAGCAGCGCGTGGCGACGCCTCCGCTCGGACGTCTACGCCGACGCCGCCGAGCCCGACGTGCACCGGCTGCACGCCCGCGGGGTGGCGCTGGTGATGCCGGGGGCCGCCGCCCTGGCCGGGCGGACCGCGGCCGACCTGCTGGGCGTGCCTGGTGCCGCCGGCCCCGGTGACCCGGTCGACGTGACCGTGCCGCCCGGGACCCGTTGGGACCCCCAGCCGGGGGTCGTCGTGCGCACCGCGCCGCTGGCGCACGACGTCGTCGGTCGCGGCTCCTTCCTGCGCTGGACCTCCGGGCTGCGGACCGCCGTCGACGTGGCCCGCCTGGAGGCGCCGGTGGACGCCGTGGTGCTGCTCGACCAGTTGGTGCACGCCGGGGCGGTGGAGCTCGACGCGGTGCGGGCTGCGGTCGCCGCCCTGCCCACGTGCCGAGGCATGGCCCGCGCCCGCCGGGCCGTGGCGGCGGCCGACGGGCGGGCCGAGTCGCCGCAGGAGACCCGGCTGCGGCTGCTCCTGGCGGCGCACGGGCTGCCGTCGCCGGTGGCCCAGTTCGAGGTCCGCGCCGCGGGGCGCTTCGTGGCCCGCGTCGACTTCGCCTGGCCCGAGCGGCGGCTCGCGCTGGAGTACGACGGCGCCTGGCACGCCGAACCGGGCCAGTTCGGCCGGGACCGCCTGCGCCTCACCGCGCTCGCCGCGGCCGGCTGGCGGGTGCTGTTCGTGACCGCCGTCGACCTGCGCCGTCCGGACCTGCTGCTCGCCCGGCTGACCGACGCGCTGGCGTGATCACCCCGGGCTGAGCGCGGTCATCCGCTGCGCGAGACAGCGCTCAGCCCGGTCTCGGCGGGCGGACGATCACGCGGGCGGGGTGTCAGGAGCCGAAGAGCTGGGTCCACCAGGGGCCGCCGGAGCCGGCGGCCACGCCGACGCCGAGGGTGCGCAGGTCGCAGTTCAGGATGTTCGCGCGGTGGCCGGGGCTGGCCATCCAGGCGGTCATCACCGCGGCGGCGTCCGGCTGGCCGTAGGCGATGTTCTCCGCCCGGGCGCTCTGTATCCCGGCCGCGCGGGCGCGGGCGAAGGGGTCGCGGCCGTCGGGGTCGACGTGGGAGAAGAAGTCCCGGTCGCGCATGTCCGAGCTGTGCGCACGGGCGACCCCGGCGAGGGCGCCGTCCGCGACGACGGCCGGGCAGCCGGCCGTCGCGCGCTCGGCGTTCACCAGGTCGAGCACCTGCTGTTCCGTGCCCACCGCGGCGGCCGCCACCGGCGCGGGCACCGGGGCCGGGGGGGAACCAGGGGACGGCGCGGGGTCAGGGGCGGCCGCGGGCTTCGGGGCCAGTGCGGGAGCGGGCACCGGCGCCGGCGCGGGTGCGGACGGCGCGGAGCCCGGGACCTCCGCCTCCGGCGCGGCGGGCGGCGCGGATCCGGCGGCCGGTGGCGCCGCGGTCTCGGGGACAGCGGTCTCCGCCACGTCCTGCGCCGGGGCGCCGGCGTCGGCCGGGACGTCGGTGGCGTTCCCGGGTGCCGGGGTGGCCGCCGGCCGGGGCGGCGGGGCCCCCGCGGCGGTCGCGATCGGCTGCGAGGACACCACGCCCTGCACCACGGTGGCGGTGGAGGCGACCAGCACCAGGACGGCGGCCAGCAGCAGCGGCGTCCAGAGCGACCGGCCACGCCAGTGGGCCGGCCGGGACAGCGCGGCGTCCAGGCGTCGCAGCAGGGACGGGCGGGCGGGGTGGGGAGGCACGACCGGTCCTCAGCAGCGGATCTCGGACGTCACCCGACGGAGGGTAGCCGGAGACGCAGAGTCACCGGCGTGTCGGCGCGGGGAACACCCGGGGGAGGGGGGCGGGTTCCGGCGGGAGGACTCGTCGCGGGTCCGGCCACTACCGTGGTCCGCTGACGCCGGCAGATCCCTGCCGCCGCCCTGCATCTGGAGGAACACGCCGCTCGTGAGCGACGTCTGGCTCAACATCGTCATGGTCTTCGGCTTCGTGCTGGTCGGCGGTGCGTTCTCCGGTGCCGAGATCGCGCTGGTCTCCCTCCGGGAGTCGCAGGTCCGCGCGCTGGCCGACACCGGCCGGCGGGGGCAGGCGCTGAACAAGCTGCTCGCCGACCCGAACCGGTTCCTCGCCGCGGTGCAGGTCGGGGTCACCCTGGCCGGCTTCTTCTCGGCCGCCTTCGGGGCCAGCACGCTGTCCGGGCCGCTCAGCGACGTCCTGGTCGGCCGCGGTGTCCAGCCCAACGTGGCCGAGCCGCTGGCGTTCGTGCTGGTCACCATCGCGATCAGCTACCTGTCGCTGGTCGTCGGTGAGCTGACCCCCAAGCGGCTGGCCCTCCAGCGGGCCGAGGGGTTCTCCCTCGTCGTCGCCGCGCCGCTGAACGCCATCGCCAAGCTCTTCCGGCCGGTGATCTGGTTGCTGTCCAAGAGCACCGACCTGCTGGTCCGGCTGCTCGGTGGTGATCCCAAGGTGAGCGGGGAGTCGATCAGCCAGGAGGAGCTGCGCGACCTGGTCGCGGCGCACGAGTCGCTGTCCAGCGACGAGCGGCGGCTGATCGACGAGGTGTTCCGCGCCGGTGACCGGGAGGTGCGCGAGGTGATGACCCCGCGCACCGAGGTGCACTTCCTGGACGGGTCGACGACCGCGAGCCGGGCGGCCAAGCAGGTCGCCGACTCGAGCTGGTCGCGCTACCCGGTGGTCGGCCGGGGCGAGGACGATGTCATCGGCTTCGTGCACGTCCGGGACCTGTTCCTGCCCAGCCACCCCGCCGGGCGGGCGGCCACCGTGGCCGACCTCTCCCGCGAGGTGAAGCAGCTCCCGGGCACCGCGAAGGTGCTCACCGCGCTCTCGGAGCTGCGCCGGGAGAACCGGCACTTCGCGATCGTCGTCGACGAGTACGGCGGCACCGACGGCATCGTCACGCTGGAGGACCTGATCGAGGAGGTCATCGGCGACATCTACGACGAGTACGACGTCGACGTCGCCGCGGAGGACGTCGAGCCCACCGGCGGCCCGCAGGAGCTCGACGGGCTGCTGAACCTCGACGACTTCGCCGAGGCCACCGGCCTCGAGCTGCCCGAGGGTCCCTACGAGACGGTCGCCGGCTACCTGCTGGCGTCGCTGGGCCGGCTGCCGGTGCTGGGCGACGTCGTCGAGGTCGAGAGCCGCACGCTCACGGTGCTGGAGCTGGACGGACGGCGGATCGCGCGCATCGGGGTCAGTGCCGCGCCCGAGCCGGAGGACGCCGAGGGCGCCGCCGCCGAGTCCGGCACCTAGCCGCGCTGCTGAACCTGGCCGCGCTGCTGCACGAAGGCCCAGGCGTCGCCGACGATCTCCCGCAGGTCGGTGTGCACCGGCCGCCAGCCCAGGTCGTCGGAGATCCGGGCGGAGCTGGCCACCAGCCGGGCCGGGTCGCCGGCCCGACGGGCGCCCACGACCACCGGCAGCTCGTGCCCGGTGACCTCGCGGACGGCGTCGACCATCTCCTGCACCGAGAAACCGCTGCCGCTGCCCAGGTTGTAGACCCGGTGCTCGCCCGGCGCCGGCGCCGGCAGGGCCAGCAGGTGGGCGGCGGCGAGGTCCTGCACGTGCACGTAGTCGCGGATGCAGGTGCCGTCGGGCGTCGGGTAGTCCTCGCCGTAGACGGTGAGCGCCTCGCGGGTGCCGGCGGCGACCTGCAGGGCGATCGGGATCAGGTGCGTCTCGGTGGCGTGCCGTTCCCCGCGGCCGTACGCGGCGCCGCCCACGTTGAAGTAGCGCAGGCTCACCGCGGCGAAGTCGTGGGCCACCGCGTAGCTGGTGAGCATCGCGTCGACGGCCAGCTTGCTGGCGCCGTAGGTGTTGGTCGGCCGGGTCGGCGCGGTCTCCGGGATGGGCACCTCGGTGGGCTCGCCGTAGGTGGCCGCGGTGGAGGAGAAGACGATCCGGCGGCAGCCGGCGGCGCGCATCGCCTCCAGCAGGGCCAGCGACCCGCCGACGTTGTTCTCCCAGTACAGCTCCGGGGCCTGCTGGCTCTCCCCGACCAGGCTCTTCGCCGCGAAGTGCAGCACCGCCTCGGGGCGGACCTCGGCGAGCACGGGGGCCGAGTCGTGCAGCGAGGCCTGCACGAGGCGCGCGCCGTCGGGGACGGCGTCCGCGTGCCCGGTCGAGAGGTCGTCGAGCACGGTGACCTCGTGGCCCTCGGCCAGCAGGGCCGCGGTGACTACGCTGCCGATGTACCCGGCTCCGCCGGTGACGAGAACGCGCATGCCCGGGAGCCTAGACACGCGCACGCCGGGAAGCCTGGACAGGTGCGGTCCCCGCACCGGTACGAGGAGGAGTCCCGTGGTCAGCGCACGTTCCGCGGTCGCCGCGATGCCGGCCTACCGACCGGGCCGCAACCCGGCCGACCTGGCCCGGGAGATCGGCGTCCCGCGCGCGGTCAAGCTGGCCAGCAACGAGGTGGCCTTCCCGCCGCTGCCGGGGGTGCTTTCGGCGATCGCGATGACGGCGGGGGAGACCAACCGCTACCCGGACAACGGCGCGACGCTGCTCATCGCGGCCCTGGCTGAGCGCTACGGCGTGGCGCCCGGTCAGGTTGCCACCGGCTGCGGGGCGGTCACCGTGCTGCAGCAGCTGACCCAGGCCTACAACGACCCGGGCACCGGCATCGCGTTCGCCTGGCGGTCGTTCGAGATGTACCCGCTGCTGGCCCAGGTGGCCGGCGCCCGCGCCCAGCAGGTGCCGCTGGTGCCCGGCACGCCGGGGGGCGCCGCCGACACCCACGACCTCGACGCGCTGGCCGCGGTGGTCGACGAGGGCACCCGGCTGGTGCTGGTCTGCAACCCGAACAACCCCACCGGGACGGCGGTGCGCCGGGCGGAGCTGGAGCGGTTCCTCGACGCGGTGCCCGAGACGACGCTGGTCGTGCTCGACGAGGCCTACCGGGAGTTCGTCACCGACCCGGACGTGCCCGACGGGGTCGAGCTGATGCGTGGCCGGCCGAACGTCGCGGTGCTGCGCACCTTCTCCAAGGCGTGGGGGCTGGCCGGGCTGCGGGTGGGCTACCTGCTGGCCGAGGACCCGGCCGTCGCCGACGCGGTGCGCCGGACCCACGTGCCCTTCAGCGTCTCCAGCATCGCCCAGGCCGCGGCGGTGGCCGCGCTGGCCGCCGAGGACGAGGTGCGCGACCGCTGCGCCGCCGTCGTCGCCGAGCGGGACCGGCTGACCGCGGCGCTGCGCGAGCGGGGCCTGCCGGTCGCCGACAGCCAGGCCAACTTCGTCTGGCTCCCGCTGGGCGAGCGCACCGCGGCGGTCGCCGCGGCGCTGGAGTCGCAGGCGGTGATCACCCGGCCGTTCGCCGGTGAGGGGCTGCGGGTGACGGTCGGGACGCCGGAGGAGGACGACGTCTTCCTCGGCGCGCTGGACGCCGTCCTGACCAGCGCGGGGGCCGAGGGCGCGGACACCTGACCGGACCCCGGTGGCGCGCGTGGTTCGATGAAGGGCGTGCCTGCTCCCCGCGTGCTGTCCGGCATCCAGCCGACGGCTGACTCGTTCCACCTCGGCAACTACCTGGGTGCGCTGCGGCAGTGGGTGGCGCTGCAGGACGACCACGACGCCTTCTACTGCGTCGTCGACCTGCACGCCATCACCGCGGAGCAGCCCGACCCGGCGGTGCTGCGCCGGCGCACGCTGGTCTCCGCCGCGCAGCTGCTCGCGCTGGGCGTCGACCCCGAGCGCAGCGCCCTGTTCGTGCAGAGCCACGTGCCGGAGCACGCCCAGCTCGCCTGGGTGCTGCAGTGCCTGACCGGGTTCGGCGAGGCCAGCCGGATGACCCAGTTCAAGGACAAGAGCACCCGCGAGGGCGCCGGGGCGACGTCGGTCGGGCTGTTCACCTACCCGGTCCTGCAGGCCGCCGACATCCTGCTGTACCAGGCCGCCCGGGTGCCGGTGGGCGAGGACCAGCGCCAGCACCTGGAGCTGACCCGCGACCTGGCCACCCGGTTCAACGGCCGGTACGGCGAGACCTTCGCGATCCCGGAGGCCTACGTGCCCCCGGGGGCGGCGAAGGTGCTCGACCTGCAGTCGCCGGACAAGAAGATGAGCAAGAGCCTGCCGCCGGCCGGCTGCGTGAACCTGCTCGACGACCCCAAGGTGACGGCGAAGAAGATCCGCTCGGCGGTCACCGACACCGGCCGGGAGGTCGTCGCCGACCCGGTGGAGAAGCCGGGGGTCACCAACCTGCTGGCCATCCACTCGGCGCTGTCCGGGCAGAGCACCGCTCAGCTCGAGGAGCACTTCGCCGGTCGCGGCTACGGCGACCTGAAGAAGGAGCTCGCCGACGTCGTCACCGAGGCGTTCGCCCCGGTGCAGCAGCGCACCGCCGAGCTGCTGGCCGACACCGCCGAGCTGGAGCG
Source organism: Modestobacter sp. SYSU DS0904 (assembly GCF_054051115.1). Lineage (NCBI taxonomy): Bacteria > Bacillati > Actinomycetota > Actinomycetes > Geodermatophilales > Geodermatophilaceae > Modestobacter > Modestobacter sp. SYSU DS0904. The sequence continues at coordinate 36,565 of NZ_JBJHAQ010000019.1, read as the reverse complement.
GGTGCTGGCCGCCGGTGCCGCCCGCGCCCGTGCGGTCGCCGCCCCCACGCTGGCCACGGTCTACGAGCGGGTGGGCTTCCTGGCCCCGGTCGGGGGCACGCCGGCGTGACCGACCGACCGCTGCGCGCCGACGACACCTTCGTGCACCGCCCCCCGGCGGAGCGCGAGGTGCCGGCCGACACCGCCGTGCTGGGCGTGGTGGTGTCGATCCCGGAACCGTGGGCGCAGCTGCTGGTCGAGTGGCGGGGCAAGTGCGGTGACCCGCAGGCGAGCCTGGTGCCCCCGCACGTCACCCTGCTCCCGCCCACCGAGGTCGCGGTCGGCGACCGCCCGGCGATCAGCGCGCACCTGGCGCAGGTGGCCGCCAGCCATCCGCCGTTCGACATGCGCCTGTCCGGCACCGGCACGTTCCGGCCGGTCTCGGAGGTCGTCTTCGTCGCCGTGGAGCGGGGCGTCGCCGACTGCGAGCTGATCGCCACCGACGTCCGCACCGGTCCGCTGGCCCGGCCGCTGGCGTTCCCGTACCACCCGCACGTCACCGTCGCGCACGACGTGCCGGGCGAGATGCTCGACCTCGCGCACGCCGGCCTGGCCGAGGTGCGTGCGGACTTCCGGGTGGTCTCGTTCACCGAGTTCGAGCAGCTCCCGGACGGCGCCTGGGCGGTCGCCCGCGAGTACCCGCTCACCGGCGCACCCCGCTGACCTGCGGCGCGACCGGGCGGAGCGCCCGCCGGTCGGCGCGCGCGGTCGATCGGCAGCCCGCAGACTCGGTCCGGTGACCGAGCCCAGGACGACGCCCGACCGCGCCGACGGTCCGGGGCGAGGTCCGGCTGGGGGCAACCCCTTCACCCGGCTGGCGGACGCCGCGCGCCGGCTGCTCCGCCGGGGCCGGGACCGGTGGGGGTGGCTGGACCACCTGGTGCACGCCGGCGGCCACTACAACCGGGTGCAGGCCGACCTGCTCGCCTCCGGGGTCACCTACTACGTCTTCCTCGCGCTGTTCCCGGTGCTGCTGCTCGTCGCCGCCGTCGCCGGGCTGGTGCTGCGCGGCAACCCGGTGCTGGAGGAGCAGCTCGTCTCCGGCATCCGCGAGGCGGTGCCCGGGTCGACCGGTGCCGACCTCGCCGACCAGGCGGCCGCGGCGCTCGACAGCGCCGCCACCTTCGGCGTCGTCGCCCTGCTGGTCTTCCTGGTCATCGGGCTGCGCGCGATGGACAAGATCCGGGTGGGGATGGACGTCGTCTGGCGCGGCCAGCCCGACCCGCCGGCCTTCTTCACCGACCGGGTCAGGGACGTCGGCGGCCTGCTGGGCTTCGGGGTGGCGGGGGCGCTCAGCATCGCGCTGACCACCGGTGCGACGTCGGCCTCCACCTGGGTGCTGGGCCTGCTGGGCCTGGACACCGTGCCCGGCATCGGGCTGGTCACCGCGGCGGTGGCCATCGTGCTGGCCCTGGTCGGGGACACCCTGGTCTTCCTGTGGCTGCTGCGGGGCGTGCCGGACAACCCGTTCGGCTGGCGCCGGCTGCTGCCCGGCGCGGTGTTCGGCGCGGTCGGCTTCGAGCTGCTCAAGGTGGCCGGCAACCTCTACCTGACGGTCATCTCCGGCAACGTCACCGCGCAGACCTTCGGCGGGATCGTCGGCCTGATCGTCTGGCTGAACGTGGTCTTCCGGTTCGCGTTCTACACAGCCGCGTGGACGGCGACGATCCCGGCCATCGAGGAGGAGCGGATCGCCGCCGGTCACGTGCGGTCGGTGGTCAGCGCGCCGGACCCGGGACCCCCGGCCCAGGCTCGTCCCGGTGTCCCGACCGCGGCGTCCCCGGCGACGACCCCGGCGACGAGCCCGGGGGTGTCCCCGGTGCGGACGGCGGTGGGGCTGCTGGGCGCCGGTGCCCTGGCGGGCGCGGTGGGGACCCGGCTGCTGACCCGTCGTCGGCGGGGGCGACGGGACGGCTGACCGGACGGCGGGCCCGTCGCCGGCCGACGACGGTGGCCAGGACCACGAGCACCGCGGCGACGGCCAGGGCCGCGGGCACCAGCGGGCTGCTCTCCTCCGCCACCGGGGCGGGGGCGGCGGTGGCCGGCGGTGCGGCGGCGGCCCGGGCCGGGGATGCGGTCCGGGTGGCCCGGGTCGGGGTGGCCGACGCGGTCGGCTCCGGCTCGTCCGGGTCGACCAGCCGGCCGGGCGCGTCGACCGTGGGCGGGGTCGCGAAGCCCCAGTCGAGCAGCCGGGTGGCCTGCTCCTGCTCGTGCACCGGGCGGCGCTCGGCCTGCATGAGGCTGACCACCAGCCGGCGGCCGTCGCGCTCGGCCGCGGCCACGAAGGTGTGCCGTGCGGCGTCGGTGAAGCCGGTCTTGCCGCCCAGCGTCCCGGGGTAGTCCGCCAGCAGCGCGTTCTGCGACTGGATCTGGAAGCCCTCGTACCCCGGCGCCGGGGGCATCTGCGCGATCCGGGTCTGCAGCACGTCGAGGGTGTACGGGTCGGCGACCAGTTCCCGCAGGAAGAGCGCCAGGTCGTAGGGCGAGGACGACTGCCCGGCGACGTCCAGGCCGGACGGCGTGCCGACGACGGTGTCCGAGGCCCCCAGCCGGGCCGCGGTGGCGTTCATCGCCGCGACCGTGGGCGCCACGCCACCGGCGGCGCGGGCCAGGGCGTTGGCCACGTCGTTGCCCGACTGCATCACCAGCGCCCGGAACAGCAGGTCGACGGGGTACTGCCCGTCGCGCACCAGGCCCACCCGGCTGCCCTCGATCGCCTCATCCTCGACCGTGGCGACGACGACCTGGGCCGGGTCGAGCTGCGGGGCGAGGGTGAGCAGGGTGAGGGTCTTGATGGTGCTAGCCGGGTAGTAGCGGCCGTGCGGGTCGCGGGCGCCCAGCACCTGGCCGGTGCCGGCGTCGGCCACCAGCCAGCCGTGCGCGTCGATCCCCTCCGGCAGCGGCGGGGCGCCCTCGGCGGTGACCACCCCGCGGGTGTCCAGCCCCTCCCCGCCGACGGTGCTGCCGTCCGCGGCGCTGCCCTGGGGCGGGCCCGCGACATGGGGGATGGTGGGCGTGGGGGCGGTCGGGTCGACGGTGGGCCGGGCGGGCTCGGCCCGGGCGGGGGCACCGGCCGGGCCGAGCACCGCGGCCACGACCGTGGCACCCACGACCAGGGCGCCGGCGACGGCGGACCGGACGGCGGCGCCGGCGCCGGTCACCTGGTCACGGAGCCGGGCCGGGGGCGTCGGGTGGCGCATGACGGGCACGCTAACCCGGCCGCGCCGGGGAGCCCGGTGTGGGCGCCGTCTCACCGGGGGTTCGGGGTGTGCGCCCGGTGTTGCCCGTAGGCAACGATCCCATCTCTATCCGCTGCCCGGGGACCGCACCCGCGGCACCCGGAGCTAGCGTCCCGGGGGTGTCGTCGCGCCGCCCGGTCACCGGGTCGGGGCCGGCGACGGAGCTCGGAACACCATCTGGCACCGGGGTCCAGTCGATCAGATCGACCGGGCCCATGAGAGAGGAGACCGTCTTGCGCCGAGTGCGTGGGATGAAGGCCGCGGCGCTGCTGCTGGCCGGCAGCATGGCCCTGGCGGCCTGCGCCAGCGACGAGACCGACAGCGGCAGCGGTGGCGGCGCTGGCGGTGGCGGTGGCGGTGACGAGCTGATGATCGGGCTCGCCTACGACACCGGCGGCCGGGGCGACAAGTCGTTCAACGACTCCGCCTACGCCGGCGTCGAGGCCGCCGTCGAGGAGCTCGGCCTGTCGATGGAGGAGAACGTCCAGACGCTCTCGCCGAACGACGACGCGTCCAACCGTGGCGAGCTGCTCACCCAGCTGGCCGAGCAGGGCTACGACCCGGTGATCGCCGTCGGCTTCAACTACGACGAGATCATCGGCGAGGTGGCGGCGGACTTCCCGGAGACCACGTTCGCCCAGGTCGACGGCTCCAACGCCGACGGCGCCAAGGGCGACAACGTCACCGGCCTGCTCTTCGCCGAGGAGGAGGGCTCCTTCCTCGCCGGGGTGGCCGCGGCGTCGAAGACCGAGACCGACAACATCGGCTTCGTCGGCGGCGTGCAGAGCCCGCTGATCGAGAAGTTCCAGGCCGGGTACGAGGCCGGGGCCCGCGCGGTGAACCCGGACATCACCATCCAGAGCCAGTACCTGTCGCCGGCCGGTGACTTCAGCGGATTCGGCGCCCCGGACCGCGGCTACAGCGTGGCCCAGGGCTTCTACCAGAACGGCGCGGACATCGTCTTCCACGCCGCTGGTGGCTCAGGTGAGGGCGTCTTCCAGGCCGCGGTCGAGACCGGCAACCGCGCGATCGGCGTCGACTCCGACCAGTGGCAGCTCGGCTCCCCGGAGCAGCAGGCCGTGATCATGACCTCCATGCTCAAGCGGGTCGACAACGCGGTGGAGGAGTTCATCCTGTCCTTCGCCGAGGGCGAGGTCGAGGGCGGCACGGACGTGGTCTACGACCTGGAGTCCGACGGCGTCGGCCTGTCCACCTCGGGTGGCTACATCGACGACATCGCCGACGTGATCGAGGACTACCGCCAGCAGATCATCGACGGCGAGATCACGGTGCCCACCACTCCGTGACGCGTTCGTCCTGAGCACCACGCGTCTCAGGACCGCGGGCGGCGGCGGGCTCGGAGGCGGTACACGCCCCCGAGCCCGCCGTTTTCCGTGTGTACCGTCTGCGCGTCGGACGACGACGCCCGAGAACCACCTCCCGGCCGCAAGACCTGCGGTCGGGAGCACCTCCCGCGCCACCACGCCGGTCCCCCGAGGAGTTCCGTTGACCGAGTCGGCCCCGCTCGCGGTCGAGCTCCGCGGCATCACCAAGCGCTTCCCCGGCGTGGTGGCCAACTCCGACATCCAGCTGCGGGTCCGCCGCGGCGAGGTGCACGCCATCGTCGGGGAGAACGGCGCCGGCAAGTCGACGCTGATGAAGACCCTCTACGGCATGCACCGCCCGGACGAGGGCGAGATCCTCGTCGACGGGCGCCCGGTCACCTTCCGCAGCCCGGCCGACGCGATCGACGCCGGGATCGGCATGGTCCACCAGCACTTCATGCTGGCCGACAACTTCACCGTGCTGGAGAACGTGGTGCTGGGCAGCGAGCCCACCAAGGGCGGCCGGCTGGACCGCGCGGAGGCGCGGCGCCGGATCCGGGAGATCTCCGACGCCTACGCCCTGGGGCTGGACCCCGACACCCTGGTCGAGGAGCTCGGCGTCGGTGACCGGCAGCGGGTGGAGATCGCCAAGGTGCTCTACCGCGGTGCCCGCACGCTGATCCTCGACGAGCCCACGGCGGTGCTGGTGCCCCAGGAGGTCGACGAGCTGTTCGGCAACCTCGCCGAGCTCAAGCGCGAGGGCCTCACCGTCATCTTCATCTCCCACAAGCTCGACGAGGTCCGCAAGGTCGCCGACGCGATCACGGTGATCCGCCGGGGCACCACCGTGGGCGAGGCCGACCCGCGGACGACGACGGCCAGGCAGCTGGCCGAGCTGATGGTCGGCGCCGAGCTGCCCACCGCGCAGAAGCGCGACTCCACCGTCCGGGAGACCCCGGTGCTGCAGCTGCGCGGGGTCAGCGTCGCCACGCCCGGCGGCCGGCCCGCGGTGGACGACGTGTCGCTCACCGTCCACGAGGGCGAGGTCGTCGGGATCGCCGGCGTGGAGGGCAACGGCCAGGCCGAGCTCGTCGAGGCGATCATGGGCCTGCGGCCGCTCAGCGCCGGCGCAGTGCTGCTCGGCGCCGACGACATCACCGGCTGGTCGACCCGGCACCGCCGGGAGCAGGGGCTGGGCTTCATCCCCGAGGACCGGCACCGCCAGGGCATGCTGCTGGAGGCCCCGCTCTGGGAGAACCGGATCCTCGGCCACCAGACCCGCCCGCCGGCGGTGAAGGGCGCGTTCATCGATCGCAAGGGCGCCCGCGCCGACACCGAGCGGATCATGCGCGAGTACGACGTCCGGGCACCCGGCCCGGACACCGCCGCCATGGCGCTGTCCGGCGGCAACCAGCAGAAGCTGATCGTCGGGCGGGAGATGAGCGCCCGGCCGCGGCTGCTCATCGCCGCCCACCCGACCCGGGGCGTCGACGTCGGCGCCCAGTCGGTCATCTGGGAGCTGCTCAAGGACGCCCGCGCGGAGGGGATGGGGATCGTGCTGGTCTCGGCGGACCTGGACGAGCTGATCGGACTGTCGGACACGCTGCACGTCATGCTCCGCGGGCGCCTGGTCGCCTCGCTGGACCCGGCCCGGCTGACCCCGGAGGAGCTCGGTGGGCACATGACCGGCGCCGCTGACGGCACGGCGGGTGCCGCGTGAGCGCCGTCCGCCGTCTGGGCGCCACCCTGCTGGCGCCGGTGCTGGCCATCGTCGTCGCGCTGGTCATCTCCGCGCTGGTGATCGTGCTCATCGGGGAGAACCCGCTGACCGCGCTGGAGGTCATGCTCGACTTCGGTGACTCGCCGTCGCAGCAGACCCAGGCGATGGTCGTCATCCTCAACCGGGCGGTGCCGCTGTTCCTCGCCGGCCTGGCCGTCTCGGTGGCCTTCCGGATGGGGCTGTTCAACATCGGCGTGGAGGGCCAGTACCGGCTCGCCACCATCCTCGCCGCCGCGGCCGGCGCCGCCGTCGCGCTGCCGGCCCCGCTGCACATCCTGCTGATCATCGTGGTCGCGATGCTGGTCGGCGCCTTCTGGGCCGGCATCGTCGCCGTCCTGAAGGTCACCCGGGGCGTCAGCGAGGTGATCAGCTCGATCATGCTGAACTTCATCGCGCTCGGGCTGGCGTCCTACCTGCTCACCGGGCCGCTGCGGGGCAGCGAGCCGGGCGCCTCGATCATCACCACCGCGGAGATCCCCGAATCGGGGTGGTTCCCCGGGCTCAACGGCGTCTTCGGGGCGCTGGGGCTGGCCGAGCCGCGCTCGGAGCTCTACGGCTTCCTGCTGGTGGCCGCCGTCGCCGGGATCGTGATCGCGGTGCTGGTCCGGCGCACCCGCTTCGGCTTCGACCTGCGCGCCACCGGCATCTCGCCGTCGGCCGCCACCGCCAGCGGCGTCGACGCCCGCGGCATGGTGCTGAAGACGATGCTCATCTCCGGTGCGGTGGCCGGGCTGATCGGCCTGCCCGACCTGCTCGGCAGCGCGCACCACTACGGCACGGAGTTCACCACCGGGCTGGGCTTCCTCGGCATCGCGGTGGCGCTGCTGGGCCGCAACAACCCGATCGGCATCGCCTTCGGCGCGCTGCTGTTCGGCTTCCTGGACCGGGCCGCGATCCCGCTGCAGTTCGAGGGCATCCCCGCCTCGGTGGTCACGATCATCCAGGGCACGATCGTGCTCGCCGTCGTCGTCGCGAACGAGATCGCCCGCCGGATCACCCGGCGGCAGGCCGAGCGCGGCGGCAGCCAGGCGGTCCCGCCGACCAGCGGTGACGGCAGCACGGACGGCGGCCAGGGCCCCGGCGGCCCGCCGCCGGACCCCGGTGCCTCCGTCGGTACCGGCACCGGTCCCGGCGTGCGCAGCGGCGCCGCCGACGGAACCCGAGGAGGCCAGCAGTGAGCACCGCGACGACGACGTCGTCCGCCCCGAGCCGGGGGCCGGTCACCGAGCTGCTGCTGGGCGGCGGCCGGGCGCGGCGGATCACCTGGCTGCTGGTCGGGCTGCTGGTGCTCGTCTCGGCGGTCCGGGTCGTCTCCGGTGAGCAGGCGCTGACGTCGTCCTCGACGTTCTCCGCCGCGCTGCTGCTCGCCGTCCCGCTGGGGCTGGTCGCCCTCGGTGGGCTGTTCGCCGAGCGGGCCGGTGTGGTGAACATCGGCCTCGAGGGGATGATGATCCTCGGCACCTGGGGGGCCGGCTGGGCCGGTTACCAGTGGGGCTGGGCCGGGGCGCTCATCGGTGGCGCGGTCTTCGGTGCCGTCGGCGGACTGCTGCACGCCATCGCGACGGTCACCTTCGGCGTCGACCACGTGGTCTCCGGCGTGGCGATCAACATCCTGGCCGGCGGTGTCGTCCGGTTCCTCTCCGAGCTGGTCTTCAGCGACAACCCGGCCGGGGGCGGGGTGACCCAGTCACCCGCGCTGGCCAGCCGGCCGCCGAGCTTCTCGCTGCCGGTGCTCTCCTCCGGCCCGGACCTGCTGGGTGACCTGGAGAACCAGCACTGGTTCCTCGTCTCCGACCTGGCCGGCATCCTGCGCGGGTTCACCAGCGGCGTCGGCGTGCTCACCGTGCTCGCCGTGCTGCTCGTGCCCGCCACCTACCTGCTGCTGTGGCGCACCGCCTTCGGCCTGCGGCTGCGGTCCTGCGGGGAGAACCCGGCGGCCGCGGACTCCCTGGGCGTGCCGGTGTACCGGCTCAAGTACATCGCGGTGATCATCTCCGGCTCCCTGGCCGGGCTCGGCGGGGTCTTCCTGGTCTTCGTCGCCAACATCTACCGCGAGGGCCAGACCGGCGGCCGCGGCTTCATCGGCCTGGCGGCGCTGATCTTCGGCAACTGGCGGCCCGGGGGGCTGGCCGCCGGTGCGGGGCTGTTCGGGTTCTCCGACGCGCTCCAGCTGCGCAGCCCGACCGCCGTCGTCGCCCTGCTGCTGCTCATCGCCGTGCTGCTCGTCGGTGTGGCGATCTGGCAGGCCACCCGGCGCCGGTACGTGCAGGCGGTGATCGCGGCGGCGTTCGGCGCGGCCGCGCTGGCCGGCTTCCTCACCATCGACGAGCTGCCCGAGGGCATCGTCTCCTTCACCCCGCACCTGACCACGCTGCTGGTGCTCTCGCTGGCCTCCCAGCGGCTGCGGATGCCCAAGGCCGACGGGCTGGTCTACCGACGAGGAGAGCACTGATGCACGTCGACTGGGATGCGCTGCGCACTGCGGCGCGGGAGGCGATGGGCCACGCCTACGCGCCCTACTCGCGGTTCCCCGTGGGGGTGGCCGGGCTGGTCGACGACGGCCGGGTGGTCACCGGCTGCAACGTGGAGAACGCCTCCTACGGGCTGGGCCTGTGCGCCGAGTGCGGCATGGTCAGCGACCTGGCCCGCACCGGCGGCGGCCGGCTGGTCGCCGTCGCCTGCGTGGGCGGGGACGGGCAGCCGCTGATGCCCTGCGGGCGGTGCCGGCAGCTGCTCTGGGAGCATGGCGGGCGGGACATGCTCATCGAGACCGTGTCGCTGGGCATCGTGCCGATGAGCGAGGTGCTGCCCGACGCGTTCGGGCCCGACGACCTCACGGCTGCCGCCACGCGTTCGGCCGGCGGAGCAGCGGCGGCGTCCCGATGACCCAGCCGTTCGACGCGATCGACGTCATCCGGGCCAAGCGCGACGGGCGGCCGCTGACCGCGGACCAGATCCGCTGGGTCATCCGCGCCTACACCGATCGCCTGGTGCCCGACGAGCAGATGAGCGCGCTGCTCATGGCCGTCTTCTTCCGGGGGATGTCCGGCGACGAGCTCGCCGCGTGGACCCAGGCGATGATCGACTCCGGCGTCCGCAAGGACCTCTCCGGGCTGGGCCGGCCCACCGCCGACAAGCACTCCACCGGCGGCGTCGGCGACAAGATCACCCTGCCGCTGGCACCGCTGGTCGCCGCCTGCGGGGTGGCCGTGCCGCAGCTGTCCGGCCGCGGCCTCGGGCACACCGGCGGCACGCTGGACAAGCTGGAGTCGGTGCCCGGCTGGCGGGCCTCGCTCACCGACGCCGAGTACGTGCAGCAGCTGCGCGACGTCGGCGCGGTGATCTGCGCCGCGGGCGCCGACCTCGCCCCGGCGGACAAGGTGCTCTACGCGCTGCGCGACGTCACCGGCACGGTCGAGTCGATCCCGCTGATCGCCAGCTCGATCATGAGCAAGAAGATCGCCGAGGGCGCCGACGCGCTGGTGCTGGACGTGAAGACCGGGTCGGGTGCGTTCATGCGCGACCCCGACGACGCCCGCACCCTGGCCCGCACGATGGTCGGCCTCGGCGAGGCCGCCGGGGTGCGCACCGTCGCCCTGGTCACCGCGATGGACCGCCCGCTGGGCCGCTCGGCCGGCAACGCCGTCGAGGTCGCCGAGTCGGTGGAGGTGCTCGCCGGCGGCGGGCCGGCCGACGTCGTCGAGCTCACCCTGGCGCTGGCCCGGGAGATGCTCGCCGGGGTCGGGCGGGACGACGTCGACCCCGCCGACGCGCTCGCCGACGGCCGGGCGATGGACACCTGGCGCCGGATGATCGCCGCCCAGGGCGGCGATCCGGACGCGCCGCTGCCCCGGCCCGCCGAGCGGCACGTGGTCACCGCCCCCGCGACCGGCACGCTCACCCGGCTGGACGCCTACGCCCTCGGGGTCGCCGCCTGGCGGCTGGGCGCCGGGCGTGCCCGCAAGGAGGACCCGGTGTCGGCCGCGGCGGGCGTGGTCTGGCACGCCGGGGTGGGGGAGCAGGTGACCGCCGGGCAGCCGCTGCTGGAGCTGCAGACCGACGACGCCGCCCGCATCCCCCGCGCGCTGGAGGCGCTGGAGGGCGCCGTCGGCGTCGACACCGACGACCGGCCGCTCCCGCTGCTGATCGACCGGATCACGGGCTGACCACGGGCCCGCGCCCGGTCGCACAGGTGGGAGGAGGACACTGTCCCCTCGTGCAGAAGGACTCGCTCCTCCCCACCCCCGGCACGGGCGCGGCGGTGGTCACGGAGACGCCGCTCGACCCCGACGCCGCCATCTCGGTGCGGGGCCTGGTCAAGCGCTACGGCGAGCGCACGGCGGTGGACGGCCTGGACCTGGACATCCGGCGCGGGGAGATCTTCGCGCTGCTCGGCCCCAACGGCGCCGGCAAGACCACCACCGTCGAGGTGCTGGAGGGCTACCGCCGGCGCGACGGCGGTGAGGTCCGGGTGCTCGGCGTCGACCCGGCCGCCGGGGGGCGGGCCTGGAAGGGCGAGCTGGGCATCGTGCTGCAGTCCGGCGCGGGCGACAGCCAGCTGACCTGCCGGGAGCTGCTGCGCGCCCAGGCCTCGTACCACGCCGACCCCCGCGACCCCGACGAGGTGCTCGAGCTGGTCGGGCTCACCGAGAAGGCCGCCTCCCGCGGCCGCACCCTCTCCGGCGGCCAGCGCCGCCGGCTCGACGTCGCGCTGGGCATCGTCGGCCGCCCCCGGCTGCTGTTCCTGGACGAGCCGACCACCGGCTTCGACCCGGAGGCGCGCCGGCAGTTCTGGTCGCTCATCCGCTCGCTGCGCGACCTCGGCACCACGATGCTGCTCACCACCCACTACCTGGACGAGGCCGAGGAGCTGGCCGACCGGGTCGGGGTGATCGCCCACGGCCGGCTGGTCGAGGTCGCCGTGCCGGCCGAGCTGGGCGGGCGGGGCACGGCCCCCGCCGTCGTCAGCTGGACCGAGGCCGGCAGGCGGCGGGTGGCCGAGACCGCCACGCCGACGGCGTTCGTGGCCGAGCTCGCGGCCCGGTTCCCCGGCGAGGTGCCCGACCTGGCCGTCGCCCGCCCCACGCTCGAGGACGTCTACCTGAAGATGATCGGCGAACCCGCATGACCGCGACGACCGAACGCCGCCTCCCGTCGATCGGCAGCGTCTGCCGGACCCGGGCCGGGGTCGAGCTCAAGGAGTTCTTCCGGCAGCGTGAGTCCGTCGTCTTCACGCTGATGTTCCCGGTGATCCTGCTGCTGGTCTTCGGCGCGGTGCTCGACTACGACCTGGGCGCCGGGGTCAGCTTCACCCAGTACTTCATGGCCGGGGTGATCGCCGCCGGCATCCTCGGCGCCAGCCTGCAGAACATGGCGATCAGCATCGCCACCGAGCGGTCCGACGGCACGCTCAAGGGCCTGGCCGGCACGCCGATGCCCAAGAGCGCCTACTTCGTCGGCAAGGTCGTGCAGGTCCTCGTCGTCACCGTGGCGATCGTGGTGATCCTGCTGGTCATCGGGGTGGCGTTCTACGACGTCGCGCTGCCCTCCGGCGCCGACTGGCTCACCTTCCTCTGGGTCGCCGGACTCGGCTCGGCGGCCTGCACGCTGCTGGGCATCGCGGTCTCCAGCCTGGCCCGCAACGGCCGGTCGGCGTCGGCCACGGTCACCCCCATCGCGCTGGTGCTGCAGTTCATCTCCGGGGTGTTCTTCCAGTTCAGCGAGGTGCCCACCTGGCTGCAGACGATCGCCGCGCTGTTCCCGCTGAAGTGGATGGCGCAGGGGCTGCGGTCGGTCTTCCTCCCCGACGCCCTGGCCGCGCAGGAGCCGGCCGGCAGCTGGGAGCTCGGCCGGGTCGCGCTGGTGCTCGGGATCTGGTGCGTCGTCGGGCTGGTGCTGTGCGTGCGCACCTTCCGCTGGCAGAGCTGAGCCCGTGACATGGCGACCCTCCGGGCCGCACCGCGGCCAGGTGCCGTGCCCCGGTTGCACTGAGCCGTTCCCCGGGTCCTGGTCGGGAGCCTCCGGCCCCGCGACCCGGACCCGGACGCCCTGACGGGCGGAGTCCGTCCCCGTCCCCGGCTGGGCGGTGGCCCCCGTGTCGCGGTCGGTTACGTTCCACTCGTGCCTGCTGAGCTGACCGCCGAGAACCTCGTCCGTGCGCCGAAGGTGCTGCTGCACGACCACCTGGACGGCGGGCTGCGGCCGCAGACGGTGCTGGAGCTGGCCGACGAGGCCGGGTACCGCGGCCTGCCGGCGGACGAGCCCGCGGCGCTGGGCCGCTGGTTCCGCGAGGCCGCCGACTCGGGGTCGCTGCCGCGCTACCTGGAGACGTTCGCGCACACCGTCGCGGTGATGCAGCGGCCCGAGGCCGTGCACCGGGTCGCCCGGGAGGCCGCCCTCGACCTGGCCGCCGACGGCGTCGTCTACGCCGAGGTCCGGATGGCGCCCGAGCTGCTGACCGAGCAGGGCATGGCGCTGCCGGCCGTGGTGGAGGCGATGCTCGACGGCTACGCCCTGGGCAGCCGGGAGGCCGTGGCCGCCGGGACGCCGATCGTCGTCGGCACCCTGCTGTGCGCGATGCGGCAGGCCGACCGGTGGGTGGAGGTCGCCGAGCAGGTGGTCCGGTTCGCCGGCGCCGGCGTGGTCGGCTTCGACCTGGCCGGGCCCGAGGACGGCTTCCCGCCGGACCGCATCCCGGAGGCGATCGCGGTGCTGGACCGCGCCGGGGCGCACCGCACCGTGCACGCCGGGGAGGCCGCCGGGATCGGCTCGATCGTCGCCGCCCTCGACGGCGCCCGCGCCGAGCGGCTTGGCCACGGGGTGCGCATCGCCGACGAGGTGCCGGTCGACGGCCCGCTCGGCCCGGTGGCGCAGCGGGTCCGCGACGCGCAGGTGCCGCTGGAGGTCGCGCCGTCGTCCAACGTGCAGACCGGCGCCTACCCCTCGCTGGCCGACCACCCGGTCGACCGGCTGCACCGGGCCGGCTTCGCTGTGACCCTCAACACCGACAACCGGCTGATGAGCGGGGTCTCGGCGAGCAGCGAGCTGACCGCGGTGGTGGACACCTTCGGCTGGGGGTGGGACGACGTGCAGACGGTCGCCGAACGGGCCCTGACCGGCGCGTTCGTCGACCCGGCCGAGCGCGCCCGGCTGCTCACCGAGGTGGTCCGCCCGGGCTTCGCCGCCGTGCGCGGCTGACCCCCGGCCGGGGGAACCCGGGGCACCCGGGAATGCCGGCGGCCGTTCCGCTGCTAACCTGGACGTGCCGGTGAGTGTGCCGGTCATCCTCCCGGGCGGTCCTGCCCGGGCACAGCGCATCCGTGCAGATCACGCGTCATCGCAGACGGCGGCGATCACCAGTGTGGGCGCCGGTCACCCGGCGCCCGGCATCACCACGGGACGCGCACCGATCTGTATCGGAGTCCCCGCTTGTCCTCGTTCGACTCTGTCGACACCCGTACCACCCCTGAGAACACCTCCCTCGAGGCCCCGGCCGCAGACCTCCAGGTCACTGCGCCCGCCGCGGCCGAGGCGGCCCCCGAGCCCACCGGCCCGACCTTCGCCCAGCTGGGTCTGCCCCAGCCGCTGGTCACCGCGCTGGAGCGCAAGGGCATCCGCCACCCGTTCGCCATCCAGACCTCCGCGCTGCCGGACGCCCTCGCCGGGCGCGACGTGCTCGGCAAGGCCGCCACCGGCTCGGGCAAGACGCTCGCGTTCGGGCTGCCGCTGCTGGCCCGGCTCGGTGCCGACGCCCAGCAGGGCCGTCGCGCGCCGCGTGGCCTGATCCTGGTGCCGACCCGCGAGCTGGCCCAGCAGGTGCACGACAACCTGGCTCCGCTGGGGCAGTCCAACGGCGTCCAGCTGGCCGCCGTCTACGGCGGTGCCTCGATGTACCGCCAGATCCAGCAGCTGCGCCGTGGCGTCGACGTGCTCATCGCCACCCCCGGCCGGCTGCAGGACCTGATCAACCAGGGCGAGACGACCCTCTCCGAGGTCGTCGTCTCGGTCATCGACGAGGCCGACTTCATGTCCGACCTCGGCTTCCTGCCGGTGGTCAAGGAGCTGCTCGACCAGACCCGCCCCGACGGCCAGCGACTGCTGTTCTCGGCCACCCTGGACGGCGAGGTCGACACCCTGGTCCGCCGCTACCTGAAGAACCCGGCCCGGCACGAGGTCGCGAAGGCCGAGGACAGCGGCCCGCAGGCCGAGCACCTGGCCTACAGCGTGTCCTTCCCGGACAAGCTGAAGGTCACCGAGGCGATGGCCGCCCGTCCGGGCCGGATCATCATCTTCGTGCGGACCCAGCACGGCGCCGACCGGCTGGCCGGCAACCTGCAGGCCGTCGGCATCTCCGCCGAGCCGATCCACGGCGGGCTGCCGCAGTCCGCGCGGCGTCGGGCCCTGGAGGCCTTCACCGACGCCCGCAGCCCGGTGCTGGTGGCCACCGACGTCGCCGCGCGTGGCATCCACGTCGACGACGTGTCGCTGGTCCTGCACTACGACCCGCCGGCCGACCACAAGACCTACCTGCACCGCTCCGGCCGCACGGCGCGCGCCGGTGCCGCGGGTGTGGTCGTCTCCCTGCTGCTGCCCGACCAGGTGGGTCAGTCCAAGCGGCGGTTCCGCCAGGCCAAGATCGAGCCGCAGGTCACCCGGATCCGTCCGGGCGACGCCGCGATCAGCGATCTGGTCGCCGGTGGCACCTTCGTGGAGCCGATCGTCCGTCCGGTGCGCGAGTCGCGCCGTCCGGCCGGTGGCTCCGGCGGGCGTCGGCCCTCCGGTGAGCGCCCTGGCGGTTACCGCGGTGGCCCGCGTCGTCCCGCCGGCGACCGCGAGCGCACGTACGGAGACCGCCCCTCGGGCGAGCGCTCCTACGGCGATCGGGATCGCAGTGCGGCTGGCCGCCCCTCCGGCGACCGCGATCGTTCGTACGGAGACCGCCCCTCGGGCGAGCGCTCCTACGGCGATCGGGATCGTTCCGGCGGCGGTGACCGGCGCCCCGGTGGCTACCGCGGCTCCAGCGAGGGGCACCGCTCCGGCGGTCGGCCCTCGCGCCCGGCCCGCTCCTTCTAGGCCCAGCTGAACGACCAACGGCCGGCTCCCGCTCTGCGGGGGCCGGCCGTTGGTCGTTCCCGGGTTACTCGGGCTGCTCGCGGAAGCGCAGGACCCCGGTCACCTCGGTGACGACCTCGTCCCAGGTGCTCGCCAGCACGGCGGCGTCCGGGGCGGGCAGCGGCGCCGCCGGCTCGGACTCGCTGCGGGCGACGGCGCGACCCAGCGGGGTGTCCCCGGTGAGCAGCTCCTCGACCCGGGTGAGCCCCGCGTACTCGGCGAGGTCCCGCACACCCTCCACCGGCTGTTCCAGCACCTCGTGCTGGGCCAGCCCGCCCGCGCCGCCGGCGACCTCGCGCAGCACCTCGGCGAGGGCGGTCAGGTCGTAGCGGTCCTGGTCGGCCGGCAGCGGCAGGACGTCGGTGTCGGCCACCTCCGGCCAGGAGGCGATGCCGCTGAGGTCGTGGCGCTCGTCGGAGGCGCAGAAGCGGGCCAGCTCGACCGGGGAGGGGAAGAGGAACACCTGGCCGTCCCGGCCGAGGAACCGGGCGCGGTCCTCGACGTAGCAGCGCAGCGTCAGGCCGGCGCCCTCGGGGACGACCAGCTCGACGGGCAGGATGCCGACCGCCTCCCAGAACTCCTGGGCGGCGGCGACCGCGGCGGGGCTGGCGGTCAGCCGGCTGCCCCCGCGGATGGCCCGCGTGCCGGTGGTCGCCACGCCCGGTTCCGCGGCCGTGGAACCGGCCGGCTGGCGCTGGGCGCTCGCCCCGGCCGTGCGGGCGTCGTCGTCCTCGTCGAGCAGGTCGACGTCGTCGTCCTCGTCCTCGTCGTCCGGTTCCGCCGCGCGGGCCTCGGCCTCCTCGGCGGCCGAGGGGTAGTCGTCCGGGGAGACCCGGCCGGCGCCGGTCCAGTCCAGGTGGTCGTCGAGCTCCTCGAGCACGTCCTCCCAGAGCTCGTCGATCGCGGTGCCCAGCCGCAGCCAGGACTCCTCGCCGGTGCGGCCGAGGAACGCCTGCACGCCGAGGGGGAGCGCGGCCACCTCCGGGCGGGAGACCAGCTCGGCGACCGACTCGAACTCGGTCTCGTCGTCGTCGAGCACGTCGTCGTCGTCATCGGCGGTGTCGCAGCACTCGGCGATGCGGCCGACGACGTCGACGACGGCGGCCAGCTCGTCGACGGCCCAGCGGTCCGGGTTCTCCGCGACCACGTCGTAGACGCCGTCGAGGTCGAACCGGTGGTCCTCGTCGGGGGTCAGGTCGCCGGCGTCCAGCCCGGCCACGACCGGCCAGACCGGGTGGTCGGCGAGGTCGTGGTCGGTGCTGGTGCGGCAGAAGGCCGCGAGGGCGGCGGGGGAGGGGAACAGGTGGACGACGGCCTTGGTGACGCCGTCCTCAGGGTCGTCGTCGTTGAGGTCGGCGGGCACGTCGACCGTGCTGCCGAGGAACGCCTGCCACTCCTCGCCGTCCTCCTCCCAGGGGGGCGCCCAGAGCGTGTAGCCCGTGCGGTCGTCGAGGGTGAGTGCGATGGGGACGATGCTGGGCCTGGCCACCCGCCCATCCTGCCCGGTCGAGCGCGGCTGCGCTCACACCCCCATGGGATGCCACACCGACTTCGTCTCCAGGAAGGGTGTCATCCGGCCCAGACCGGGGTCCGCGGTCCAGTCCGGCTCCTCCGCGGAGGCCCGCAGGACACGCTTGATCGTGCCGGCGGCCGAGCGCTCCAGCTCCATCGCCAGCGGGTTGCGTGCGCCGGCCAGGTCGATCGCGTCGACGTCGGCGTGCTCGGCCAGCCAGGGCCCGATCTCCGCGGCGTCGCCGGTGAGCAGGTTGACCACGCCACCGGGGACGTCGGAGGTGGCGAGCACCTCGCCGAGGGTGATGGCCGGCAGCGGGCGCTCCTTCGCGGAGACGACGACGGCGGTGTTGCCGCCCGCGAGCACCGGCGCGAGCACGCTGACCAGGCCGAGCAGCGAGCTGCGCTGCGGGGCGAGGACGGCGACCACCCCGGTCGGCTCCGGGGTGGAGAAGCCGAAGTAGGGACCGGCGACCGGGTTGCTGCTGCCGAGCACGGCGGCGAGCTTGTCGGTCCACCCGGCGTACCAGACCCAGCGGTCGATGGCGGCGTCCACCGCCGCCCGCGCCTTGGCCGTCGAGATCCCCTCGCCGGCGGCCACCTCCTCGGTGAACTGGGCCGCGCGGCCCTCCATCACCTCGGCGACCCGGTAGAGCACCTGGCCGCGGTTGTAGGCGGTGGCGCCGGACCACTTGCCGAACGCGCCGCGGGCGGCGACGACGGCGTCCCGGGCGTCCTTGCGGGAGGCCCAGGCGGCGTTGGCCAGGAAGTGGCCCTTGGCGTCGTGCACCTCGTAGGTGCGGCCGGACTCCGAGCGGGGGAACGCCCCGCCCAGGTACAGCTTGTAGGTCTTGCGCACGGTCAGCCGATCACTCACTTGCACTCCTCGCTGGCGCTCGTCGGGCGCGTTCGCGTCGCCGTGTCCATGCATGAGCTCGCAAGCTCGCTCATCGAGCGTCTCCCGTCGAGAGGTAGGCGGCCAGGCCCTGCCGGCCGCCCTCCCGGCCGTAGCCGGACTGCTTGTAGCCGCCGAACGGCGAGGTCGGGTCGAGCTCGTTGAAGGTGTTGGCCCACACCACGCCGGCCCGCAGCTGGTCGGCGATCTTCAGGATCCGGGAGCCCTTCTCCGACCAGATGCCGGCCGACAGCCCGTAGGTGCTGTTGTTGGCCTTCGCCACCGCCTCGTCGGGGGTGCGGAAGGTGAGCACGGACAGCACCGGCCCGAAGACCTCGTCACGGGCGATCCGGTGCGCCGCCGAGACGCCGGTGAAGATCGTCGGGGGGAACCAGAACCCGCGGTCGGGGAGGTCGCACACCGGCTGCCAGCGCTGGGCCCCCTCGGCCTCGCCGATCTCCGACAGCTCCCGGATCCGGGCCAGCTGCTCGGCCGAGTTGATCGCGCCCAGGTCGGTGTTCTTGTCCAGCGGATCGCCCACCCGCAGCGTGCCGATCCGCCGCTGCAGCGCCGCGACCACCTCGTCGTGCACCGACTCCTGCACCAGCAGCCGGGAACCCGCGCAGCAGACGTGGCCCTGGTTGAAGAAGATGCCGCGGACGATGCCCTCGACGGCCTGGTCGACCGGGGCGTCGTCGAAGACGATGTTGGCGGCCTTGCCGCCCAGTTCCAGGGTGAGCCGCTTGCCGGTGCCGGCGACCGAGCGGGCGATCTCCCGGCCGACCTCGGTGGAGCCGGTGAAGGCCACCTTGTCGACGTCGGGGTGGGCGACCACGGCGCGGCCGGTCTGGCCGGCGCCGGTCACGATGTTGACCACGCCGGGCGGCAGGTCGGCCTGCTGGCACACCTCGGCGAACAGCAGCGCGGTCAGCGGGGTGGTCTCCGCGGGCTTGAGGACCACGGTGTTGCCCGCCGCCAGCGCCGGGGCGACCTTCCACGCCAGCATCAGCAGCGGGAAGTTCCACGGGATGACCTGACCGGCCACGCCGAGCGGCCGCGGGGCCGGGCCGAGGCCCGCGTGCTCCAGCTTGTCGGCCCAGCCCGCGTGGTAGAAGAAGTGCGCCGCGGCCAGCGGGACGTCGACGTCCCGGCTCTCCCGGATCGGCTTGCCGTTGTCCAGGCTCTCCAGGACGGCGAACTCCCGCGCCCGCTCCTGCAGCAGCCGGGCGATGCGGAACAGGTACTTGCCCCGGTCGGCCGGGCGCATCGGCCCCCAGACCCGGGTGAAGGCGCGGCGGGCGGCGCGGACGGCGCGGTCGACGTCCTCCTCGGTGCCGACGGCGACCTCGCTCAGCACCTCCTCGGTGGCCGGGTTGACCGTCTTCAGCGGTGTGCCGGTGCCCTCGGTGAACTCACCGTCGACGAACAGCCCGTAGCTGGGCTTCAGGTCGACGATCGAGCGGGACTCCGGTGCCGGCGCGTACTCGAAGGGGCTCGAGGCGGGCTGGGTGGGGGATGACATCAGTCCACGCTCACGTGGTCGGGGCCGGAGTAGTGGCCGGTGCGGAGCTTCTGGCGCTGCAGGAGCAGGTCGTTGAGCAGGCTGGAGGCGCCGAGGCGGAACCAGTCCGGGGACAGCCAGTCGGGCCCGGCGGTCTCGTTGACCAGCACCAGGTGCTTGACGGCGTCCTTCGTGGTCCGGATGCCGCCGGCGGGCTTGACGCCGACCTGGCGGCCGGTGGCGGCGCGGAAGTCGCGGACCGCCTCCATCATCACCAGGCAGACCGGCAGGGTGGCGGCGGGGGAGACCTTCCCGGTGGAGGTCTTGATGAAGTCGCCGCCGGCGAGCATCGCCAGCCAGGAGGCGCGGCGGACGGCGTCCAGGGTGACCAGCTCGCCGGTCTCCAGGATGACCTTCAGGTGCGCGGGGCCGCAGGCCTCCTTCACCGCGACGATCTCCTCGAAGACGTCGAGGTAGCGGCCGGAGAGGAACGCCCCGCGGTCGATGACCATGTCGATCTCGTCGGCGCCGTTCGCGACGGCGTCCTCCACGTCGGCGATCTTGACCCGCCGGCTGGCGCGGCCGCTGGGGAAGGCGGTGGCGACGGCGGCGACGTTGATGTCGGTGCCCGCCAGCGCCTCCTTCGCCACGCCC
Organism: Modestobacter sp. SYSU DS0904; assembly: GCF_054051115.1. Classification (NCBI taxonomy): domain Bacteria; kingdom Bacillati; phylum Actinomycetota; class Actinomycetes; order Geodermatophilales; family Geodermatophilaceae; genus Modestobacter; species Modestobacter sp. SYSU DS0904. Next base: position 16,509 of record NZ_JBJHAQ010000019.1, on the reverse strand, counting down.
GCGAGGTCGCCGTAGACGCAGACCGCGGCGACCGACGGGCAGGTGAGGTCCTCCGGGTCGGGACGGCGGGCCTTGGCGGCCAGGCTGCGCACCTTCCCGGGGGTGTCGGCGCCCTCGAGGGTGGTCAGGTCGACCATCGAGATCGCGGTGTCGATCGCCCAGGCCTTCGCGGTGCTCTTGATCGAGCGGGTGCCGAGCACGGCGACCCGCTGCTGCGCGCCCACCTGGTCGACGCCGGGGAGTCCGTGGAGGAAGGCGCGGATGGCGTCGTCCGAGCGGGTCACGTCGGCGAACGGGTCGGGTGGGGTGCCCGGGGCGCCGCCGGACCCGGCCAGCGCGTTCGGGTCGAGCACGTGGGTCATGCCGGGCATTCTCCACTGCGTACCGACAGGTCTCCGGTGCTCACTCTCGCGCGGTGCCCCGGACGGGTGTCAGAGCCGGCGCCGGCCGCCTGTCAAGCGGTTGATTGGATCTGTGCACAAGCGCCTGAGCTGCGGATTCGGCTGGTCCGGTGGTCCGGATCCCGCTAGACTTAGAACACATGTTCGAATCGGTGGGGAGGTGTCCGTGAGCGGCTCGACGACGCTGGACGCCGATCCGGATGTGCTTGCTCCGAACGTGGTTGCGGAGTTGCCGGCGGTGGGCCTGGGCGAGCTGGGCGCGGCGTTGGACGCGCTGGCTGGTTCGGGATTGCACGGGTTGTCCGACGGTCAGGTGCTCGACCGGACCGCCTTCTTGGTGAAGCTGGTCAATCGCGCATCGGCGGAGTTGACGCGCACAGTGCGGCACGCGGAGGTGACCCAGGCCGCGGAGCGCGATGGGTTGAAGTCGACGCGGTCGTGGTTGATCGGGCACGTGCGCGTGGCGCCGGCCGAGGCGTCGCGGATCGTGCGGGCCGGTCGGGTGCTGGAGTCCTTCCCGGTGCTGGCAGCGGGGTTCGCCGCGGGTGCGGTGAGCGCGGCGCAGGTGAACGTGGTGGCGGAGAAGGTCGGCCCCGGTGAGGTCGCGAAGGCCGCGGAGCAGGGCATCGACCTGGGCGCCTTCGACCAGGTCTGGTCGCAGGTGGCGGCCGAGTCGCCGCACCAGTCGTTGGTCGCTGCGGTGCAGGCATTCGAAGAGGCGCTGGACCCCGACGGCCCGGAGCCCGATCCCACCGAGGGCCGGCGGCTGAGCCTGGTCCGGCATGCCGATGGTTCGGGCAGTGGCCGGTTTGATGCGGATGCCGTGGGGTTCGAGAAGGTACGGGCGGCGATCGAGTCGATCGTGCAGGCCAACCGGCCGAAGGGCGACACCCGCACCCGCGCGCAGCAGCAGGCCGATGCGCTGATCCAGCTGTGCGACAACGCCCTGGCCGCCGGTGGCCTGCCGACGCTGCGCACGGAGAAGCCGCACGTGGTGCTGGGGATCGACGTCGAGGACCTGGTTGACCCCGCCACGGGCCCGGGGGCCGGGCAGACCGGGTTCGGGGCGAGCATCTCCGCCGCCCGGGCGCGGTGGCTGGCCTGTGACGCGGTGGTCTCGCGCATCGTGATGGGCCCCGACGGCGAGCCACTGGACCTGGGCCGCAAGCACCGGGTGGTCACCCCCGCCCTGCGCCGCGCGGTCGTCGCGCGGGACAGGACCTGCATGTTCACCGGGTGCGGCGCCCCGCACTGGTGGGCCGACGTGCACCACCTCATCCACTGGCTCCACGGCGGCGAGACCAACCTGAAGAACTCGGCGCTGTTGTGCGAGCGCCACCACACCAAGGTCCACCACGGGTTCCGGGTCGAGCGACAACCCGACGGCCGTTGGCGCACCTGGCGCCCCGACGGCACCGAGATCCTCCTCGGACCACCGCTCACCTGACGTTGCCGGCTGTGCCGCCGACGGCCCCGGCTGTGCTGCCGAGGGCTGCCGTTGTCAGCGCTGGCTGCAACCGGTGAGCGGTGGGACGACGCCGAGGAGGTACCGCTCGTCGTCGGGCACCACCTGCCAGGCGAGACAGGTCCCGCGGCCGGCTGGGTCGGCCACCACGATCACGTCAGCCCGGCCGGAGCTCTCGACCACGGCCTCCAGACCGCTGCCGGCGGAGGGGAGCGAGGCGAAGAGCTGCTCGGCGTAGTCCGCCGGGGCGTCGTCGACCACCAGTGCCTGGAACGTGTCGGCGTCCCGCTGCGCGAGCGACGAGGCGACCTGCGTGGCCAGGGCGTCGACCGAGGCTGCTCCGGGCTCCGGCACGGTGGCGATCTCGATCGCCACGAAGGTGACCCAGCTGCAGAAGGCGAGGACCCCGACCGTCGCCAGTGCACGGCCAGTGGGACTGCGTGGTGCTCGGACCATGTCGCCACCCTGCCCGTTCGGCCGGCGCGTGGCGCGGGGTTCAGCCCAGATCCTTCCCCAGGTGCACGATCTCCAGCCCGGGGCGCAGCTCCTCCCGCCGGGTCTCGGCGTATCCGTGGCGGCGGTACAGCCGCAGGTTGGCTTCGCTCCGGGACCCGGTGAACAGCGTGGCGCGGGCACAGGAGGTGCCGGCCTCCGCGGCCACCAGCAGCCGGCTGCCGATCCCGAGCCCCTGCTGGTCCGGTGCCACCACCAGTCGGCCGACGTGCAGCAGTCGGCTGTCCTCCCGGGTTCGGACGGCCCCGACCAGTCGTGCACCGGACCAGGCGGCCACGCACGCGCTGGCGGCCAACTCGACGGTCAGCTCGTCGAGGGTCTGCGTCAGCGCCGGCAGGCGGACGTCGTCGTACAGCTGCGCCTCGCTCACGTACGCCGCGCGCTGCAACGTCAGCAGCTCCCCGGTCGCGGACGACGGAAGCGGCCCGACGGTCACGGGCATCGACACCACGTCGCGATGCGCCCTGCCGGCCCACCCCGCACCCGCCGGCCAGGGGCTCGCGGAGCCCGACCGGCCGTCATCGCCGGGCCCGCAGCACCTGCTCCATCGACCGCGCCGGGTGGCCGGTGAGCTCGGCGACGTGATCGGTGACGCCGGCCAGCGAACCGTCCGCGATCGCGGTGTAGGTCGACACCCAGGCCTCGACCTGCCAGTCCGGCGCACCGTAGGACGCCCGGGAGGCGTAGGCCTCGTCGAGGGTCTCCGGGACGTAGCGGGCTGCGGTGCCGGTGACCGCGCTGATCGTGGCGGCCACCTCGTGGAGCGTCAGCGCCTCGGGTCCGGTCAGCGACCAGGTCCGGCCGGCGTGCGGAACCGGGTCGCGGAGGACAGCGACCGCGGCGTCCGCGATGTCGTCCCGGGCCACGGCAGCCACCCGGCCGTCCTCGGCCGGCCCGCGGATCGCGCCGTCCGGACCGACGAACTCCACCAGCGAGTCCAGGTACAGCTGATCGCGGAGGAACGTGGCCGGCAGCCCGATCTCGCGCGCGTGCTGCTCGGTCGCCCAGTGGTCGCGGGCCAGGGTGAACGTCGCGTCCGGCGCGGCGCTCTCGAAGGACGTGTAGACCAGGTGCTCCACCCCGGCCTCCACCGCCGCGTCGAGGAAGGTGCGGTGCTGGTCGACCCGGTCGGCGGTCTCCGAGGCCGACACCATCAGCACGACCGACACGCCGGCGAGCGCATCGCGCACCGCCCCGCGGTCGCCGTACGGCGCCCGGGCGACGGTCGCCCCGGGGAGCTGCGGCGCGCGGGAGGGGTCGCGGACCAGCAGCTGCTGGCGCACCCCGGCGTCGGCCAGCAGCCGAGCGACGCGGCCGCCGAGGTGGCCGGTGGACCCGGTGACGGCGATCGGGGCAGCGGGCATGGTCGGACTCCAGGGTGTTCGAGACGGACGCCGCCCGGTTCGACGGTCGGCCGGGGCGCGACGAGGCCGACCCTGCCAGCGGTGCGCCGGTCTGTCGCGCGGTGGACCTGCTGGGGCCCGGTGCCGGTGGTGCGCAGCGGGACCCGGACCACCAGCCGGCCGCGAGGTCACCGCCCGGCTCAGCTGCCGGCGGTGAACCGGGGGGCCGATACGGTGTGCGCCGTGCAGCTGACCGTCGTCGACCACCCGATCGCCCGCGCCCGCCTGTCCCGGATGCGGGACGAGCGCACGGACAACGCCGCGTTCCGCGCCGCCCTGCGCGAGCTGACCCAGATGCTGGTCTACGAGGCCACCCGTGACCTCGAGATCGCCGAGGAGTCGATCACCACCCCGGTCACCGACACCATCGGCTACCGGCTGGCCGGTCCGCCGCTGATCGTCCCGGTGCTCCGCGCCGGCCTCGGCATGGCCGACACCGCCCACGGGATGCTGCCGGAGTCCCAGATGGGCTTCGTCGGCCTCGCCCGCAACGAGGTCACCTTCCAGCCGGAGGCCTACATGGCCTCGCTGCCGGAGTCGCTCGTCGGCCGGTCGGTCTTCGTCCTCGACCCGATGCTGGCCACCGGTGGCTCGCTGGTGCACTGCTGCACCCTGCTCACCGACCGCGGCTGCACCGACATCACCGTGCTGTGCGTGCTCGCCGCCCCCGAGGGCCTCGAGCGGCTGGAGAGCAGCGGCCTGCCGCTGCGCGTCTTCACCGCCAGCATCGACCAGGGCCTGGACGAGAACGCCTACATCGTCCCCGGCCTCGGCGACGCGGGCGACCGCCAGTTCGGCGCCGTCTGACATGCGGTTCGGGGTGCTCGGCACCGGTCACTGGGCGCGCACGGTGCACGCCGCCTCCCTGGCGGAGCACCCCGGCGCCGAGCTCGTCGGTGTCTGGGGCCGCGACCTGGCCAAGGCCAAGGCGGTGGGGGCGGAGTTCGACGTCGCCGGCACCGACGACCTCGACGCGCTGCTCGCCGACGTCGACGCGGTCAGCTTCGCCGTCCCGCCCGACGTGCAGGTGCCGCTGGCCGAGCGCGCCGCCGCCGCGGGCCGGCACCTGCTCCTGGAGAAGCCGGTCGGGCTGACGCTCGACGCCGCCGAGCGGGTGGTCGCGGCGGTCGAGACCGCCGGCGTCGCCTCGGTCGTCTTCTTCACCAACCGCTTCCGGACGGCGACCTCCACCTGGCTGCAGGAGGCGAGCCGCACCACGCTGGCCGGCGGCGCGGTCACCTGGCTCGGCTCGCTGGCCGGCGGGCCCTTCGACTCCGCCTGGCGCCGGCAGCACGGCGCCCTGTGGGACGTCGGCCCGCACGCGCTCGCCCTCCTCGTCCCGACGCTCGGGCCGGTGCGCACCGTGCAGGCCGGCGCCGGGCAGGGCGACACCGTGCACCTGGTCCTCGGCCACGACGAGGGCCGGGCCAGCACCGTCACGCTGTCGCACACCGCCGCGGGGCTGTCCTCGGGCATCGACGTGTGGGTGCACGGCGACGCCGGCCGGCTGGTGCTGCTGCCGGAGTCCGACACCGCGGTCGCCGCGCACCGGGTCGCCGTCGACGAGCTGCAGGCCGCTGCCCTCACCGGCGGCGCCCACCCGTGCGACGCGGCCTTCGGCCGGGACGTCGTCCGGGTGCTCGAGGCCGCCCAGCAGGCCCTGGCCAGCGGCTGCCGGGAGACCGTCAGCGCGTGAGCGGCAACGACGGCCGGGCCGGCCCCACCGCCTGGTACGTCCCCACCGGGCGGATCCGGCGCAGCGACTGGTGGCTGCGCTACGTGCTGCTGTTCGCGCTGATCGGCGTCGCCGCGTCGGTCGTGGACGCCCACTGGTTCCCCGGCAGCTGGCCGCGGTTCACCGACCGCCCGGACCAGGCCGACGTCGCCGACCTGGTGTGGTTCTTCCCCGAGGAGGGCGGGCCGGTCACCGCCGTCACCGCCCTGCTGCTGGCCGTGCCGAACGTCGCCTCGACCGTGACCCGCCTGCACGACCGCGACCACTCGGCCTGGTGGCTGCTGTGGGCGCTGGTGCCGGGGATCGGCTGGCTGGTCCTGCTGGTCACCTGCGGTTTCCTGGGCACCCAGCCGCGGCCCAACCGGTACGGGCCGCCGCCGACCTGAGCGTGTCACCCCGCCGGGGGACAGACCCGACCCCGCGTGACCGTCATGATGGGCCGCCGGCCGCCCCGGGCGGCTCGGTCCGCGACGACGGTGAGGTGCTGTGGAGTTCGCCCGGTGGTACGTGTCCCGCGGCCGGATCAGCCGCCGCACCTACTGGCTTGCGTACGTCCTGCCCATCCTCGTGCTCACCGTTCTGGCGATGTCGGCGGACTTCGCGTTCGGCTTCAGCGAGGTCACCAGCACCACCACGACGGCGACGAGCGTCAGCGCGGAGTTCAGCCCGGGGATCGTCCTGCCGGTGGTCTGGCTGGTGCTCCTCGTGCCGTCGATCTCCTCGAACGTGACCCGTCTGCACGACCGGGGGCACTCGGCCTGGTGGCTGCTGATCGGGCTGATCCCGCTGGTGGGCGGCCTGGTCCTGCTGGTTCAGCTCGGGTTCCTGCCCGGGGAGGAGCGCACCAACGACTACGGCCCGCCCCCGGCCGGTGAGCGGGTGCCGGAGCCGGACTACCCGCTGAGCTACCGCTGACCGGAGCGGCCCGCACGCCGCATGGGCGGGCGGGTCACCAGCCGATCGTCGTGCGGAGCCGTTCCTCGAGCAGCGGCGCGATGCTGCGCATGTAGGTGGCGGTCACGTGCCCGCCGTCGAGGTGGACGCGCACGTTGCCGACGAGCGGTGGGCAGGTGGTGTCGGTGCAGAACCAGTCACTGGTGTCCACGAGGTGCACTCCCGGTGGCAGCTCCGGGGCGGCGGTCTCCAGCAGGCCCTCGGTGTAGGCGGCGGAGCGGGCCAGCTCGCACTGCGTGGCCGTGTCACCCCAGCGCGCGGTGCAGTCGGGGACGTCCTCCACGTGCCGGGGGGTGTCCCGCATAGCCAGCACCGTGATCCCTGCCTCGGCGAGCTGCTCCCAGGCCGCGACGAAGCCCGCGGGCAGGTACTCCTCCTCGGGGCCGTACCCGGTCCGGGTGCCCAGCGTGACCACCAGGTCCGGCTCCAGTGACCTGATCCGGTCGACCAGGTGCGAGCGCCAGGCCGCGCACTCCTCGTAGCCCGGCCAGCCCTCCTGGATGAACTCGGACTCCGTCGACAGGTTGCAGCCGCCGCGGACGATCGAGTGCAGCTGCCAGGAGCGGTCGGTGGCGAGGGCGGCCAGCGGGGGCAGCCACTGGGCGGCGTGCGAGTCACCGACGACCACGATGCGCCGCTCGGCGTCGTCCGGGCCCAGCACGCACACGTCGGTCTCGGCGGGCACCGGGTCGGCGGCGAACTGCTCGGTCGTGCACCGGGCGCCGTCCAGGGTGGGCCAGTCGTCCCGGATCACGGTCAGCGACGGCAGGGGCTCCACCCCGGTCAGTCCACCGGTGGCCGGCACCGCCCCGCGCAGCGCGAGCGCACCCGGGTATGACGGGTGCTCGGCCAGCTGGGCCAGCTGGCCGGCCTGCCGGTCGAGCCAGGCGGTGAAACCGACCCCCGCGGTCAGCAGCGGCAGGGTGCACGCGGTCACCACGGCGAGCGCCAGCCCGGGGCGCCAGGCGCGCAGCCGGGTGGTGGCGGGCAGCTCGACCACCCGGTGGGTCAGGTCGGCCAGCACCACCGACGCGACGATCACCGCGGCGGCGCCGCCGGGCGTCGGGGCATCGCGGTCGGCGTGCACCAGGTAGAGCACCAGCACCGGCCAGTGCCACAGGTAGAGGGCGTAGGACCGCTGCCCCAGCCAGGCGGCGAACGGCCGGGACAGCAGCCGGTGGACCCCGGCCCGCCCTCCGCCACCGCCGGCGAGGAGGACGGCGACGGCGCAGGCCACCGGCCACGCGGCCGCCCAGCCGGGGAACAGGTGGGCGCCGTCGAGCACCGCGCCACAGGCGATCAGCGCGAGGACCCCGCCCCAACCCAGCACGAGGGCGGTACGGGGTCCGGGCCGCACCGCCGCGAGCAGCAGGGCCACCAGCGCGCCCACGCCCAGCTCCCACAGCCGGGGCAGCGTCGAGAAGTAGGCCACCTGCTGGTCGGCCCGGGTGCTGATCACCGACCAGGCGAACGAGGCGGCCGTGACGGCGGCCACGGCGGCGACCGCGACCGGCCGCCCCAGGTGCCCGCCGCCGGCCCGCCGCAGGAGGAACGCCCCGGCGGCCACCACCAGCGGGACGACCAGCAGCACCTGCACCTGGATGGACAGCGACCAGAAGTGCTGCACCGGGCTGGCGGTGGCGTTGCTGGCGCTGTAGTCGACCGCCTCCTGCACCAGGCGGTGGTTCTCGGTGAAGGTGACCGCGGAGACCAGGTGCGTGGCGACCTCCCGCCAGCGCGTGGGTGGCATCACCACCGCCGCGGCGACGGCGGTGACGGCCAGCACCAGCAGCGCGGTGGGCAGCAGCCGGGTCACCGTCCGGCTGATCGTCGCCAGCGGGCGCACGCGGCCGTCCCGCCGGAACTGCCCGCTCAGCGTGAGGACGAGGAAGAAGCCGGTGAGCACCAGGAAGACGTCGACGCCGCCGGAGACCCGGCCGCTGAAGACGTGGTAGCCCACGACCAGCGTGACCGCCAGGGCGCGGAGCCCGTCGACCTCCGGGCGGCGGGCCGTCCGGCCCGGCGTCGTGCCCGGTGGGGCCGTGGTCTGGTCGAGAACGGACAAGAGGCCTTCCAGGGGCTGGGCGCGGACGTGAGTCCGCCAGGGTGGCACGTCCGGCTGTGCGCTGCCCTCGCCCCCGGGGGTGAGACGGGGGGCGCCTGGCGGTCGGGGACCGGCGGCGGGACGGCCGGCTACAGCCCCAGCGCGGCGGACATCTCGGTGCGCAGCCGGTCCAGCTCCGCCGCGGCGCGCTCCCGGGCGGCGGGCACCCCGGCGGCGTCGGCCACCGGGACGACGGTCTCCAGGTAGGCCTTGAGCTTGGGCTCGGTGCCGCTGGGCCGCACGACCACCCGGACGCCGTCCCCGGTCAGCCGCACCGCGTCGACCGGCGGGTCGGCGTCCGCCAGGTCGCGGGCCTCGATGTCCCGGCCGAGCAGCTGCGCCGGGGGCCGGGCGCGCAACCGGGCCATCGCCCCGGCGATGACCGACAGGTCCTCCACCCGCACCGACAGCGGCCCGGTGGCGAACAGCCCGTGCTCCACCGCCAGCTCGTCGAGCCGGTCGGTCAGCGTGCGCCCGTCGGCGCGCAGCTCGGCGGCGAGCAGCGCCACCGCCAGCGCCGCGGAGATGCCGTCCTTGTCGTGCGCCACGCCGGGCGTCACCGCGTAGCCGAGCGCCTCCTCGTAGCCGAACACCAGCGGCGCCCCGGCCGAACCGGCCCGGATGATCCACTTGAACCCGGTCGGGGTCTGCTCGAACGGCACCCCGTGCGCGCCGGCCAGCGCACCGAGCAGCGACCCGCTGACCAGTGAGTTGGCGTAGGTGCCGCGTACGCCCCGGCGCAGCAGCCAGTCGCCCAGCAGCACGCCGACCTCGTCACCGGTCAGCTGGCGCCCACCGACGACCACCGAGCAGCGGTCGGCGTCCGGGTCCTCGGCGATCGCGACGTCGGCACCGGCCTGCTCGGCGCGGGCGATCAGCAGGTCGACCGCGCCCGGCTCCTCCGGGTTGGGGAAGGCGACGGTCGGGAAGGCCGGGTCGGGCAGGTCCTGCTGCGGCACGGTGTGCAGCGGCCCGAAGCCGGCCGCCTCGAACACCCGGCGGGTGGTGGCCGAGCCGACGCCGTGCATCGCGGTGTAGGCGACGGTGAGCCGTTGCCGGTCGGCCAGCGCCACCCGGCCGGGCTCCAGCGCGTCGACGACCGCGGCCACGTAGTCGGCCTCCACGTCGTCGGAGCAGGTGAACCAGTCGTCGCCGCGCGGCAGCGCGCGCAGCGACCCCACGGCGGCGATCGCCGCCTCGATCTCCCGGTCGGCCGGCGGCACCAGCTGCGCGCCGTCGCCCAGGTAGACCTTGTAGCCGTTGTCCTGCGGCGGGTTGTGGCTCGCGGTCACCATGATCCCGGCGACCGCGCCGAGGTGCCGGACGGCGAAGGACAGCACCGGGGTGGGCAGCGGCCGGGGCAGCACCTGGACGGCGAACCCGGCACCGGTGAGCACCTCGGCGGACAGCCGGGCGAACTCGTCGGAGCGGCGCCGGGCGTCGTAGCCGATCACCACCCCGCCGCCGGCGTGCCCGGCCTCGCGCAGCCAGGCCCCCAGGCCGGCGGCCGCGCGGGTGACCACCGCGGCGTTCATCCCGGCCGGCCCGGCCCGCAGCGGGCCGCGCAGCCCGGCGGTGCCGAAGGTGAGCGGGCCGGCGAAGCGGCGGGCCAGCTCGTCGGTGTCGGCCGCCTCGATCAGCGCGGCGATCTCGGCGCGGTCGCCGTCGTGCGGGTCGTCGTCGGCCCAGTCGCGGGCGGTGGTCAGCACGCCGGGGGAGTGGGTCACCGGGGTCCTCCACTGCTCGGCTGGGCCGGCCCCGTCTGCGCCGCGACGACGTCGGCGTCGAGGTCCGGCAGGGTGTACTCCCCGCCGACCCGGCCGTGCACCGGGTCGCGGGGGTCGGGCTCGCCGTGCACCTCCAGCAACGCCGGGGCGTACGTCTCCGCGTCGTCCTGGGGTGCGTACCCCAGCGCGCGGGCGGCGGTCAGGTCCCACCAGCCGCGGGTGTTGGCCGACACGCCCCAGACCACGCGGAAGCCGGGGGACGGCGTGCGCAGCGCCGCGTCGAACAACCGCACGGTGTCACCCGGGGACAGCCAGGTGGACAGCTGGCGGACCGTCGTCGGCCGCGGGAAGGCGCTGCCGATCCGCAGGCAGACGACGTCGAGGCCGTACCGGTCGGCGTAGAGCGAGCCCAGCGCCTCCATGGTCACCTTCGCGACGCCGTAGAACGTGTCCGGCCGTGGCGGAGCCGCGGCCTCGGTGAGGAGCCCGTGGGCCGGCCGGGGGGTGAAGCCGCTCGCGTGGTTGCTGCTGGCGAGCACGACGCGGCCGACCCCGGCCCGGCGGGCGGCCTCGAGCACGGCGTGGGTGGTCTCGATGTGCGACCGCTCGATCGCCTCCCAGGTCGACTCGCCCAGCACGCCGGCGAGGTGGACGACCGCGCCGGCGCCGTCAGCCGCCGCGGCGACGGCGGCGAGGTCGGCGGCGTCGGCGACCAGGTGCTCCTCCCCGGGCCGTGGCTCCGGCACCGGGACGACGTCCAGGCAGCGCAGCGCCCAGCCGTGCTCGGGCAGGCCGCCGCGCAGCACGCTGCCGATCCCGCCGGCGGCCCCGGTCACCAGCACCGGCCCGCTGGAGGACGCGGTCACGAGCTCCGCCCGATCAGCTGCACGAGGAACTCCCCGAGCCGGCCGGCCGCGGCCTTGCCCGCCGCCAGGACCTCCAGGTGGTCCAGCGCCTCGCCGGTGATCCCGGCCGCGGCGTTGGTGACCATCGACAGCCCGACGACCTCCATGCCGGCGGCCCGGGCGGCGATCGCCTCCAGCGCCGTCGACATGCCGACCAGGTCGGCGCCGAGGGTGGTGAGCATCCGGATCTCGGCCGGGGTCTCGAAGTGCGGGCCGGGCAGGGCGGCGTAGACGCCCTCGGTCAGCGACGGGTCGATCTCCTTCGCCAGCGCCCGCAGCCGGGCGGAGTAGAGGTCGGTGAGGTCGACGAAGGTGGCGCCGACCAGCGGCGAGCGCGCCGTCAGGTTCAGGTGGTCGCTGATCAGCACCGCCTGGCCGACCCGGTGCTCGGGCCGCAGGCCGCCGGCGGCGTTGGTGAGCACGACGGTGCGCACCCCGGCGGCGGCGGCGGTGCGGATCCCGTGCACCACCGGCTCGACCCCGCGGCCCTCGTACAGGTGGGTGCGGCCCAGGAACAGCAGCACCTTGCGGTCACCCACCCGCACCGAGCGGATCTCCCCGCCGTGGCCGGTGACGGTGGGGGCGGCGAAGCCGGGGAGATCGCCGATGGCGACGGCGGCCAGCGTCTCGCCGAACGCGTCGGCGGCCGGTGCCCAGCCCGACCCCATGACGACGGCGACGTCGTGGTCACCGCCGACGGCGGCGGTCAGCTGCTCGGCGGCCCGGGCGGCCAGCGCGGTGGGATCGGACGGGAGTGCTGCGGTGGGCTCGCTCACCTGCGCGAGCATAGGGACCGGGTCGGACACCGCACCCGCTCGCACGACCGGCGGCCCGCCCACCCCGCTCCTAGACTCGCGGGGTGCAGATCCCCTTCCACTCGTCCGAGCGCGCCTCCCTGGGAGTGGAGTGGGAACTCCAGCTGGTCGACCGCCAGACCGGCGAGCTGACCTCCGGCGCCACCGAGATCCTGGCCGAGATCACCCCCGAGGGGCTCGAGGAGCACCCGAAGGCCAAGCACGAGCTGCTGCAGTCGACGGTGGAGGTCATCACCGGGATCTGCAGCACCGTCGCCGAGGCCAAGGCCGACCTCGCGGGCACCCTCGCCGAGGTCGTCGCCGCGGCCGACCGGCGCGGCCTGGACCTGATGTGCGCGGGCAGCCACCCGTACACCCGGTGGGACACCCAGGAGATCTCGCCCAAGGAGCGGTACGCCGAGCTCGTCGAGCGGATGCAGTGGCCGGCCCGGCGGCTGCAGATCTTCGGCGTCCACGTGCACGTGGGCGTGCGCTCGCCGGACAAGGCGATGCCGATCGTCAACGCGCTGCTGCAGTACGTGCCGCACTTCCTGGCGCTGTCCGCGTCGTCCCCGTTCTGGTCCGGCTGCGACACCGGCCTGGCCTCGGTGCGCACCAAGGTCTTCGAGGGCATGCCGACCGCCGGCCTGCCCTACCAGCTCACCGACTGGGCCGGATTCGAGGAGTACATGGGCACGCTGGTCGCCGCCGGCGCGATCGAGAGCGTCCGCGAGGTGTGGTGGGACGTGCGGCCGCACCCGGACTTCGGCACCGTCGAGCTGCGGATCTGCGACGGGCTGCCCACCCTCGACGAGATCGGCGCGGTCGCCGCCCTGGCCCAGTGCCTGGTCGAGCAGCTGGACACCCAGCTCGACCGCGGCTACACCCTGCCCACCCCGGCCGGCTGGATCGTCCGGGAGAACAAGTGGCGCGCGGTCCGCTACGGCCTGGACGCCTCGATCGTCGTCGACGAGCAGGGCACCGTGGCGCCGGTCCGGGAGGCGCTGGACGAGCTGGTCGAGGAGCTGCTGCCCACCGCCCGCAAGCTGGACTGCGAGGCCGAGCTGCTCGACGTCCGGCGAGTGCTGGCCACCGGCGCCTCCTACCAGCGGCAGCGCGCGGTCGCCGCGGCGCACGGCGGCGACCTGCACCCGGTCGTCGACAGCCTGGTGGCCGAGCTGCGCGACGGCCTGCCCACCCCCGAAGGCCTGACGGCCGCCGGGGAGCCGCGGTGAGCGAGGCCCGACCCCGGGACGACGCCGGCGCCCAGCTGGACCGCTGGGCCCGGGACCACCAGCCGGAGCTGGTCGCCGTCCGCCGGCACCTGCACGCCCACCCCGAGCTGGGGTTCGCCGAGCACGAGACGACCGCCCACCTGGAGCAGCGGCTGACCGCGGCCGGGCTGCGCCCCCGGCGGCTGCGCACCGGCACCGGCCTGGTCTGCGACGTGCCCGGCGACCCCGACGGCCCGGTCGTCGTGCTGCGCGCCGACATCGACGCCCTGCCGCTGGCCGACCTCAAGGACGTGCCCTACCGCTCCACCCGCGAGGGGCTCTGCCACGCCTGCGGGCACGACGTGCACACCACCGTGCTGCTCGGCGTCGCGCTGGCCCTCGCCGCCCAGGGCCGGCTGCCCGGCACCGTCCGCTGCGTCTTCCAGCCGGCCGAGGAGCAGGTGCCCGGCGGCGGCCTGGAGGTCGTCGACGAGGGCGTGCTGGCCGGCGCCACCCGGGCGTTCGCGCTGCACTGCGACCCCTCGCTGCCGGTCGGTCAGGTGGGCCTGCGCACCGGGGCGATCACCGCCGCCTGCGACCGGGTCGAGGTCACCCTGACCGGGCCGGGCGGGCACACCGCCCGCCCGCAGCTCACCGTCGACCTGGTGCACGCGCTGGGCCGGGTGGTCACCGAGGTGCCCGGCCTGCTCTCCCGGCTGGTCGACCCGCGGTCGAGCCTGTCGCTGGTGTGGGGGTCGGTGAGCGCCGGCGTCGCGGCGAACGCCATCCCGCAGACCGGCGCGCTCCGCGGCACGCTGCGGGTGCTGGACCGCTCGGTGTGGAACGAGGCGGAGGACCTGGTCCGCCGGCTGGTCACCGAGGTGGCCACCGGCTCCGGCGCCGGGGTGTCGATCGAGTACGTGCGCGGCGTCCCCCCGGTGGTCAACGACCCGCGAAGCGTCGCGCTGCTGCGCGGGGCCGCGATCGAGACCGTGGGCGGCGACGGCGTCGTGCTGTCCCCGCAGAGCATGGGCGGGGAGGACTTCGGCTGGTTCGCCGAGGTGCTGCCGATCGCGCTGGCCCGGCTGGGCACGCACGGCGGAGGGGCGCCGCTCGACCTGCACCGCGGCACCTTCGACGTCGACGAGCAGGCGATCGGCGTCGGCATCCGGCTGCTGGGCCGCACCGCGCTGCACGCCCTCGCGGCCGACGCCGCCGTCCCCGTGGGTGACCCGGCCCGGTAGATCGTGTAGAGCTTGGGTCGACGCGTGCTGTGCCACACCCGAGAGGCGGGGACCCGACGATGAGCTCTCCCGACCAGCAGGCGGGTCGCCCGGCCGGGCCGCCCCCCGCCGAGCCGGAGACACCCGAGGAGCTCGCCCTCGCCGCGGGTTTCCCGGACGCCACCCGGGAGCAGTGGCGGGAGCTGGTCGCCGGGGTGCTGCGCAAGTCCGGGGCCGGCGAGCTGCCCGACCCGGTCGAGGACGCGCTGCGGCAGACCGTGGCCACCGGGGTGTCGGTCGCGCCGCTGTACACCGCCGAGGACGTCGCCGACCTGCCGGCCGCCGTCGGGGTGCCCGGGCTGCCGCCGTTCGTCCGCGGGTCCCGGGTCGCCTCGGTGCCCGCCGCCGACGGCGAGCTCACCGTGCCCGGCGGCTGGGACGTCCGGCAGCGGCACGCCGACCCCGACGTCGCGCGGACCCGGGAGGCGATCGCCGCCGACCTGGAGAACGGCGTCACCTCGCTCTGGCTGGTGCTGGGCGGGGGCGCCGTCCCGGTCGAGGCGCTCGGGGAGGTGCTCGCCGACGTCTACCTGGACCTCGCCCCGGTGACGTTGCAAGGCGGCGCGGCCGCGGCGGAGGCGTTCCTGGCGCTGGTCGAGGGGCGCACGGACAGCGGCCTGGTGCCGGCCCCCGGCGGCTCGCTGGGGCTGGACCCGCTGGGCGTGCAGGCGGCCACGGGGGAGCAGCAGGACCTCACCGGCCTGGCCGCGCTGGCCCGCCGCGCGCCCGCGGGCTGGCGCACCGTCGTCGCCGACGGCACCGTGTTCGCCGACGCGGGCGGGTCGGTGGTGGAGGAGCTGGGCTGCGCGATCGCCGCCGGGGTGGCCTACCTGCGCGCGCTCACCGAGGGCGGGCTGGGCGTCGAGGACGCGTTCGGCCAGCTGGAGTTCCGGCTCTCCGCCGGGGTCGACCAGTTCACCACCATCGCCGCGCTGCGCGCCGCGCGCCGGCTGTGGCACCGGGTGGGCGAGGCCAGCGGGGTGGCCGCCGGGCACCGGGCGATGCGCCAGCACGCGGTCACCTCGAGCGTGATGATCACCCGGCACGGTGCGGCGGTGAACATGCTGCGGACGACGGTCGCCTGCTTCGCCGCGGGTGTCGGCGGCGCCGACGTCGTCACCGTGCAACCGTTCGACGCCGCGCTGGGCCTGCCCGACGCGTTCGCCCGGCGGATCGCCCGCAACACCCAGACCCTGCTGCTGGAGGAGGGGTCCGTGGGCCGGGTCCTCGATCCGGCCGGCGGTTCCTGGTACGTCGAGGCGCTGACCGAGTCGGTCGCCCAGGCCGCCTGGGCCTGGTTCACCGAGGTGGAGCGGGCCGGCGGGCTGCCCGCCGCGCTGGCCTCCGGGCTGGTCGGTGATCGGATCGACACCGCCTGGTCGGCCCGGCAGGACCGCGTCGCCCACCGCACCGACGCGGTCACCGGCGTCACCGAGTTCCCGGACCCCGCGGAGGTGCGGCCGAGCCGCCGGCCGGACCCGGGGCGGCCGCCGTCCGGGCCGGGCGGGCTGCCCCGGGTGCGCACCGCGGAGCGGTTCGAGGCGCTGCGCGACGCCGTCGAGGCCACCGAGCCCCGGCCGGGGGTGTACCTGGCCACGCTCGGCCCGGTCGCCCGGCACACCGCCCGCGCCGGCTTCGCCACCAACCTGTTCGCCGCCGGCGGGCTGCGGACGCCGTCCGGCGACGGCGCCGCCGGGTTCGCCGGGGCGGGGACGACGGTGGCCTGCATCTGCGGCACCGACCGCGACTACGCCGAGTCCGGCGCCGCCCTCGCCGAGGAGCTCCGGGCGGCCGGTGCGACCCAGGTGTGGCTGGCCGGCACCGCCGACGTCGCCGGCGTCGACGGCCACCTGTCCACCGGCTGCGACGCCCTCGCGGTGCTGACCACCGTCCTGGACCAGTTGGGCATCGATCCGCGGGGGGGGGGGGGGGGGGGGGGCGCGGGTGGGGCGGGCGGGGGGGGGTGCGGGTGGCCCGGCGGGAGGAGGTGGGGGCGGCGGGCTCGGCGGCG
>NZ_JBJHAQ010000018.1:0-83427 GCF_054051115.1 Modestobacter sp. SYSU DS0904 | reverse complement strand
CGCCGCGCCCAGGGCAAGACCGACCGAGAGATCAAGCGCTGCCTCAAGCGCTACATCGCCCGCGAGCTCTACCGCCGCCTCGAATCACCACCAGCAATGGCTTGACGCGTCATAGGAGCGTCGGCGCCGGTGGCCCGGGCCCCGGTTCCCTAGGCTCCGGCCCATGTCGAGCAGCGACGCCGCCGGGCGGACACCCCCGTTCCTCGACCTGGCCGCGCTGGAGGACCGGGCCCGGCGGTCGCTCCCCACCGACGTCCACGACTACTACGCCGGCGGCGCCGGGGCGGAGATCACCCTGGCGGAGGCGACGGCGGCCTGGCGGGCCTGGCGGCTGCGCCCGCGGGTGCTGCGCGGCGACATCGCGCCCGCGCTGGGCACGTCCCTGCTGGGCGCGGCGGTGTCCACCCCGGTCGCGGTCGCGCCGTGGGGGTTCCAGGCGATGGCCCACCCCGACGGCGAGCGCGCCACCGCCCGGGGCGCGGCCGAGGTCGGCGCGCTGATGACCGTGTCCACCAGTGCGAACACCGCGCTGGCCGACGTCGCCGCGGTCACCCCGGCCGGCCCGCGCTGGTTCCAGCTCTACCAGCTGCACTCCCCCGCCCACACCGACGACCTCGCCCGGCGGGCCGGTGCCGCGGGCTACGAGGCGCTGGTCCTCACCGTCGACGTCCCGGTGCTCGGCCGGCGGCTGCGCGACCTGCGCAACGGCTTCGACCTCCCCGCTCACCTGCCGATGGCCAACCACCCCGGGGTGGGCGGCGCGCCGGTGTCGATGCGGGCCGCCGAGTCGCCGGCGTGGGCCCTCGCCGACCTGGCCCGCCTCCGCGAGGTCTCGGGCCTGCCGGTGGTGGTCAAGGGCGTGCTCCGGGGCGACGACGCGGCCCGCTGCGTCGAGGCCGGCGCCGCCGCCGTCTGGGTGTCCACGCACGGCGGCCGGCAGGCCGACCCGGTCGTGGCCAGCGCCGACGCGCTGCCCGAGGTGGTCGACGCGGTGGCCGGCGAGGTCGAGGTCTACGTCGACGGCGGGATCCGGTCGGGCTCGGACGTGCTGGTGGCCCTGGCCCTGGGTGCCCGGGCGGTGTTCGTGGCGCGGCCCACGACCTGGGGGCTCGCGGCCGGCGGCGCCGACGGCGTGGCGCAGGTGCTGGGTGGCCTGACCGCGGAGCTGGCGCACACCATGGTGGTGTGCGGACTCGACGACGTGCGCTCGGTGCCCCGGGACACCGTAGTCCGGGCCGGGTCGCCGGCCCCCGTCGCACCCCGCTGAACGGCGCCCGGTGGTCGCCGGGGAACCCCGCCGACCACCGGCTGGACCGCGGCACGGCCGTCCGTCCAGCCCATCCGGTCACACCCGGCCCACCACCCCGACGAGTCCGCGTCGTTTCGTCCAGCCGGCCGGATCCGCTCCTAGACTCATCGATGTGGACACCGTCGTGACCGACCCCGCGGTCGGCCTGGTCCTCGAGGGGCGGTACCGCCTCGAGGAGCGCCTTGCGCGCGGCGGCATGTCCACCGTCTACGCCGCCACCGACCTGCGGCTGCACCGCACCGTCGCGGTCAAGGTGATGGCCGAGCACCTGGCCCACGACCCCGCCTTCGTCGACCGGTTCACCCGGGAGGCCCGGGCGACGGCGATGCTCAGCCACGTCAACGTCGTCTCCGTCAGCGACCAGGGCGCCGACCAGGGCCTGGTCTTCCTGGTGATGGAGCTGGTCCGCGGGCGCACCCTGCGCGACCTGCTGCAGGCCCGGGGCCGGCTCACCGTCGGCGAGGCCTTCGCGGTCCTGGAGCCGGTGCTCGCCGGCCTCACCGCGGCGCACCGCGCGGGCATCGCGCACCGCGACGTGAAGCCCGAGAACGTGCTGATCTCCACCGACGGCCAGGTCAAGGTCGCCGACTTCGGCCTCGCCCGCGCCGTCGCCGGCACCGGGCAGACCAGCCACACCGGCGGCGTGCTGATCGGCACCGTCGCCTACCTCTCCCCCGAGCAGCTCGAGCGGGGGCGCAGCGACGCCCGCAGCGACGTCTACGCCGCCGGGATCATGATGTACGAGCTGCTCACCGGGCATCCGCCGTACCAGGGCGACACGGCGCTGGCGGTGGCCTACCAGCACGTGCACCACGACGTCCCCCCGCCGTCGGCGGAGGTGCCGGGCGTGCCCTGGCAGGTCGACGAGCTGGTCACGCGGACGACGCGCCGCGAGCCGGCCGCCCGCCCGCTGGACGCCGGGGCCTTCCTCGCCGAGCTCGTCGACCTGCGGGCCGACCTCGGGCTGGCCCGGGTACCCGTGCCCACCGGCCGCACCACCGACACCCCGGGCGCGCTGCGCCCGACGAACCGGTCCACGACGCCGCGCCCCCGCGGGGCGAGCGCGCCGGGCCTGGGCCACAGCGAGCCGCGCACCGAGGTGCTCGGCGGGGGCCGCGCCCGCGGCACCACCGTGCTGCCCGGCACCGGCAGCGGCGCGACCACGCACGTGGGCGGCGCCCGCCCCGCCGCCCCGCGGCACCCGTCGGTCCGGCCGGGCGTGCCCCCGCACATCCGCCGCCGCCGGGCCCGGCTGGCCCTCGCGGTCGTGCTGCTGCTGGCGATCACCATCGGCGCGATCGGCTGGTGGCTCGGCAGCGGCCGGTGGACCGACGTCCCGGACCTGGTGAACCAGGACCGGGACACCGCCGTCGGGCTGCTGCAGGAGGCCGGGCTGGACCCCGTCTTCGGCGACGAGGTGTTCAGCGAGGAGCTGCCCGCGGGCACGGTGATCTCCGCCGACCCGGCCGACGGCGAGGCCATCCGCGGCAGCGACGTGACGTTGGTGCTCTCCAAGGGGCAGGAACGGTTCGAGGTCGACCCGGCGCTGGTCGGGCAGCCGTTCGACGCCGTCCAGGCCGCGCTGGCCGAGGTCCCGGTCGGCCTCACCGCGCGCGAGGAGTTCGACGACGCGCAGCCCGCCGGCACCGTGCTGCGCTTCGAGCCCGCCGCCGGCACCGACCTCAAGCGGAACGACGGCGTCGTGGCCGTGGTCAGCGCCGGGCGGGCCCCGGTGAAGGTGCCCGACGTGGTGGGCCTGAGCCCCGAGGCGGCGACCGCGAACCTGGAGGAGCGCGGCTTCACCGTCGAGCGGACCACCGGGCGCAGCGCCGCGGTCGACGCCGGTGAGGTGATGGCGGTCAGCCCCGGTCCCGGGGACGCCGCGCAGCGCTACGGCAGCACGGTGACGATCCAGGTCTCCGAGGGCGTGCCCCAGGTGACCGTGCCCGACGTCAAGGGCAAGTCCAAGGACGAGGCGACGGCGCTGCTCGCCCAGGCGGGGCTGAAGGCCGAGTCCACCCAGTTCATCGCGGGCGACCGCGTCTTCCAGCAGAGCCCCCGGGCCGGCGAGGTCGTCGACCAGGGCAGCACCGTCCGCATCCTCATCAGCTTCGGGTGACCTCTTCCTCGTGACCTCCCCCAGCACCACCCTGCCCACTCCTGCTTTGCCCTCAGGCGTGCTGCCGCCGATCGGGGCGCACATCCAGATCAAGGGCGGTCTGGCCCGCGGCGGACTGGCCTACACCGACGCCGTCGGCGCCCGCGCCGTCCAGGTGTTCGTCGGCAACCCGCGGGGCTGGAAGCCCAGCGCCGGGGACCCGGCCCAGGACGCCGCCTTCACCGCCGGCTGCGCCGAGCGCGGGGTGCCGTCGTTCATCCACACCCCGTTCCTGGTCAACGTCGGCTCGCCCAGCGAGGCGACCGTCGAGCAGTCGATCGCCACCATCCGGCACAACCTCGCGCGCGGCAGCCAGCTGGGCTGCGCCGGCGTGGTGGTGCACGCCGGCTCCGCGGTCGGTGCCGACCGCTACGAGGCGGCGCTGGCCCAGCTGCACGACCGGCTGCTCCCGGTGCTCGACGAGCTGCCCGAGGGCGCGCCCCGGCTGCTCATCGAGCCGACCGCCGGCGGCGGGAAGTCCCTCGCCGCCACGGTGGAGGACCTGGGGCCGTACCTGGCGGCCCTGGAGCACCACCCCGCGGTCGGGGTCTGCCTGGACACCTGCCACGCCTGGGCGGCCGGGCACGACCTGGCGTCCCCGGGCGGCATGACGGCGATGCTGGCCGCGCTGGAGGCGACCGTCGGCCCGGGCCGGCTGGGCCTGGTGCACGCCAACGACTCCCTGGACGCCCGCGGTTCCACCCGCGACCGGCACACCACCATCGGAGCCGGGTCGATCGGCGCCGCGCCGTTCGGTGAGCTGCTCACCCACCCGGCGCTGGCCGGCGTGCCGGTGGTCGTCGAGACGCCCAGCGCCGACGACGGGCACGCCCGCGACATCGCGCTGCTGTGCGCGCTGCGGGACGGCACGCCCCTCCCCGGCTGAGCCGGCCGTCGGCGAGTCGCGCGGACGCGGGGTCCCCGTTCGCCACAGCCCGCCGGCCGGGCAGCCCTCGCGGGCGGCCCGGCCGGCGTCGTCCCGGGGTCAGACGACCGCGCTGAGCACCCAGGCGATGAGGAAGCCCACCACGCCGATCAGCGTCTCCATGACCGTCCAGGTGCGCAGGGTGGTCTTGACGTCCATCTCCAGGAACCGTCCGACCAACCAGAAACCCGAGTCGTTGACGTGCGACAGGACGGTGGCGCCGCAGGCGATCGCGATGACCACCAGGGCGGTGTCCAGCCGGGACAGGTCGTTCTCCGCCACCGCCGGGGCGATCAGCGCGGCGGTGGTCAGCAGGGCCACAGTCGCCGAGCCCTGGGCCACGCGCAGGCAGGTGGCGATGACGAAGGCGGCCACGATGACCGGCAGGCCGATCGTGGCCAGGCTGTCGGCCAGCGCGGTGCCGATGCCGCTGGCCCGCAGCACGCCGCCGAACATGCCGCCGGCGCCGGTGATCAGGATGATCGCCGCGACCGGGCCGATCGAGGAGTTCAGCAGGTCCTCGGTCTCCGAGCGGGAGAACCGCTCCCGGCTGAGCACCACCGCGGCCACCAGCAGGGTGATCAGCAGCGCCACCGGCGTCTGGCCGAGCAGGGTCACCCAGTCCAGCCAGCCGGCGTCCCCGTCGACCGCCCCGGCCGTCGCCAGGGTGTTGAAGCCGGTGTTGAGCAGGATGAGCACCAGCGGCAGCAGCAGCAGCGCCAGCACGGTGCTGAACTTCGGCGGCCCGGTCCGGGTGGTGGTGTCGGTGGCCGTGCCGGCGGTCGCCGTGGCGGCGGCCGCGGTGGCCCCGCCGCCACCCGTGCCACCGCCGGCCGAGCCGCGGCCACCCGCGCCGCCGGCCGGGCCGTCCGGGTCGTCGAGGTCGGTGTCGACCCGGGGGTCGTCGGCCTCGGACTTGCGACCGGCCAGGGTGGCCGGGATCGCGACCTCGATCCGCCGGCCGCTCCACTGGCTGAACAGGTAGCAGGCGATGAACCAGGTGGGCAGGCCGATGACCAGCCCGACGACGACCAGGAGCCCGATGTCGGCGCCCAGGATGTCGCCGGCGCCGACCGGCCCGGGGTGCGGCGGCACGAAGGCGTGCATGACCGCGAAGGCACCCGCTGACGGCAGCGCGTAGAGCAGCACCGAGCCACCGAACCGGCGGGCGACGCTGAAGATGATCGGCAGGAAGACCACGAAGCCGGCGTCGAAGAAGATCGGGAAGCCGAACAGCAACGACGCCACGCCCAGGGCCAGCGGCGCCCGCTTCTCCCCGAACCGGTTGATCAGCGAGTCCGCCAGCACGGTGGCGCCGCCGGTGACCTCCAGCAGCTTGCCGATCATCGCGCCCAGCCCGACCAGCAGCGCGACGGCGGCCAGGGTCGAGCCGAACCCGGCCAGCATGGTGTCGATCACGTCCCCGATGGCGATCCCGGTCGCCAGCGCGGTCAGCAGGCTGACCAGCACCAGCGCCACGAAGGCGTGCACCTTGAACTTCATGATCAGGACGAGCAGCACGGCGACGGCGCCCACTGCGATCAGCAACAGCGGCGTGGTGCCCAGGGCGGGTTCGACTTCTGGCACGGGAGACCTCTTCGAGTCGACGACGACGCGGTCTCGACCGCGGGCGCGGACGAGGGCACCACTGTGGCAGTGGTGATCACCCGCGCGCGACCGCAGAAGCGACTCCGTCGGGACCCGGTGCGGCGTCGTCGGCCGGGGCCGTCTCCCGGCCCGGTGGACCAGTGCGCTGCGCCGTGCCCCGCGGCGCCGCCAGGAGCGACGACGCCGCTGCCGGCTCAGCGCCCGGCGAGCTCCCCGACGACCTGGGTGAGCACCTTCGCGGCCCGCTCCACCCCGGCCCGGTCGACGTCCAGGTGGGTGACCAGCCGGATGCGCCGACCGCTCACCTGACCGACCAGCACACCCTGCGCCCGCGCGGCGGCGGCGACCTCGGCAGCCGGCACGTCGTCGACGACGACCATGTTCGTCGGCACGCCGGCCGGGTCGACGCCGAGTCGCTCGGCCAGCGCCTGCGCGTGCGCGTGGTCCTCGGCCAGCCGCTGGAGGTGGTGGTCCAGGGCGTACAGCCCGGCGGCGGCGAGCACGCCGGCCTGGCGCATGCCCCCGCCCAGGCGCTTGCGCCAGAGCCGGCCGGCGGCGATCCGCTCG
Source organism: Modestobacter sp. SYSU DS0904 (assembly GCF_054051115.1). Taxonomy (NCBI): domain Bacteria; kingdom Bacillati; phylum Actinomycetota; class Actinomycetes; order Geodermatophilales; family Geodermatophilaceae; genus Modestobacter; species Modestobacter sp. SYSU DS0904. The sequence goes on along the minus strand of NZ_JBJHAQ010000018.1, from coordinate 76,860 downwards.
GCGTCGGCCACCAGCACCGAGCCGACCGGGGCGCCGAGCCCCTTGGACAGGCAGACCGAGGCGGTGTCGGCCAGCCGGCCGTAGGTCTCCAGGGGTACCCCGGAGGCGGCGTGCGCGTTCCAGATCCGGGCGCCGTCGAGGTGGACGGCGACGTCGTGCTCCCGCGTCCAGCCGAACAGCGCCTGCAGCTCGTCGAGGGGCTGGACCAGCCCGCCACCGCGGTTGTGCGTGTTCTCCACCGCGACGGCCGCCGTGGAGGTGACGTGCCAGTCGTCCTTCGGGCGGACCTGGGCGATCAGCTGGTCGGCGTCGAGCGGGCCACCGGTGACGACGGTGCGGCTGGCGAGCCCGAACAGCGCCGCGGCCGCACCCATCTCGTAGGTGAAGACGTGCGCGTCGGCGTCCCCGAGGACCTCCTGGCCGGGCTCGCAGACCAGCCGCAGGCCGATCTGGTTGCCCATCGTGCCGGAGGGGACGAAGAGCGCGGCCTCGTGCCCGAACAGGTCCGCGACCCGCTCCTCCAGGGCGTTGACCGTCGGGTCCTCGACGTAGACGTCGTCGCCCACCTCGGCCTCGGCCATCGCCCGGCGCATCCCGGCCGTCGGCCGGGTCACGGTGTCCGAGCGCAGGTCGACGGCCCCGTCGGTCGCGGAACCGGCCAGCTCAGCCACGCAGCATCTCGGTGACCAGGAACGCCAGCTCCAGGGACTGGCCGGTGTTCAGCCGCGGGTCGCAGGCGGTCTCGTACCGGCTGTTGAGGTCGGCGTCGCTGATCTCCATGGCCCCGCCCAGGCACTCGGTGACGTCCTCACCGGTGAGCTCGACGTGGATGCCGCCGGGCCAGGTGCCGAGCCCGCGGTGCACGTCGAAGAAGCCGAGCACCTCGTCGACCACCCGGTCGAAGTGCCGGGTCTTGTAGCCGGTCGGGGACTCGTGGGTGTTGCCGTGCATCGGGTCGCACTGCCACACCACCTGGTGGCCGCTGGCGGTGACCTTCTCCACGATGCCCGGCAGGACGTCGCGGATCTTGCCGTTGCCCATCCGGCTGATCAGCGTCAGCCGGCCGGGGACGCCGTCGGGGTCGAGCCGCTCGACCAGCTCGGTGGCCTGCTCCGGCGTCGTCGTCGGGCCGATCTTGACCCCGATGGGGTTGGCGAGCTTGGAGACGAACTCGATGTGCGCGCCGTCCATCTGCCGGGTGCGCTCCCCCACCCACACGAAGTGGGCGCTCAGCGCGTACGGGCGGCCCTCGTACATCCGCAGCAGGGCCCGCTCGTAGTCCAGGATCAGCGCCTCGTGGCTGCTGTAGAGCTCCACCCCGCGCAGCGCGTCGGAGTCGATGCCGCAGGCCTTCATGAACGCCAGGGCGCGGTCGATCTCCCGCGCGATCACCTCGTAGCGCACCCCGGCCGGCGAGGTGGCGACGAAGTCCTTGTTCCAGTCGTGCACCGCGTGCAGGTCGGCCAGCCCGCCCCGGGCGTAGGCACGGATCATGTTCATCGCGGCCGCGGAGTTCGCGTAGGCGCGCACCAGCCGGCCCGGGTCGGGGATGCGCTCCTCGAGGACCGGGTTGAGCGAGTTGACCATGTCGCCCCGGTAGGAGGGCAGCCCCAGGGCGTCGATGTTCGAGCTGCGCGGCTTGGCGTACTGCCCGGCGACCCGGCCGACCTTCACCACCGGCACGCTGGCGCCGTAGGTGAGCACGACCGCCATCTGCAGCAGGGTGCGGGTGGTGGCCTGCAGGTGCGGCTCGGTGTTCAGGTCGAAGGTCTCGGCGCAGTCGCCGCCCTGGAGCAGGAACGCCTTGCCCTGGGCGACGTCGGCCAGCTGCTGACGCAGGGTGTCGACCTCGGCCGGCGCGACGATCGGCGGGACCGTCGAGAGCGTGGACAGGACGGCGTCCAGCGCGGCGCGGTCGGGCCACTCCGGCTGCTGGGCGGCGGGCAGACCCCGCCACCGGTCCAGGTCCGGGACCACTTCCGCGGGTTCAGGCAGGCTCACAGGTCGAGGGTACGGCCCGCCGCACAGCTGCTGGGACGGGCGTCCTGCAGCGTGGGACACGGCCTCGTCACACCGGCGCTGGCTGTGCCGGGTGGGGCGGGTGGGACTGGTGGGACCCAACGAAACGAACGATCTCGTTTCAGGTCCCGAAGATCACGAGCGCTGCCGATGCACCAGGCAGCGGCGGGGTCCCACCCGCCCGGGGAAGCGGGCCAGGGGGCATCGTGCAGAGGGGCATCAGGACGAAGGTGGTCGCGCTCGCAGTGGTGAGCATCGCGGTCACCGGCGCGGCCATGGTGGGCGTGAGCAGCTGGCAGAGCAGCTCGTTCGCCGACGACGCGAAGGCCGACGTCGGGCAGCTGGTCGACGACAGCCTCAGCCGGATCACCGACGGCGTCTACGACGTCGTCTCCACCCAGGGCGACTCGACGAGCGCCAAGGTCGACAGTGACCTGCAGGTCGCCAACTACGTCCTGCAGCAGTCCGGTGGTCTCTCCCTGGGGACCGGTCCGGGTGAGGTCGTGGCGTGGGACGCCAAGAACCAGGTCACCAACGAGGTCACCCCCGTCGCGCTTCCCCGCGTCGAGGTCGGTGGCCGGTGGCTGGGCAAGAACGCCGACGTCGCCGTGCCCACCCCGGTGGTCGACCAGGTCCAGGCCCTGGTCGGTGGCACCGCCACGATCTTCCAGCGGATCAACCCCGCCGGGGACATGCTGCGGGTGGCCACCAACGTGGTCGGCGCCACCGGCAGCCGCGCCATCGGCACCTTCATCCCGGCCACCGGCGCCGGCGGCACCCCCAACGCGGTGGTCGCCTCGGTGCTGGCCGGGCAGACCTACCGCGGGACGGCGTACGTCGTCGACTCCTGGTACGTGACGGCGTACGAACCGCTGTTCGACGCCGCCGGCCAGGTGATCGGCATGATCTACGTGGGTGTGAAGCAGGAGAACCTGCCCGCGCTGCGGGAGAGCCTGCAGAAGACCAGCGCCGGGGAGAACGGCACGCTCTGGGTGCTCGGCGGCAGCGGCGACCGCGCCGGCACGGTGCTGGTCAGCGCGGACGGCAGCGCCGACGGCACCTCCCTGATGGAGGCGGCCGACGCCGACGGTCGGGCGTACGTCGAGGAGCTGGTGGCGAAGGCGGTGACGCTGCAGCCCGGTGAGCAGGCCACCGTCCGCTACCGGGACGCCGAGACGGGCACGCACACCGTGCAGGTCGCGTACTACCAGCCCTGGGACTGGGTGCTCGTCGTCGACGCGCAGGACAGCGACTTCGCCGGGCCGGTGGAGCGGATCGAGGACGGCCGGTCGTCGATGGTGACCGGGATGGTCGTCGCGGCGGTCGTGGTCGCGCTGGCCGGCGCCGCGCTGGCGCTGTGGCTGGGTCGCCGGCTCACCGAGCCGCTGCACGTGCTGCACCGGCGGATGGTCGAGATCGCCGACGGCGAGGGCGACCTGACGCAGCGGGTCGACGACTCCAGCCAGGACGAGGTCGGCGAGCTGGCCCGGGCGTTCAACCGGTTCGTGGACAAGGTGGCCGACACCATCCGCGACATCGGCAACTGCGCGGGGTCGCTGGCCATCTCCGCGTCCGGGGTGGCCCGGGTGGCCGACGGGCTGGGCGAGCGGGTCGCGCGGAACCGGGACCAGGCGCGGGACGCCTCCCAGGCGGCGTCCGACATCAGCTCCGGCGTCTCCTCCGCCGCGGCGGGTGCGGAGGAGATGGGCTCGGCGATCCGGGAGATCGCTCGCAGCGCGAGCGACGCCAGCAACGTCGGGCAGGGCGCGGTCGACCTGGCCGCCCGGACCGAGACGGCGATCGCGGCGCTGGGCACCAGCTCGGCCCAGATCAGCGACGTGGTGAAGGTGATCTCCGCCGTCGCCGAGCAGACCAACCTGCTCGCGCTCAACGCCACGATCGAGGCCGCCCGGGCCGGGGAGGCCGGCAAGGGCTTCGCCGTCGTCGCCACCGAGGTCAAGGAACTGGCGCAGGAGGCGTCGCGGGCCAGCGAGGAGATCCACCAGCGGGTGCAGTCGATCCAGGCCGACACCAGCGCCGCGGTGGGCTCGATCAGCCAGATCGTCGGGGTCATCCGGGAGATGAACGACCACCAGACCACGATCGCCAGCGCGGTCGAGGAGCAGACGGCGGTCACCAACGAGCTGTCCCGCAGCGTCACCTCGGTGGCCGACGGCGCGGGCTCGGTGACCGACGTGATGACCGAGGTGGCCGCGGACGTCGACCGGACGGCGGCGGACGTGGAGACCGCGCGCGCGTCGGCGCGCGAGCTGGACCAGCTCTCCGGCGAGCTGACCCGGCTGATCAACGTCTTCACGGTCTAGCGGCACGCCCCGCCGGGGGCCGTCGGCAGCGATCAGCTTCCGGCGGCCCCCGTCGCGTTCAGGGAGGACCCCGAGCGGGACCTCGACCCGGCCTCGCCGACCGTCACGTCGCGGTGGCCGCGATGACCTGCCAGCGGGTCAGGTTGTAGCGGGCGTCGACGAGGGCGTCGTGGGTGCCGGCGGGCTTCGGCGGGAGCGCGGGCTTCCCGGCGTCGTCCCACCGCTGCCGCAGCTCGCGGGTGAAGCGCGGGATCGGCCGGGGCAGGGCGGGCATCGCCCCCCAGAGCTGGCACAGCGCGACGTGGTCGTAGGCGGCGAACCAGGCCCACAGCTCGATCTCCTCCCCCGGCGCGGTGAGGAAGGACAGCAGGTCGTCCCGGATCCGCTCCCGGCTGCGCCAGGCCTTGTCGGCCGGCGGCGGCAGCTGGTCCAGCACGTTGCGGCGCACCCACGGGACGGCCCGGTCGGGGTCGAACTCGGTGCTCACCGCGTAGAACTCGCGGCCGGTCTCGTCGACCACGCCGATCGACACCAGGTCGATCGTGGTCCCGTCCTCGATGAACTCGGTGTCGTAGAAGTACCGGCGCACGCTCACGTCGTCACGGTAGAGGGACGCCGGCCGGTGGGCCCGGCTCCGGCCGGCTGCCCCGCCCCGCGAGGGCCTCCACCCGGCGGTCACCATCCGGCGACCGGGATCGGTGCCGGCAACGCGTACGGGACGGCGGCGAGGTCGGGCGGGCGGGCGAGTTCGATCCCCGGAGGGGTTTCCTCATGATCAGGGGGCGCGGACTCGGGCCACGTCTCGAACGTCGTCCACAGACCGCGTCTCGGCGCCGACGACGACCTGCCCCGACCGGGCCGGATTACCACCCGACGACCCACCGCCCTTCTGACCTGCGGCCCCCTGCCCCGGGCCGCAGCACGACGGACTCCGAGCCCGGCTCCCGATCGCCCGGGTGCCGAGTTCAGGGTCCCGTCGGCTCTCCCAGCTCCGTCGGCTCCGCCAGCAGGTCGCTGACCAGCTCCAGCGTCAGCTCGGGGAACCGCTCGGCCACTGCCGCTGCCATCAGGCGCTCCCCCTCGGGCTCGTCGAAGGCGCAGCGCTCGCGGGTGGCGGCGTCGGGCCACCGTGCGTAGGCCACCCACGTGCCGTCGTCCGCGCGGTGCAACCGCGAGCCGTAGCTGCCGCAGCGGGCGTGGATCGCACGGGTCACCCGCTCCCAGCCGTCCCGGAACTGCTCCTCGCTGCCCGGTCGCAACCGCCACCGGTAGACCACCGCGAACACCGGTCCTCCTCCCCCACGACGCCCCGTGCGCCTCCCGGCACCGGTCAGCCGGCCAGTGAACTGGGCAGGCGGTCGGCGGCCTCGGTCGGCGGCGGCTGCAGCCGGCCGATCACCTCGCGGGCGCTGGCGCCGGTGGAGTCCATCGACTTCTTGACCTTGGCGCCGTAGAGATCGACGTACTCCTGGCCGGACAGCTCCATGATCTCGTACATGATCTCGTCGGTGATCGACCGCTCGACGAAGCGGTCACCGGCCAGGCCGGCGTAGCGGGAGAAGTCCAACGGCTGGCCGAAACGGACGTCCACCCGGACGAACGTGCGGTTGATCTTCCGGCCGAGCCGGCCGGGGATGGGCAGGTCCCCGGGGCTGTAGGTCATCGCCACCGGGATGACCGGGGCCCCGGTCTCCAGCGTCATCCGGGCGACCCCGGTCTTGCCGCGGAACAGCCGCCCGTCGGGCGAGCGGGTGCCCTCGGGGTAGATGCCCAGCAGCTTGCCCTCACGCAGGATCCGGATGCCGGTGCGGATCGCGTTCTCGGCGGCGGAGGCGTCGGTGCGGTCGATGGGCACCTGACCGGTGCCGCCGAAGAACACCCGCTGCGCCCAGCCCTTGACGCCGGTGGCGGTGAAGTACTCCGCCTTCGCCAGGAAGGTCACCCGCCGGCGGACCGACATCGGCATGAAGATCCAGTCGGCGGCCGCCAGGTGGTTGCTGGCCAGGATGGCCGCACCGGTCCGCGGCACGTGCTCGGTACCGACCGGGTGCCACCGGAACAGCAGCCGGACCAGCGGCCCGACGGCCACGAACTTGAGGAACCAGTAGAACAACGCGCCTCCCTCAGCGGCTGTCAGACTAGGGAAGCGCCCAGCTCCGCGACAATCGGCGTCCCTCGGCTTTCCCCCGCTCCACCTGCACCACCTCGCCCGCTGCCCCACCGGAGGTCCGATGCGCCAGGCTCTCCCCCCGACCTCCGCCCCCCGGATGGCCGGCGCCGACCCGTTCGAGCTGCCCGGCGGCCCGGTCGGGGTGCTGCTGTGCCACGGCTTCACCTCCACCCCGCAGAGCCTGCGCGCCTGGGGCGAGCACCTGGCCGCGGCGGGCTTCACCGTGCACTGCCCGCTGCTGCCCGGGCACGGCACCCGCTGGCAGGACGCCAACGCCACCACCGAGGACGACTGGTACGGCGCGCTGTCCGCCGCGCTCGACGAGCTCACCGCCCGGTGCGCGACGGTCGTCGTCGCCGGGCTGTCCATGGGCGGGACGCTGGCGCTGCGGCTGGCCGAGCGCCGTCCCGACGACGTCGCCGCCCTGGTGCTGGTCAACCCCTCGCTGCTCACCGAGCGGCGCGACGCCAAGCTGCTGCCGCTGCTGGCCCGGGTCACACCCGCCTGGGCGCCGATCGCCAGCGACATCAAGAAGCCCGGCTGCACGGAGCTCGCCTACCCCCGGCTGCCCACCCGGGCAGTGCTCGGGCTGCGCCGGCTATGGCAGGCGACCCGCGCCGAGCTGGCCGCCGTCCGCGCCCCGCTGCTGGTCTTCCGCAGCGTCACCGACCACGTGGTCGAGCCGGCCTCCTCCCGGGTGCTGCTGGCCGAGGTCGGCAGCCCCGACACCACCGAGGTGCTGCTGCACGACAGCTGGCACGTGGCCACCCTGGACAACGACGCCCCCGCGCTGTTCGCCCACTCGGTCGAATGGATCCGCGAGCGGGTCGCGACGGCGAGCACCACGGAGCCGGCGCCGTGACCCTCCCCCGCCGCGGACGCGGCCGCCGGGACAACGGCCTGGACGCCCCGCTCTGGTACCCGCTGCGCGACGTGGACCCGCGGGTGGGCGAGCACCTGCTCGACGTCCTCGCCGCCGCCGGCATCGCCGCCTACCTGGAGCCGTCCACCGACGTCGCGCCGTACACGCGCAACGTCTACCTGCCCAGCCCGCCCTCGGACCGGCTGTTCGTCGACCGCGCCCGGCACCCGGAGGCGCGGGCCGTCGTCGAGCAGCACGCGGCGGAGCCGGCGACCGAGCCCGTCGCCGACCACCCGGCGCGCCGCCCCGGCCCGGTCACCGACGAGGACGCCGAGTTCGCCCGGATCGTCGCCGCCTTCGAGGCCGAGCACGGCCGCGCCGTCGTCGACGAGGAGCCGCGCGAGGACCCGCCGCCCCCGCCCAACGAGGTCTCGGTGCTCGACCTGCCGGAGGAGCACTACGAGCCGCCACCCCCGCCGCCGCTGCCGGTCCTCGCCCCGGCCTCGCTGACCGCGATGCTGCTCGTCGCGATCGGCGCGCTGCTGGTCATCGTCCCCGGCCGGCTGGGCCTGTCGCTCGAGGCCGGGCTGGTGTTCGGGGTCGCCGCCCTGGTCGGCGGGGTGGGCATCCTGGTCTCCCGGATGCGCGACCGGTCCGACGACGGCGACGACGGCGCGGTGGTCTAGCCGACCCATGAGCGCGGTGGTCCGAGGGTGGACCACTAGCGTCGCGGCATGAGCAGCCACCCGCACCGCATCGTGGTCGCACTGACCGGCCACCTGATGGACACCGGCGTCCTCGCCCGGGTGCTCGACGACGTCCTGGAGTACGGCGGCGACTACCGGATCGAGGCCCTCGAGCTCGGCCGCCAGCACGAGGACGAGTCCCGCGCGCTGGTCGAGGTCCGCGCCGGGGACACCGAACTGCTCGAGCGGATCGTCATGCGGCTGCAGGCCCACGGCGCCAACGCCGTCGACCCGGGGACGGCGACCACCCGCCCGGCGCCCGCGGATGGGGTCTTCCCCGAGGACTTCTACTCGACCACCAACCTGGACACCTTCGTCCGGCTGGACGGCGAGTGGCTGGGCGTCGACCGGGCGGAGATGGACTGCGGCCTCGTGGTGGCCACCGTCGCCGGCCGGCCGGTCGTGCGCACCGTGCCGGTCAGCGACGTGCGGGGCGGGGACGCCGTCGTCTGCGGAGCCGGCGGCGTGCGGGTGGAGATGACCCCGCAGGTGGCCCGGGGCGCGGAGGACGACTTCGGCTTCATGTCCTCCTCGGTCTCCAGCGAGAAGCCGCAGGCGCTGCTGGTGCGCCAGATCGCCGAGCGGATGCGGGAGGTGAAGGCGTCGGGCAAGCGGATCCTCTGGGTCGGGGGGCCGGCGGTCGTGCACACCGGCGCGGCACCGGCGATGGTCCGGCTGGTGCGCGCCGGCTACGTCGACGTCCTGTTCGCCGGCAACGCGCTGGCCACCCACGACATCGAGTCGGCGCTGTTCGGCACCTCGCTCGGCGTCGACCTCTCCCGGGGCGCCGGGGTGCCGCACGGCCACGAGCACCACATCCGGGCGATCAACACCATCCGCGCCGCCGGGTCGATCGCCGCGGCCGTCGAGTCCGGGGTGCTGACCGGCGGGGTGATGCACGCGATGGCGCAGGCCGGCAAGCCGTTCGTGCTGGTCGGCTCGGTGCGCGACGACGGCCCGCTGCCCGACGTGATCACCGACGTGATCGACGGTCAGCGGGCGATGCGCGGCCAGCTGCCCGACGTCGGCTTCGCCATCATGGTCGCCACGATGCTGCACTCGATCGCCACCGGGAACCTGCTGCCGGCGTCGGTGCCGCTGGTGTGCGTGGACATCAACCCGGCCACCGTCACCAAGCTCGCCGACCGGGGCAGCTCCCAGGCGATGGGCATCGTCACCGACATCGGCCTGTTCCTCGAGCAGCTGGCCCGCGAGCTGTGCTGATCGTCGGCCTCCCGGCCGACACCGCGACCAGCTGCCGTCCCCGGCCTGCGCCGAGCCGCTGACCGTGTCCCGCCCGGGGCCCCTCCGGGCCCCGCGGCCGACCCACCCGCCTCTCGGCGGCTACTCCTCGCCCTCGCACACCGCCCGGCGGACCAGGTCGGCGGCGCCGACCAGCCCGGCCTGCGCCCCCAGCTCGGCGGCGACCACGCGCGGGCCGGGGCGGAACCCGCGCCCCGGCAGCGCCCGCTCCAGCCGCTGCCGGGCCGGCCCGAGCACCGTCTCGCCGAGCACGCTCACCCCGCCGCCGATCACCACCACCTCGGGGTCCAGGACGGCGGACAGGTCGGCGATCCCCTGCCCCAGCCAGGAACCGACCTCCGCGAGCAGCTCCCCGGCCAGCGGGTCGCCCTCGGCCGCGGCCCGCGCGACGACCTCCCCGGTGATCCGCTCGAGGTCGCCGCCGACCCGGTCGATCAGCGCGGCAGCGGCCGCGGGTGAGTTCTGCGCGACCTCCCGGGCGGTGTGCCCCAGGGCGTTGCCGCTGGCGTACTGCTCCCAGCAGCCGCGGTTGCCGCAGGCGCACAGCCGGCCGTCGGGCACCACGCGCATGTGCCCCCACTCGCCGGCCACCCCGTGCGCCCCCCGCTGCAGCCGGCCGTCGATGACCAGCCCACCGCCGATGCCGGTGCCCAGCGTGATCATCACGACCAGGTCGCTGCTGCGGGCCGCCCCGTAGCGGTACTCGGCCCAGGCGGCGGCGTCGGCGTCGTTGCCCACCCACAGCGGGCGCTGCAGCCGCGCCGCGAGGTCCTTGCGCAGCGCCTGGTTGCGCCAGGCCAGGTGCGGGCTGAACAGCACGGTGTCCCCGGTGCGGTCGAACCAGCCGGCGGCGCCGACGCCGACGCCGACCAGCGGCCCGCCGTGGCGCTCGGCCAGCTCGTCGACGACGGCGGCGATCGCGTCCTCGGTGGCCGCGACCGACGCGCCGGGGGTGGCCCGGCGGGCGGTGTCCAGGATGGTGCCGTCAGCGGCGACGACGCCCCCGGCGACCTTGGTGCCGCCGATGTCGATGCCCAGCGCGGGCAGGTCGGCGGCGGGCAGGTCGGCGGCGGGCAGCTCGTCGGGCAGGGTGCGGTCGGGGGCGCTCACGCGACGTCGATCCGCTGGACACGGGCGGTGCGGGACTGCGGGTGGGGCACGGGCTCCTCGGTCGCGGGAGGGGCACCCGGTTCCCGGGCGCCGTCGTCGTGGGTGGTGGCGGGATCAGCGGCGTCGCCGCGCGGGGTGCCGCGGGCACCGGTACCGGCCTGGGCGCGCAGCGCCTCGCCCGCGGTGACGAGCAGGTCGGCGACGGCGTCGACCAGGTCCGGCCGGCGCCCGCGCACGGCGGCCAGGCCGGTGCACAGCGGGCACCAGCGGCAGTCGGCGTCGGCCGTCGCGTGGCCGCGGTCGGCCGTGCCGGTCGGCGCGCCACCGAGCAGCCCGCCGAGGGCCCCGGCCAGGTCGCCGGCCGCGGGGTGCTCGGCCGCCAGGCCGGTGACCAGGCGCCGGGCGTGGTCGATCCAGTCCTGCCCCGGGGCGGTCACGGTGTCTCCTCGGGATCGGTCGGGAGCAGGCCGGCGGGCCACTGCGCGGGGTCGGGGGTGAAGCGGACCGCGAGGGTGGCCCGCGGGGTGCCGGAGTCGTCCAGCGCCCCACCGGAGACGATGCACCGGCGCAGCAGCGGGTCCAGCGGGAACGACCGTCGCACACCGGCCGCGGTCACGACCAGGTCGTCCGCCCACCGGGTGAGCTCGACCTCTCCCCGCCGGGCGAAGGGCAGCCTCAGCTCCAGCAGCCACTCCCCCGCCGCCGAGCGGCTGGTGCGCGGCACCCCGGGCTGCGGCCGGGCGGGCGCGGCCGGCGCCGGGACGGCGGCGTCCAGGGCGGCCAGCTCGGCCGGGGTCCGCGGCCCGACGGCGGCCTCCGCGACCTCCCGGACACCCCCGGTCAGCTCGGTCAGCCGGCGCACCGCGTCGGCCTGCGCGGCGGTGCGCTCGGCCCACCAGCCGCCGGCGACCGTGTCACCGGCGACCGTGTCACCGGCGACCGTGTCACCGGCGGCCGTGTCACCGGCGACCGTGGGGAGCAGCCGGGCCGCCGTCACCGACGCGACCTGCTGCCCGAGCACCCCGAGGGCGGTGGCGGTGGACCGCAGCTCGTCGGCAGCGGTGGTGTCCGGCCGCAGCACCAGGTGCACCGCGGTGCGCGCCGGGTCGCCCAGCGGCACCCGGTCGACCAGCTGCTCCAGCCCCTCGGCGCTCGACAGGAGCCCGGCCAGGCCGTTCGGCCGCCCCGGCGCGGCCGCGGCGCGCAGGCCGGCGAGCACCCGCAGCCGGGTCGGTGCCAGCTGACCGAGCCACCAGCGCAGCGCGCCGGGCAGGGCCAGCAGGGAGAGCGCGGCGGGGGTCGGCCCCGCGTCGACGACCACGACGTCGAACCGGTCCGCGGCGGCGTGCCCGGCGAGCGCCGTGAGCAGCGCGAACCGGTCCACCCCCGGCACCGGGACGACCGACGTCGCCGGCGGGAGCGCGTGCATCGGGAGGAGGCCGGCCAGCTGGTCGACGTGCCGGGCCCACACCTGCTGCACCGCCGGCTGGGCCGCGACCACCTCCACGGCCACGGCGTCGGAGAGCCCGGCGGGGTGCGGTGCGCGGTCGGTCAGCAGCAGGCAGCGGGTGCCGGTCGCGGTCAGCTGGAGCGCGGTGGCCGCGGCGACGGTGGAGCTGCCGGCCCCACCGGGCCCGGTGACGAGGAGGATCTGCACCTCAGCCCTCGACGCGCTTCTTGAGCTCCTTGAGCGCGGTGTCCAGGATGACCTTCTCCGCCCGGCGCTTGATCAGCCCGAGCATCGGGATCGACAGGTCGATGGTGATCGAGTACGTCACCGTCGTCCGGCCGCCGCTCTCGACCAGGGTGTAGGAGCCGTCCTGCTGCTTCTGCATCTGGCCGTGCACCAGGGTCCAGTGCACGGAGCGGTCGTCGTCCCAGGTGTAGGCCAGCTCGTAGTCGTCGCTGACCGGCCCCGCGTCGATGACGAAGTGCACCCGGCGGGCGCGGCCGTCGGGCCCGGGTTCGAGCACCTCGACGGTCTTCGCCGCGGCCACCCACTGCGGGTACGACGGGAAGTCGGCGATCACGGCCATCACCTGGGCCGCGGGCGCGTCGACGACGATCGACTGGGTGGACTGGTCGGCCATGCGCCGGAGGGTAGTCGCCACCCGGAACGCCCCGGGGTCGTGACCGGCCCGGCTCCGCCGATCCGGGGCTCGTCGCACTGCTGCAGGGCGGTTGACCGGACTAGATTGGTCCACCGACCCAGCGTCCGGGTCCGGGAGGCGACGGCGCCCCCCGCCCGGGCGGGGCAGAGAGGACCGGCGTGCGCGAGCTGAGCGTTCCCCCCACCGCCACCGTGGGGCCCGATGACGCCCTGTCGGACATGGTCACCCGCAACGCGGCCGAGCACCCGCACGACGTGGGGCTGCGCCGGCAGGTCGACGGCGAGTGGCAGGACGTCACCTGGGCCCAGTTCGCCGACGAGGTCGCCGGTGTCGCCAAGGGCATGGTGGCCGCCGGGATCAACCCGGGCGACCGGGTGGGCCTGCTGGCCCGCACCCGGTACGAGTGGACCGTCCTGGACTACGCGATCTGGACCGCGGGCGCCGTCGTCGTCCCCGTGTACGAGACGTCCAGCCCCGACCAGATCTCCTGGATCCTCACCGACTCCGGCGCCCGGGGGATCTTCGTGGAGAGCCGGCGGCACGCCGCCGACGTCGAGTCGGTGCGCAGCGACGCGCCGGACCTCGGCCCGGTGTGGGTCATCGACGACGGCGCGCTCGACCAGCTGACCACCGCCGGGGCGGACGTCCCGGACGACGAGCTGGCGGCCCGCCGGCAGACCCTCGGCGCGGACAGCCTGGCCACGCTGATCTACACCAGCGGCACCACCGGGCGACCCAAGGGCTGCGAGCTGACCCACGGCAACTTCCTGTTCGAGGTGCGCAACGGGATCACCCTGCTGGACCGCTTCATCAACCCCGACGGCTCGATGCTGCTGTTCATCCCGCTGGCCCACGTGCTGGCCCGGGTGCTGCAGGTGGGCGCCATCGACGCCCGCACGGTCGTCGGGCACACCCCCGACATCGTCGACCTGGTGGGCGACCTGGGCCGCTTCCAGCCGACCTTCGTGCTCGCCGTCCCCCGGGTGTTCGAGAAGGTCTACAACGGCGCGAAGGCCAAGGCCGAGGGCGACGGCAAGGGCAAGATCTTCGACCGGGCCGCGCAGGTCGCCGTCGACTGGTCCCGCGCGCAGGACACCGGCGGCCCCGGCCTGGCGCTGCGGCTGCAGCACGCGCTGTTCGACCGGCTCGTCTACGGCAAGCTGCGGGCCGCCCTCGGCGGTCGCTGCGCCGGCGCCGTCTCCGGCGGCGCCCCGCTCGGTGAGCGGCTGGGCCACTTCTTCCGCGGCCTGGGCGTGACGATCTACGAGGGCTACGGCCTCACCGAGACCACGGCGGCCGCCGCGGTCAACCACGACGCCGCCATCCGGATCGGCACCGTGGGCCGGCCGCTGCCCGGGGTCGACGCGGCCATCGCCGAGGACGGCGAGGTGCTGCTCCGCGGGGGCATCGTGATGCGCGGCTACTGGCGCAACGAGCAGGCCACCCGCGAGGCGATCGACGCCGACGGCTGGTTCCACACCGGCGACCTCGGCGAGCTCGACGAGCAGGGGTTCCTCCGGATCACCGGCCGGAAGAAGGAGATCCTGGTGACCGCCGGCGGCAAGAACGTCGCCCCGGCGGTGCTGGAGGACCGGCTGCGGGCGCACAAGCTGGTCAGCCAGTGCATCGTCGTCGGCGACCAGCGGCCGTTCATCGCCGCGCTGGTCACCCTGGACGCCGAGGCGCTGCCGACCTGGCTGAAGAGCCGTGGGAAGGACGAGTCGCTCACCGTCGCCCAGCTGCGCGACGACGCCGACCTGCTGGCCGAACTCGACACCGCGGTCGCCGACGCCAACAAGGCGGTGTCGCAGGCCGAGGCGATCAAGAAGTACCGGGTGCTCGCCGAGGACTTCACCGAGGCCAACGGCACCCTCACCCCGAGCCTGAAGCTCAAGCGCGCCGTGGTGATGAAGGAGTTCGGCGACGAGGTCGAGGCGATCTACCAGAAGTAGCCGCCCGGCACGTCAGCCCGCCAGCAGCCGGTCGAAGGTGCCGGTGATGGTCTGCCAGGACCAGCGCTGCTCGACCCAGGCCCGGCCCGCGGCCCCCATCGCGCGGGCCCGGGCCGGGTCGTCGAGCAGGTCGGCGAGCACCCGGGCGACGGCGGTGGGCGAGCGCGGGTCGACGACGTGTCCGGTCTCGCCCTCGCGGACCGTCTCCGGGGCGCCGCCCGAGGTGCCGGCGACGACCGGCCGGCCGCAGGCGGCCGCCTCGAGGAAGACCATCCCCAGCCCCTCGACGTCCAGCCCGCCGCGGCGGGTGCGGCAGGGCATGGCGAAGACGTCGCCGGCGGCGTAGTGGGCGGGCAGCTCGTCGGCCGGCACGCCACCGGTGAGCACCACCGACCCGCCCAGCCCGCGGGCCGTGACCGCCCGGCGCAGCCGCAGCTCCGCCGGCCCGCCCCCGACCAGCAGCAGCCGTGCCCCGGGGTGCCGGGCGAGCACCTGCGCCCAGCCCGCCACCAGCACGTCCTGCCCCTTCCGCGGCACCAGCCGGGAGACGCACACGACCACCGGTGCGTCGCCCAGCCCGTACCGCTCGCGGACGGCCGAGCCGTCGGCGTCGGGGGTGAACAGACCGACGTCGACCCCCGGGGACAGCTGGCTGAGCACCGTCCGGCTGCCGAGCGCCGGGGCGAGCCGCTCACGGGTGTACGCGCTGATGTAGGTCAGCTCGTCCAGCCCCGCGGCGATCCGCTGCATCAGCTGCCGCGCGGCGGGCAGGGCGACCCAGCCGGTCTCGTGGCCGTGGGTGGCCCCGACCAACCGGCGCACCCCGGAGCGGCGCAGCGCCGGGGCCATCAGGCCCAGCGGCGCCGCCGCCCCGAAGAAGACCGTGTCGCAGTCGTGCTCCCGCGCCAGGCGCGCAGCGGTGCGGGTGGCGGCCGGGGTGGGCAGCAGCATCCCGGTGGCGGCCCGGACCACCGGGTAGGGCAGCTGCGCGTCGTGGGCGGCGGCGCCCGGGTGGTCGGAGGCCAGCACGACCAGCGACTCCGGCGGCCGGGTCGCCAGCAGCGCCGCCACGAACGTCTGGATGCCGCCCTGCCGGGGCGGGAAGTCGTTGGTGACGACCAGGGTGCGGCTCACCGGGGCGCCACCGGGATGCCGTGCAGCAGCGCCCAGTCCTCGGCGAAGGCGATCCGCTGCAGGACCGTGGGGTGCGAGCCGTAGAACCAGTGCCAGGCGGCCGGCGGTTCGGGGTCGCTGAGGTTGGCCTCCCCCAGCCGGCGCTGCATGTCGATGAACCCCCCTGGGTCCTCGGTGAGGTCCAGGGCGTGCCGGTCGGCGCGGGCCTCGATCTGCCGGGAGACCAGGTTCTGCACCGGGGTGGAGACGAGCGTGCCGGCCGCGACCAGGAACAGCAGCAGGCCGACGACCGCGCCGTCCCCCGGTCCCCGCGCCCCGGCCCGGCGCAGCAACGACGGGGAGCTCACCAGCCAGCCGAGCAGCGAGACCCCGGCGCCGGCGCCCAGCGCGCCGATGAGCGTGCCGGTGAGGACGTCGTCGGTGGCCACGTGACCGAGCTCGTGGGCCACGATCGAGGTGATCTCCTCGTCGGAGAGCCGGTCGAGCAGCGTGTCGTAGATGACCACACGGCGGGTCGAGCCGAAGCCGGAGACGTAGGCGTTGAGCGCGTTGGTGCGCCGGCTCGCGTCGGCGACCAGCACGTCCTCCACCGGGGTGCCGTTGCGCTCGGCGAGCTCGAACAGCTCGGTGCGCAGCTGGCTGTCCTCGAGGGGCTCGAACCGGTTGAACGCCGGCTCGATGACGAGCGGGTAGAGGAACGAGCCGACGACGACGAGGGCGGCCGCCCCCGCGCCCGCCCAGGCCCACCAGGTCCGCGGCGCGCGGCGGGCCAGCGCCACCAGGGCGAGCAGGCCGAGCGCGGTGAGCCCCGCGCTGATCCCGGTGGAGACGGCGACGTCCCGGGCCCACAGCCCCCAGCCCCGGGTGGAGAGGCCGTAGCGATGCCGCACCACCTCGGCGTAGGCCGACAACGGCAGGGTCACCAGCCGGCCGACGAGCAGGATGGCGAACGTGCCCAGGAGCACCTGCCAGCCCCAGCCACCCCCGAGCGGGCGGGCCAGCCGTCGGGCGGTGGCCGCGCCGGCGCGGGTCAGGCCGAAGACCGCCGAGGCGGCCAGGCTCAGCAGCATGGAGGCCAGCGACGCCGGCCGCAGCGCCCTGGCGAAGGCCTCGGCCCGGGCGACCTGCTCGGCGGTGAAGGCCGCGGCCGGGTCGATCGGGGTGCGGCCACCCGGGGGTGCGGCGAGCACCTCCCAGGGGGTGGCGACCGCGATCACCACGACCAGCGCCGCCCCCAGGACCGCCGCGGTGCCGAGCGCCAGCCGCCGGGAGCGCCGGTCCACCGGCGCCACCGTGCTCACGCGGGCCGGTTCGGGACGGTCGGGACGGGCACGCGGTCGAGCTTAGGACGGTGTCCTGTGCGCCCCACCCACCCCGGACCGGCTCAGCCCAAGAGCCGGCGCGCCCCCACGTACCCGGCCATGTCGACCCCGGTGACGACGACCGGGCTGCCGAACGTCGGCGCGTGCACCATCTTCCCGTTGCCCACGTACATGCCCACGTGGCTGACCGGGCTGTAGAAGAAGACCAGGTCACCGGGCTGCAGCTCGGCCCGGCTCACCGCGGTGCCCATGGTGGCCTGCACCCGGCTGGAGTGCGGCAGGCGGATGCCGGCCGCGGCGTAGGCGTACTGCGTCAGGCCCGAGCAGTCGAAGGCGCTCGGGCCGCCGGCACCCCAGACGTAGGGGTCGCCGATCTGGGCCAGCGCGGTGTCGACGGCGGCCTGCACCCCGTCCGAGGAGGCGACGACCTCGTCGGGAGCGGGCGGCGCCAGCGTCGGACCGGCGTGCTCTTCCACCACCGCCTGCTGCTGGACCTCGCTGAGGGACTCGTACTGGGCCTGGTACTCGGTGATCCGACCCTGCAGGTCGGCCTGCCGGGCGGTGACGTCGGCCAGGCCGGCGGCGGCCTCACCCGCGGCGGCCTCGGCGGCCGCCCTGGCCTGCTCCGCCGCCTGGGCGGCCGCGTTGACCTGGGCGAGGACATCGGTGGTGTGCCCGGCGATGGCGTCCAGGGTGGTGACCTGGGAGAGGAACTCGTCGGCCGAGCCGCTGGTCATCAGGGCGTTGAACCGGGACAGGTTCTCCCCGGTGAAGGCGCTGCGCGCCACCCGACGCATCTGCTCGTCGAGGGCCGCCAGCTGCACCTGGGCGGCGGCCAGCGCCTGGCCGGCGGCGTCGGCCACGGCCCGCTGCTGGGCGAGCTCCTCCTGCGCGTCGTTGAACTGCTCGGTGACGACCTCGAGCTCGTGCGTCGCGTCGGAGACCAGGCGGGTGGCCTCGTCCGCCGTCCCGGCCGGGGCGACCGGGTCCCCGGGGGCCGCGGCCGCGCTGCCCGGGAGGAGGGCGAGCGTCACGCTGGCGGTGAGCCCGAGGATGAGCCCGACCCCGAGCCGGCCGGGCAGCCGGGCACTCCGGGAGCCCGAGAAGGGGGCGGCAGCGCGGACCGGGGTGATCCGGGGGCAGGGCTGGGGGCTCGCCATGCGAGGCGGGGCTCCGTTCTCCGTCGCACCGCCCCGTCCAGCCGGCAGAGCCGGCTGGGTTCGGCGGTCTCCGGCCGGGGCCACCCTGATCAGTGACGACCTCCCTACCGGACGTGACGAACCTAGGTCCGTGACCGGATCGAGACCCAGACCCGTGAAGCCGAAACCTCGGGCGGGACCTGACGAATCACAGCCGTGCGATTTGTCAGCTCACGTGGCGGTCGCCGTGGCCGGACGCATCCTGATGACGCAACGGCGGAACCAGGCCGAACTCTGCCAAGGCCCGGACCGCCCGACGCTCGACGTCGTCCAGTTCCACCACCGGCCGGACGTCGCCTCCCGTCGCGTCGACGGGCGCCGCGTCACCCCCGGCCCCAGCGCGCCCGGGTGCCGCACCGTGCGCCGGGACCTCGGCCGGACCGGCCGGGTCGGCGGAGCGTGGCACGAGCGGCACGACGCACGGGTCGCTCCCCTGCCAACCCGGCGGAGCGCCCAGGAGCACGGTGACGACGCAGTCGGCGCAGCCCTGACCGCGGACGGTGCAGGTGTCGCAGTCGATGAGCACGGCGGCTCCCCCTCTCTCTCGGTCGCGACGGCCCTCCGTCCCGACGGCGCCGAACCTAGGAGCGGCCACCGACAGTTCCGGCCGGCCGCCCGCCGCGGAGCCGCCCACCCGGGTCCGCACCGGCGTGCCCTCCCCCGGACTGTCGGACCCCCGACCTACCGTCCGCGACGTGCCACCTGCTCCCGCGCTGCCCCCCGTCCCGCCCTCCGGTGGGCCGGGCGCCCGCCCGCCCGGCTGGGCCTCCACCGCCCTCCCGTCGACGCCCCCGTCAGCTGCGCTCCCCGCCGGCCCGCGCTACGAGCAGGCGACGATCGACGAGGTGGGCACCGTGCTGTCGGCGGTGACGTTCGTGGTGGTCGACCTCGAGACCACCGGCGGCTCCCCGAAGGACAGCGCGATCACCGAGATCGGCGCGGTCAAGGTGCGCGGCGGCGAGGTGCTCGGGGAGTTCCAGACGCTGGTCGACCCGGGCCGGGAGATCCCGCCCTACATCAGCGTGCTGACCGGCATCACCACGATGATGGTGACGGCCGCGCCCCGCATCGACGCCGTGCTGCCGGCCTTCCTGGAGTTCGCCCGCGGCGCCGTGCTGGTGGCCCACAACGCCCCGTTCGACCTCGGCTTCCTGCGGGCGGCCTGCGAGGAGTCCGGCATCGCCTGGCCCGCGGCCGCCTCGGTCGACACCGCCGTCCTCGCCCGCCGGCTGCTGACCCGCGACGAGGTGCCCAACTGCAAGCTGGCCACCCTCGCCCCCTACTTCGCCACCTCCACCGAGCCCTGCCACCGGGCGCTGGCCGACGCGCGGGCGACCGTCGACGTCCTGCACGGTCTGTTCGAGCGGCTCGGCCCGCTGGGGATCACCACCCTGGAGGAGCTCTCCGGCCTGACCCGCCAGGTCGACCCCGAACGCCGCCGCAAGCGGCACCTGGCCGAGCACGTCCCCTCCGGACCGGGCGTCTACGTCTTCCGCGGCCCGCGTGACGAGGCGTTGTACGTGGGCACCTCCACCGACCTGCGCAGCCGGGTGCGCAGCTACTTCTCCGCCGGCGAGCAGCGCAGCCGGATGACGGAGATGATCCGGCTGGCCGAGCGGGTCGACGCGCTGCCGTGCGCGCACGACCTGGAGGCCGCCGTGCGGGAGCTGCGGCTGATCGCCGAGCACAAGCCGCGGTACAACCGCCGGTCCCGCTTCCCGGAACGCGCCCTCTGGGTCCGGCTCACCGACGAGCCCTTCCCGCGGCTGTCGGTGGTGCGCCGGGTCCGCCCGGGGGCCGGGTCGTTCCTCGGTCCCTTCCCCGACCGCCGGGCGGCCGACGCCGCGGTCGCCGCGGTGCACGAGTCGCTGCCGCTGCGCCAGTGCACCCCCCGGCTGGCGCTGGCCGGTACCGGCACCGCCTGCGTGCTGGCCGGCATGGGCCGGTGCGGCGCCCCCTGCACCGGCGCGCAGAGCCGGGCGGAGTACGCCTCGATCGCGGCCGTGTTCACCGCCGCCGTCGACTCCGACCCCCGCGAGCTGGTGGCCCCGCTGCTCACCCGGGTCGAGCGGCTGGCGGCCGAGGGCCGGTACGAGGACGCCGCGCTGCTGCGCGACCGGGTGGCGGTGCTGGTGCGCGCGGTGCAGCGCCGTCAGCGACTGGAGTCGCTGGCCACCGTGCCGGAGATGGTGCTGGCCCGCCCCGACGGCGCCGGCGGCTGGCAGCTGTCGGTGGTGCGCCGCGGCCGGCTGGTCGCCGCGGGGGTCGCCGAGCGCGGTCGCTCGGTGCGCGAGTGCCTGGCCGGGCTGCGGGCCACGGCCGAGACCCCCACCGGCCCCGACGGCGAGCTCGCCGCCACCGTCGACGAGACAGAGCTCGTGCTGCGCTGGATGGAGAAGCCGGGCACCCGGCTGGTCGAGGTCGACGGCACGCTGGCCAGCCGCACCCCGGGCACCGGCGCCTACCGGGCCTTCCTGGCGCAGGTGGAGGCCGGCCGCGCCGAACGCGACCCCTTCGGCGACGGTCGGCCGCTGCGCACCCGCAGCCAACCCGACCGGGTCACCCCCGGCCGACCGGAGACACGGCGCGGCCGGGCCGCCACCCGGCTAGCATCCCGGGCGTGATCACCGCCATCGTGATGATCGATGCCGCCACCGACTCCATCGCCGAGGTCGCCGAGGCGGTCGCCGACCTGCCCGGGGTCAGCGAGGTCTACTCCGTCGCCGGCGACGTCGACCTGGTCGCGATCATCCGCGTCCACGAGTTCGACGAGATCGCCCAGGTGATCGCCGGGCGGATCAACAAGGTGCCCGGCGTCGTCGACACCGCCACGCACATCGCCTTCCGCGCCTACTCGCGGCACGACCTCGAGGCAGCCTTCTCGATCGGCTTCGAGTCCGCCGACTGACGAAGGACCCCTCCGCCCCCCACCACTCGCAGGCTCGCGGAGGGGCCGGGGGTGACCGGGTGTCGCTCAGGAGTGGTCGCGAAGGTCCTGGCTGACCTGCACCCACTCCTGGAGCTTGGCCGCGGCCCGGCCGTCGTCGACCGCCGCGGCCACCCGCTCCAGCGCCGCGCCGAGCACGTCGTGCAGCCGCGCGCCGCGCTCGTCGAACGCCGCCACCGCTCCCGCGGCGTTGAGCAGCACCGCATCCCGCACCGGGCCACGGTCACCGGCCACGAGCCGGCGGACCGCCTCGGCGTTCTCTTCCGGCCCGCCGCCCCGCAAGGCACCCGGTTCGGCCACCGGGATGCCGAACACCGTCGGGTCGAGCCGCTCGGCGACCACCTCGCCGTCGCGCACCACCCACACCGACGACGTCGTCGTGGTCGTGAGCTCGTCGAGGCCGTCGTCGCCCCGGAACACCAGTGCCCGGGTGCCGCGGTCGGCGAGCACCTGCGCGAGGACCGGGGCCATCCGCAGGTCGGCACACCCGATCGCCCCGGCCACCGGCCGGGCCGGGTTGGTCAACGGGCCGAGGAAGTTGAACACCGTGCCGATGCCCAGCTCCCGACGCGGCACCGCGGCGTGCCGCATCCCCGGGTGGAAGACCGGGGCGAAGAAGAAGCCGATCCCCGCCCGGCGGACGCACTCCGCGACGGCATCGGCGGGCAGGTCGATGACCACCCCGAGCGCCTCGAGCACGTCGGCGGTACCGGACTTCGACGACGCCGCCCGGTTGCCGTGCTTGGCCACCGGCACCCCTGCCGCGGCGGTGACGATCGCGGCCATCGTGGAGATGTTGACCGTCTGCGCGCCGTCGCCGCCGGTGCCCACGATGTCGACGCAGTCCCGGTCGAGCACCACCGGCGTCGCCTGGTCGAGCATGGTCGCGGCCAGGCCCAGCACCTCGGCCGGCGTCTCCCCCTTGACCCGGAGCCCCATGACCAGCCCGGCGATCTGAGCGGGCGTGGCCTCGCCGGTCATCACCTGGCGCATCGCCCACCGGGTGTCCTCGGTCGCGAGGTCCTCCCGCCGGGCCAGCCGGCCGAGCAGCGCCGGCCAGGTCGGGGCGGCGCCCGCCACGCCGCTCAGCGCCGTGCGGCGGGCCGCGAGGCGGCCCGGTCGCGCAGCAGCCCGGCCACCGTCTCCGGGGCGACCAGCGGGTCGACCGGGAAGGCCAGCGTGGCGTCGGCCTGCGACCAGTGCGCCAGCCACCGGTCGGCCTGGCGGGCGATGAGGACGACCATCGCCGGGCAGTCGGCCACCTCGGCTCGCAGCTGCCGGCTGATCCCCATCCCACCGGTGGGCTGGGCCTCGCCGTCCAGCACGCACAGGTCGACGCCGCCGGCGTCGACCGCCGCGACGACCTCGTCGCCGGTGGCGCACTCCACGTAGCGGAGGGGACCGACGTCCGGGGCCGGGAAGGCGCCCAGCGCGGTACGGACGGCGGCGCGGACCTCGGCCCGCTGGCTGAAGACCAGCACGGTGGCCGGTGCGGCGTCGACGCTCACCCGCGGCAGCCTAGTGGCTCCCACCCGCACGCCGGAGGGGCGCACCCGCGCGGCCACCGGGAGACACGCCACGCGTGGCCACCCCGCGTCGTGGGGAGGGCATCCCGATGCCATGATGAGCCCGTGACAACGGCCCCCGTGGCGAGCAGCACCTTCGACACCTCGCGGGTGCACTCCCTGACCCGACCGAACATGGTCAGCGTCGGCACGATCGTCTGGCTCGCCAGTGAGCTGATGTTCTTCGCCGGCCTGTTCGCCATGTACTTCACCGCGCGCGCCCGGGCGACAGACGGCTGGCCCCCGGAGCCGACCGAGCTGAACCTGCCCTACGCGACGTTCTTCACCGTGATCCTGGTGGCCTCCTCGGTCACCTGCCAACTCGGTGTCTTCGCCGCCGAGCGCGGGAACGTCTACGGGCTGCGCCGCTGGTTCGCCATCACCTTCCTCATGGGCGCGGTCTTCGTCCTCGCCCAGATGAACGAGTACCGGGTGCTGGTCGTCGACCACGGCACGACGATCGCCTCGTCGAGCTACGGCTCGGTCTTCTACCTGACCACCGGCTTCCACGCCCTGCACGTCATCGGTGGCCTGGTGGCCTTCGTCTACGTGCTCATCCGGTCCACCATGGGCCGTTTCACGCCAGCCCAGGCGACCTCGGCGATCGTGGTCTCCTACTACTGGCACTTCGTCGACGTCGTGTGGGTCGGGCTCTTCGCCACGATCTACCTGATCCGCTAGGGAACCGGTGACCACCACGAACCCCTCGTCCGAGGCCCCCGTCGAGAGCGGCCGCCGCGGACTGCGCGCCCGGTTCGGCCGGCGTCCAGCGGCCGGCGGCCCGGCTGCGGCCGCCCGGTCGCGGCGGCGGTCCAAGCAGCGTCGCCGGCTGGCCAACGTCGCCGGCCTGCTGGCCGCCCTGGTGCTCGCCGGTGCCAGCTACTCGGCCCTCGCCCCCGGCGCCAGCGCCGCTGACGAGTCGACCGGCAACCCGTCGAACGCCGTCGAGGCCGGCCGCGACCTGTACGTCCGCAGCTGCATCACCTGCCACGGGTCC
Source organism: Modestobacter sp. SYSU DS0904 (assembly GCF_054051115.1). Lineage (NCBI taxonomy): Bacteria > Bacillati > Actinomycetota > Actinomycetes > Geodermatophilales > Geodermatophilaceae > Modestobacter > Modestobacter sp. SYSU DS0904. The sequence continues at coordinate 53,139 of NZ_JBJHAQ010000018.1, read as the reverse complement.
AACCTGGAGGGTGTCGAGGACCGCGGTCCCTCGCTCATCGGCGTCGGCGAGGCCTCCGTCTACTTCCAGGTGCACACCGGCCGCATGCCCCTCGTGCGCCAGGAGGCCCAGGCCCCCGAGCGCCCGCCGGTCTTCTCCGAGGAGGAGATCGACCAGCTGATGGCCTACATCCAGGCCAACGGCGGCGGTCCGACCCTGCCCTCGGGCGACCTCCGCTCGGGCGACCTCGCCGCCGGTGGTGAGCTCTTCCGGCTCAACTGCGCCCAGTGCCACAACTTCACCGGCCAGGGCGGGGCGCTCTCCTCCGGGAAGCGCGCCCCCTCCTTGACCGAGGCCAACGACCTCACGATCTACTCCGCGATGCTCTCCGGCCCGGGCAACATGCCCGTCTTCGGTGACAACCAGCTCACCCCGGAGGAGAAGCGGTCGATCATCAACTACGTGCAGACCGTGCAGGCCCAGGCCGACCCCGGTGGCGCCGGCGTCGGCCGGGTCGGCCCGGTGGCCGAGGGCCTGGTCATCTGGGTCGCCGGCATCGGCGCCCTGCTGTTCGGGATCTTCTGGATGGGGACGAAGGCGTGAGCACCACCCACAGCGGCCCCGGCTCTGCCGGCGGCGACAACACGTCTGGTCCGACCCACGGCGGGCCGGACGACGAGTACACCCCGGAGCGGCTGGCCGCGCTGGACCGCACCGAGCTGGACCGGCTCGGCGCCCGCTACGACGGCGTCGAGATCCTGCACGTCGACCCCGCTCCTGAGCCCGGCTCCCCGCTGGAGAAGCGGGCCACCCGGCAGGTCACCGCCTGGTTCGCCCTCGCCGCCCTCGCCGCGCTGGCGTTCCTGGTCATCTACGCCGGCTCCGGGTGGTTCCTGCCCGACTGGGAGTGGCAGGTCGGCGGCAGCGACTGGAGCGCGCTGTTCACGCCCATGCTCGGCGTGACCATGGGCATCTCGCTGACCGCGATCGGCATCGGTCTGGTGCTGTACGTCCGGAAGCTGCTGCCGCACGAGACCGCGGTCCAGGACAAGCACGACGGTTCGCACTTCGACCGGGTCACCACCTCGGCCTCCCTGCTCAGCGGGCTGGACAAGTCCGGCCTGCCCCGCCGCAAGCTCCTGCTGACCACCATCGGCCTGATGGGCGCAGGCGCGGGCGCCATGATCCTGGCGCCCCTCGGTGGGCTGATCCGCAACCCGAACACCGGCAACCCGCTGGGCACGACCCCGTGGGCCGACGGCGTCCGGCTGCTGCGCGACGACGGCACCCCGATCCGCCCGGCCGACCAGCAGGTCGGCTCCCTGGAGACGGTGTTCCCCGCCGTCCCGGGCGGCAACTTCCATGCCGACGCGTCGGCCTCGGTCATGCTCATCCGGCTCCGTCCGGAGCAGATGCAGGAACTGGTCCTCCCGGAGGACCAGGCGGACTTCGGCTACGGGGACTACGTCGCCTACTCGAAGATCTGCACGCACGCCGGCTGCCCCGTCTCGCTCTACGAGCAGGAGACCGGCCGGATCCTGTGTCCGTGCCACCAGTCGATGTTCCAGGTGACCGAGGGCGCCAAGCCGGTGTTCGGCCCAGCCACCCGCGCGCTCCCCCAGTTGCCGATCGCCGTGGATGATGAGGGTTACTTCGTCGCACGAGCGGACTTCCCGGAGCCGGTCGGCCCCTCGTTCTGGAACATTGGGAGGCTCTGATGGCCACCACCACCACGCCGACTCCGGCTGGACCGACCACGCGGATCGGGAAGGCGGCACTCGAGGTCGACGACCGGCTCATCGTGGCCGGGCCGGTCCGCCGCACCCTGAACAAGGTGTTCCCGGACCACTGGTCCTTCCTGCTCGGTGAGATCGCGCTCTACGCGTTCATCATCCTGCTGCTGTCGGGCACGTACCTGACGTTCTTCTACGACCCGTCCCTGACCGAGGTCGTCTACGACGGCTCGTACGCTCCGATGCGGGGCATCGAGGTGTCGAGGGCCTACGAGTCGACGCTGAACATCTCCTTCGACGTCCGCGGCGGCCTGGTCGTCCGGCAGATCCACCACTGGTCGGCCCTGCTGTTCGTGGCGGCGATCGTCGTCCACCTGTTCCGGATCTTCTTCACCGGCGCGTTCCGCCGGCCGCGGGAGACGAACTGGTTCATCGGGGTCGCGCTGCTGGTGCTGGCCCTCGTCGAGGGCTTCGCCGGCTACTCGCTCCCCGACGACCTGCTCTCCGGCACGGGCCTGCGGATCGCCTCGGCGGTCATCATCTCGATCCCGGTGATCGGCACCTGGCTGTTCTTCGCGGTCTTCGGTGGCGACTTCCCCGGCGAGCTGATCATCGGCCGGCTCTACATCCTGCACGTGCTCATCGTGCCGGCGATCCTGCTGGCGCTGATCGCGCTGCACCTGCTCATCCTGGTCAAGCAGAAGCACACGCAGTTCCCCGGTGCGGGGCGGACCGAGCACAACGTGGTCGGCAACCGGCTCTTCCCGGCGTTCGCGGTGAAGGCGACCGCCCTGCTCTTCATCGTCTTCGGGGTGTGCGCCCTGCTCGGTGGTCTGGTGCAGATCAACCCGATCTGGTTGCTGGGTCCGTACAACCCGGCTCAGGTGTCCGCCGGCTCGCAGCCGGACTGGTACATCGGGTTCCTCGACGGTGCCGCACGACTCTTCCCGCCGTGGGAGCTCGTGCTCTGGGGTTACCACGTCCCGGCGCTGTTCTGGGCCACTGCGGTGATCCCCGGCCTCATGTTCGGCGTGCTGGCGCTCTACCCGGTCATCGAGCGCAAGCTGACCGGCGACACGGCCAGCCACCACCTGCTCCAGCGTCCGCGGGACGTGCCGGTGCGGACGTCGCTGGGCGCCATGGCCATCTCGTTCTACGTGGTGCTGTGGATCTCCGGTGGCAACGACGTCATCGCCGACAAGTTCGACATCAGCCTGAACGCGATGACCTGGTTCGGCCGCATCGGCATGCTGGTGATCCCGCCGGCGGTGTACTGGCTCACCTACCGGATCTGCCTGGGCCTCGAGCGGCACGACCGCGAGGTGCTCGAGCACGGCATCGAGACCGGCGTGATCCGGCGGCTGCCCAACGGCGAGTTCATCGAGGTGCACCAGCCGCTGGGCCCGGTCGACGAGCACGGCCACGGGGTGCTCGCCTACGGCGGTGCCTCCGTGCCGAAGAAGATGAACCAGGTGGGCGGCGCCCGCCGGGCCATCCGGGGCTTCTTCACCCCGATCGAGGAGCCGGCCGCGGTGCAGGCGGCGGCCGAGCGCGAGTCGCGTGGCCTGGAGGCCGAGCAGGCCAACCGTGAGCTGACCGGCTCGGGTCGCCCGGCCGAGGGCGGCCGCCCGGCCGAGGGTGGCCGTCCGCAGGACCCGCGCGACTGATCGACCCGCACCACACCAGCAGGGCCCCCGGCGGATCTCCGCCGGGGGCCCTGCTGCATTGCGGCGGTGCGGCCCAGGCGCCGCACCGGGGCCTGGAGTTGCCCCCCGTGCGTCCCTCGTGGCGACGAGTCGCTGGCGGTGCTTCGGACTGGTGGACAGCCGCCGCGGGCAGGAGCGGCACCGTCGATGGTGCGTCCTCCGACGGCTCGCACCAGCTCGGCGTCGGCGCAGTGAGATCACCTTCGCGGCCTTCGCGGCTCCGCCGCCGCGCCGGGCCGCCGAGGCGCCGATGCCGCCATGCACCGGAGGGTGACCACCGTGGCCCCAGGGCTGACCGGCTGACCGGTCGGCCCGGCCGCGTGGGCGCACCGCACGCGAGCAGCTGCGGCCACAAGCCAGCGCGCTGGACTCGAACCGGTTCCGGCGGACCCTCCCGCTCCCGACGGGCGCATGGCAAGCAGGAAGGTGCTCGTCCAGCCGCCACCTCCCAGCGCGCGTCATCGGTGCCGGAGAGGCACCCCGGCGTCGAACCGCGCTGACCGGACCGTCTCGATCCGAGTCGCTCCGCCGGCTCCCAGGTAGCCGGCCGAGCACCGCCCCCACCGCGGACCTGGGGTACTCGGGTGCACGTCCGGTGCCGGAGCGGCCAGCGGGGCCCACGGTCGGATGGAGGCCGCGGAACTGACGGGGTGGGCATCGGCACAGACGCCACCGGGGCCCCTCCCGGCGTGGGAGGGGCCCCGGTGGACGAGGTGGTGCGGGGCTCAGCTGTGCGCGTTCTGCCCGACGTAGTACTCGAAGAGCAGCCCACCGACCGTGATCAGCAGCGCGACGCCGGCGATGAGGACGAGCCAGGGGAACCAGAAGGCCAGCGCCAGGCCCATCAGCGCGGCGGAGAGCCCCAGGCCGAAGGGCCAGTAGCTGGCCGGGCTGAAGAAGCCGAGCTCACCGGCGCCGTCGGCGATCTCGGCGTCCTTGCGGTCTTCCGGCCGGGCATCGATGCGCCGGCTGACGAACCAGAAGAACCCACCGATGAGTGCGGTCAGGCCACCGGAGAGCGCCAGCGCCGTCGTGCCGATGGGCTCTCGGGCCCAGACGCCGTAGACGACCGCCGCGACGATGCAGAAGACCGTGATCAAGTTGAAGATGAGCGCTTCGACCTTCACGGCCGGTCCTCCTGGTGCTGCGGGGTGGTCGGGTCAGTCATCGGCGGAAGCAGATGCCTGCTCGCGGGCGCCCGCGAACGGGCTCGTGGAGGTGGCCAGCCCGGGCTCGCCGATGCTCTCCAGCGCGTCATGGGTCGACAGGCCGGCCTCACGCGCACTGATGTAGTCGTCGAACTCGTCGCCGCTCACCGAACGCAGCTCGAAGTTCATGAATGCGTGGTACGTGCCGCACAGCTCGGCGCAGCGGCCGACGTAGGCGCCCTCCTCGCGGACGGTCACCTCGAAGACGTTGTCGCGGCCGTTCTCGTTGCCCGGGATGATGTCCAGCTTGAAGAGGAACTCCGGGATCCAGAACGAGTGGATGACGTCGGCCGAGGCCAGCTCGAACCGGATCGTCTGGTCGACCGGGACGACGAGGATCGGGATCTCGTCGGTGCTCCCGACCGTCGACACCGGCTCGCCGCCGTTCTCGTCGGTGGTCTCCGGGTAGACGAACTGCCAGTTCCACTTGAAGGCGTTCACCCCGACCGTCACGTCGGGGTCGTCACTGCGCTCCATCACCCGGTTCTGCGTGTTCACCGTGAAGAAGAACAGCACGGAGACGATCACGAACGGGATGATCGTGTAGACCACCTCGAGCGGCAGGTTGTAGGCCGTCTGCTTCGGCAGCTCGTCGCCGCGCTTCCGGTACCGGATCGCGGCGTAGGCGATGAGCACCCAGACGGCGACGCCCACCACGAGCGCGGCGATCGTCGAGCCGATCCAGAGCGCGTGCATCTGCTCGGCCTCGTCGGTGATGCCCGCAGGCCATCCCCAGCTCCAGAAGCTGCGGTCCACCGAGCACCCTCCTCATCTCCCCCGTGGCGGCGCCACGAGGTCTTCCCGGTGGAGGTCCACCGCACCCATCGACAGGTGCCGCTCACCCCCACCACAGTCTCCCGGAGACTATCCGACCCCGCCTGGGGTGCCCGGGGCGGGCGGACTCCCCCGGCGGGTCGCCGGGTGGCCGGAGCGCTCCGTGGCGGAGGCCCGGGCACACCGGGCCCCGCGACCGGTGCGGACGGCGCCGGTCGCCGAGGTCCGGCGGTTACAGTCGCGGGCGTGTACCGACGCCTGCTCAGCCCCGGGTGGCTCCTGATGCACCTGGTCGTCGTCGCGCTCTTCGTGATGACGTTCTTCCTCGGCTACTGGCAGCTGACCAAGGCCGAGGCCGGTGGCGGCGCCGTCAACTGGAGCTACGCGTTGCAGTGGCCGCTCTACGGGTTCATGGGCCTGGGCTTCTACCTCAAGATGGCCAAGGACGAGCTGGACCGCGACCCGGACGACGACGAGCCCGGCTCCTCCCTGGTGCTCTACCAGCGGCCACGGATCGACACCACGGGCGATCCGGAGCTGGCCGCCTACAACGCCTACCTCGCCGAGCTCAACGAGAAGGCGCTCAGGCCCGGGAGCAGCAGTGGCCGCTGACCGCACGGCGACCGCGTCGCGACTGCCGCACGCACTCGCCCGTCGGGTCGGCCAGGACGTCCCTGCCGCCCTGGTCCGCTACCGGGTGATGGCCTGGGTCGTCGGCGTCCTGCTGATCGCCCTGGTCCTGGTCGCCGTCCCGCTGAAGCACCTCGCGGGGGTCGACGGTCCGGTCGCCGTCATCGGCACTGCGCACGGCTGGCTCTACGCGATCTTCTTCGTGACCGCCTGCGACCTGGCGCTGCGCGCCCGCTGGTCGGTCAAGGGCACGGTGCTCGTGCTCCTGGCAGGCACCGTGCCGATCCTGTCCTTCCTCGCGGAACGGATCGCCACGCGCAAGACCCGCGCCGGCCAGCGCGTCTGACCACGGGGCGTCCTGCCCTCCGCCGTCCCCCACCACCTTGGAGACCCCCGCATGTGCGGCCTGCTGGCCTACCTGTCCACCGACGCCGACCGGGTCGGGGAGGGCACCGTCGAGCAGGTGCGGCACGCGCTGCGCTGCCTGCGCCACCGGGGTCCCGACGACCGGGAGGTCTGGGCCGACCCGCACGCGGTGCTCGGCTTCAACCGGCTGGCCTTCATCGACATCGAGGGCAGCCCGCAGCCGATGCCCTACGCCGAGGGCCGGTACCGGATCGTGTTCAACGGGGAGATCTACAACTACCTGGAGCTCCGCGAGGAGCTGAAGGCCGCCGGCGCCAGCTTCGCCACCGAGGGCGACACCGAGGCGATCGTCGCCGGGTACCACCTGTGGGGCGAGGCGGTCGTCCCGAAGCTGCGCGGCATGTTCGCCTTCGTGATCTGGGACACCGAGACCGGGACGGCGTTCGGCGCCCGGGACGCCTTCGGCATCAAACCGCTGTTCACCGCTCGGCTGGCCGACGGCGGGCTGGTCTTCAGCTCGGAGAAGAAGGCGCTGCTGGAGCTGCTCGGCGGCTCGACCGGCGCGGGCGGCGTCGACCCGGCGTCGCTGCAGCACTACCTGACGCTGCAGTACGTCCCCGAGCCCGCGACCCTGCACCGCGGCATCCGGCGGATCGAGAGCGGCACCAGCTTCACCGTCGTCGACGGCGAGCTGCACACCGCACGCTGGTTCCACCCGTCGTTCCGCCCGACGCCGGTCGCCCCCGGCACCGAGCAGGCGCTGTTCGACCGGATCGCCGAGGTGCTCGACGACTCGGTCGCCAAGCACATGCGCGCCGACGTCACCGTGGGCTCGTTCCTGTCCAGCGGGATCGACTCCACCGCGGTCGCCGCCCTGGCCCACAAGTACAACCCCGACCTGGTCACCTTCACCGTCGGCTTCCAGCGCGAGGCGACGTCGGAGGTGGAGATCGCCGCGGAGTCCGCCGCGATCCTGGGCGTGAAGCACGTGCCGGTCGAGGTGACCGCCCAGGACTTCGCCGACGCCATCCCCACGGTCGTCTGGTACCTCGACGACCCGGTCGCCGACCCGGCGCTCGTGCCGCTGTACTTCGTGGCCCGCGAGGCCCGCAAGCACGTCAAGGTGGTGCTGTCCGGCGAGGGCGCCGACGAGCTGTTCGGCGGTTACACGATCTACCGCGAGCCGCTCAGCCTGGCCTGGGCCGACAAGCTGCCGGCGGCCGGCCGCCGGGCGCTCGGGTCGCTGTCCCGGCTGGTCCCCGAGGGGGTGCGCGGCCAGGACCTGCTGCGCCGCGCGTCCATCCCGCTCGAGGAGCGGTACTACGGCAACGCCCGCAACCTCAACGCCGCCGAACTCGCCGAACTGCTCCCCGGCCGCGACCCCGACCTCTCGCACGTGCAGGTCACCGAGGAGCTCTACCGGCGCACCCGGGCAGCGGGCTACGACGACGTGACCGCCATGCAGTACGTCGACCTGTTCACCTGGCTGCGCGGGGACATCCTGGTCAAGGCCGACAAGATGACCATGGCCAACTCACTCGAGCTGCGCGTGCCGTTCCTGGACCCCGAGGTCTTCGCCCTGGCCAGCACCCTCCCCCTTGAGATGCGGGTCCCGGCGCGCGGCGACGCGACCAAGTACGCGCTGCGCCAGGCGATGGCGCAGATCGTGCCGCCGCGGATCATGAACCGGCGCAAGCTCGGTTTCCCCGTCCCGACGGCTGAGTTCCTCGCCGGCCCGCTGCACGAGTGGGCGCGGGGCGTCGTCACCGAGAGCCAGACCGACGAGTGGCTCGACCGCGACCACGTGCTCGTCCTCCTCGACCGGCTGCGCCAGGCGGAGACGCCCAGCAAGCGGATCGCGCGGCAGGTCTGGGAGGTGCTGGTCTTCATGATCTGGCACGGCATCTTCGTCGAGGAGCGGATCACCCCGCAGATCCCCGAGCCGGTCTACCCGGTCCGGCTGTGACCGGCCGCCGGGCGGGTGCTGCGGCGGCCGGGGTCCTGGCCGCCGTCGTCCTCACCGGCTGTTCCGGGGCGCAGGACGATCCCCCCGCGCCCCGCCCGACGTCCGCCGCCCCCAGCGCGCGGACCCCGCCACCGATCTCCCCCCGGTACACGGCGACGGTGCCACCGGGCGACACGGGTCCCGGGACGCTCGCCCCGCCCTCGGCCGTCCCGCCCCCCTCGAGCGGTCAGCCGGTCCCCGTCCCGTCCGGCCCGGTGAACTGATCCCGGACGCGACGAGGCCCGGCACCCCCTGGGGGGTGCCGGGCCCCGTCGGGCTGGCTCAGCCGGCGATCAGGAGAACGAGTCGCCGCACGCGCAGGAGCCGCCGGCGTTCGGGTTGTCGATCGTGAAGCCCTGCTTCTCGATGGTGTCGACGAAGTCGATCGTCGCGCCGCCGAGGTAGGGGGTGCTCATCCGGTCGACGATGACCTCGACGCCACCGAACTCGAAGGTCTGGTCGCCGTCGAGGAAGCGCTCGTCGAAGAACAGCTGGTAGCGGAGGCCCGAGCAACCGCCGGGCTGCACTGCGATGCGCAGCCGCAGGTCGTCACGGCCTTCCTGGTCCAGCAGCGTCTTCACCTTGAGGGCGGCCGCGTCGCTGAGCAAGACGCCGGTGGCGTCGGGGGCCTGCGTGTCCTGCACGGTCATCTGTGTGGTCCTCCCACGCTCGAGGGTGTCGCTGCCCGGCCGCGCCGGTGCCGGCTCGACGGGCTGTCGTCCATCGGGATCAACACCGCCGGGGGCGGGTCATTCCCACTGTACGGCGGTCCGGCCGTCAACGGGATCCCCCGACCGGGCCGGTGTGCGGCTCGGCGCCGCTCGATCGCCCTCCTGCCGGCACCCGGCCACGTAGACTCACCTGCCGTGAAGCTCCGCCTGCCCGGCCGCCGCGCCGACTCCGCGTCGATCCCGGACGCCCAGTCCGACCAGACCCCCCAGCTGGCCGGCAGCACGGCGGTGGGCAAGGGCCGGCCGACGCCGAGGCGCAACGAGGCCCAGGGGCGGCGGCCCGGGCCGGTGCCCCCGCCGCCGACCAACCGCAAGGAGGCCTACCGCCGGATGCGGGAGCAGCAGGCCGCCAACCGCGGCAGCACCCGCCAGGCGGCCCTGCGGGGCGATGACAGCGCCCTCCCGGCCCGCGACCGCGGCCCCGTCCGCCGGCTCGTCCGCGACATCGTCGACGCCCGGCGCAACGCCGGCAGCTTCTTCCTGGTCGTGGCCGCGCTCGTGCTGGTCGGGTACTTCGTCCCGAACCCGGCGGTGCAGAGCTACACGGTGTTCGTCTGGTTCGCCTTCTTCCTCGTCATCATCGTCGACTCGGTGTTCCTGGGACGCCGGATCAAGAAGGTCGTCGAGGAGCGGTTCCCGAACCACACCGAGCGGATGCGCGGTCTGATCTGGTACGGCGTCAGCCGCGCGACCATGATCCGCCGCTGGCGCTTCCCGAAGCCCCAGGTGCCGCAGGGCGCCGAGGTCTGAGGGCGCACCCCGCGCCAGATCGTCAGCGGGGCTCACGACTAGCGTCCGCGGCGTGGAATTCAGACGCCTCGGCCGCTCCGGCCTGACCATCTCCGAGATCGCCTACGGCAACTGGCTGACCCACGGCAGCCAGGTCGAGGAGGACGCCGCGCACGCCTGCGTGCACGCGGCCCTCGACGCCGGGATCACCACGTTCGACACCGCCGACGTCTACGCCGGGACGAAGGCCGAGTCGGTCCTCGGCCGGGCGTTGGCCGGCCAGCGCCGGGAGGGTCTGGAGGTCTTCACCAAGGTCTACTGGCCCACCGGCCCCGGCGCCAACGACCGCGGGCTGTCCCGCAAGCACGTCATCGAGAGCTGCCACGCGTCGCTGCGCCGGCTGCAGACCGACTACGTCGACCTCTACCAGGCCCACCGGTACGACTCCTCGGTGCCGCTGGAGGAGACGATGACCGCCTTCGCCGACCTGGTGCGGCAGGGCAAGGTGCTCTACCTCGGGGTCTCGGAGTGGCGGGCCGAGGAGATCGCCGCCGCCGCCGAGCTCGCCCGCGAGCTCAAGGTGCCGCTGATCAGCAACCAGCCCCAGTACTCGATGCTGTGGCGGGTCATCGAGACCGAGGTGGTGCCCACCAGCGAGGAGGAGGGCCTCTCCCAGATCGTCTGGTCACCGCTGGCGCAGGGCGTGCTCACCGGCAAGTACCTGCCCGGCCAGCAGCCGCCGGCCGACAGCCGCGGCGGCCACGCCACCGTGGGCGGGTCGATGAAGAGCTACCTGACCGACGACGTGCTGACCCGGGTGCAGCAGCTGCGGCCGATCGCCGACGAGCTGGACCTCACCATGGCCCAGCTGGCGATCGCGTGGGTGCTGCAGAACCCGAACGTCGGGGCGGCGATCATCGGGGCCAGCCGTCCCGAGCAGGTGCACGACAACGTGAAGGCCGCCGGCGTCCGGCTGCCGGCCGAGGTCATGACCCGCATCGACGAGGCCCTGGGCGACGTCGTCGAGCGCGACCCGGCCAAGACCTCCCGGGGCTGACGGTCCGGGCCTGGTGGCCCACGTGGTGACCTACCTGGTGACCCACGTGGTGATTACGTGGCCGCCAGGCCCATCGGTCCGTAGACGCGCTCGCCGTCCTCCAGCAGGGTGACCGTCGCGACGCCGCGCTCGAGCAGGTCGCGCCAGGTCTCCCCCAGCCAGGACTCGGCGTCCCCCTGGTTGTCGTGCTCGGGCACCTCCACCCCGATCGTCGCCGGATCGACGGGCGCCCCCGAGGGGTCTTCCAGCTGCCAGGTCCAGCTCATGGCGGGAGGCTAGCGAGCCCGGGCGGCCGACGGCAGCCCGAACCGGCGCAGGAGGCGATCCCCACGTCGACGACGATCTTGGTTTACACGGTAAGTGCATGGGCATGGGTGGGAGCACCATCCATGCTGCACACCGCGGAGGACCCATGAGCCAGCCCGCCCCGGGCACCGGCGCGAGCCGGGTGGCGCCGCCGCCCCCGGCCACCGAGAACGCCTCCACCGGTCAGCTGATCGGTCAGCTCTCCGACCAGCTGACCCGGCTGGTCCGGGACGAGATTCGCCTGGCCCAGAACGAGGTCGGCACCAAGGCCAAGAAGTTCGGCCTCGGCGCCGGCCTGTTCGGCGGCGCGGGGTTGGCCGCCTTCCTCGGTCTGCAGGTGCTCGTCGCGGCCGCCGTCCTGGCGCTGGCCCTCGCCCTCCCGGGCTGGCTGGCCGCGCTCATCGTCGCCGTCGTGCTCTTCGGGACCGCCGGCGTCCTGGCCCTGATCGGCAAGAAGGACGTGCAGCAGGCCGCGCCGCCGGTGCCCACCGAGGCGATCTCCAGCGTCAAGACCGATGTCGCCACCATGAAGGAGAGTGCGTCCCGATGACCGGACCCGACGACGACCGGCCGGGCGCCGGATCGCAGCCCACCGACCCCGACGCCATCCGCGCGGACATCGAGCAGACCCGCGAGCAGCTCGGCCGGACCGTCGACGAGCTGAGCCACCGGCTCGACGTGCCGGGCCGGGCGAAGGAGCGCGCCGACCGAGCCAGGAGCTCGGCGGTGGAGAGCGCGAACCGCACGAAGGACACCGCGGTCGAGACCTACCGGGAGAACCCGCCGGCGGTCATCGGCGGCGGGGCGGCGGCGTTGACCGCGGTCGTCGGTCTGCTCGCCTGGCGACGGAGGCGCCGGGCCACCCGGCTCGAGCGCGCCGCGGCCAAGGAAGCCCAGAAGCGGCAGGCCGTGGCCCAGCTCGCGGCGCGACGGGCGGCCGCGGAGCGGGCAGCAGCGCGGAAGGTGGCCCGCAAGCGGGCCGCGGACCGGCGTGCTGCGGCCGCGCAGGCCGCCGCGGAGCGCAGGCGTGCCGCGGCCGAGCGCAGGCGCGCCGCTGCGAAGCAGCGGGCCGCGACCACGAGCCGCCGGTGACCCCCAGCCCCAAGGCCGTCTACCGCCCGATCGGCCTGCTGGGCGGCCTCGCGGCCGGCGCCGTCTCGGGCGCGGTGTTCAAGCAGATCTGGAAGCGGGTCGCCGACGAGGACGACGCACCCGGCGCACTGCAGAGCGAGTACCGGATGCGCGAGGTCGTGCTGGCCGCCGCCATCCAGGGCGCCCTGTTCGGCGCCACCAAGGCCGTGATCGACCGGGCCGGCGCCCGGGGGTTCACCAAGCTCACGGGCAACTGGCCCGGCGACTGACCCACCACCGAACGACCACCACCCGAGACGAGGGGACCGCCCAGATGGTCGACGCCGGACGCCGCGAGAGCTCGGTCGAGCGCATCCGCCAGCGGGTGCAGGAGAAGGCCGAGCGGCGCGCCGCCGCCCGGGCCGCGGCCGAACGCGCCCAGGACGACCCCGCCACCGGCGCGTCGTCGGCCACGGTGGTGGCGACCGAGCGGCGGGAGGCCGCACGTCCGGCACCGGACGTGCCCAGCTCCGCGGAGATGCCCGGCGTGCACGCCGAGACCCCGCTGCAGATCCCCGCGCGGGGTTGGCTGCAGGTGGTCAAGCGGGCCTGGGCGGAGAACAACGCCGACAACATGCCCATCATCGCCGGCGGGGTGGCGTTCTTCGGCTTCCTGGCGATCTTCCCCACCCTGATCGCCACGGTCTCCATCTACGGCCTGGTCGCCGACGCCGACACGGTGGAGCAGCAGATCGCGTCGCTGTCGGAGCAGCTGCCCGACGAGGCGGCGACCCTGATCGGCGACCAGCTGAGGAACATCGTCGAGAGCAGCGGCGGAGCGCTCACGATCAGCCTGATCCTCTCCATCCTCGGTGCCCTGTGGAGCTCCTCGGGCGGGACCAACAACATGGTCAAGGCGGTCAACATCGCCTACGACGAGGTGGAGACCCGCAACTTCCTCAAGCTGCGGGCGCTGGCGCTGCTGCTCACCCTGGGCGCGATCGTCTTCGTCCTGATCACCTTCACCCTGGTGGCCGTCCTGCCCGTCGTGCTGGATGCGCTCCCGCTGGGCGGGTTCGGCACCGTGGTGGCCCAGGTGGCCCGCTGGGTGCTGCTGCTCGGGGTGATGATCGGATCGCTGTCGGTGCTCTACCGGGTCGCCCCGGACCGCGACGCCCCACAGGTCAAGTGGGTCACCCTCGGGTCGATCGTGGTGACCGTCGTCTGGGCGCTGGTGAGCCTCGGATTCAGCTTCTACGTCAACAACTTCGGTTCCTACGACGAGACCTACGGGGCGATCGCCGGCGTCATCGTGCTGATGCTGTGGCTGTACCTGACCTGCTACCTGGTGCTGCTGGGTGCGGAGATCAACGCCGAGACCGAGCACCAGACCACGGTGGACACCACCGAGGGCGACCCGGTGCCGATGGGCGAGCGGGATGCCGTCGTCGCCGACGAGGTCCCCGACCCGCCGGTGCCGTCGAAGTAGCCGGTGACCGTCCCGGCGCGCCACGGCCGGGTCGCCGCCGGCCCGCCCGGCGCCGCCGGTGTGCGGTCACGGTGGCCTCCCTAGGATCGGCCCGTGCCACCGACGATCTCCGCCACTGACCGCCCGCTCGAGAAGCTGACCGCCGACGCCGTCGTCGTCGGCGTCGGCGCGGGGCCCACGGGCCTGCTGACCACCCCCGGCGCCGAGGCGGTCGACCGCCTGCTGGGCGGGCGGCTGCTGTCCGCACTGGCCGACCTGGGCGCCCGCGGTGCCGAGGACGAGGTGACCAGGCTGCCGACGTTCGGGCAGGCCCCGTTCCCGGTGGTCGCCGTCGCCGGGCTCGGCGCCCCGCAGGCCGACGGCACGTACTCCCCCGAGGCCGTGCGCCGCGCCGCCGGCGCCGCCAGCCGCGCCCTGACCGGCCGCGGTTCGGTGATCACCCTGCTGGCGGCCGTGGGGGGCACCCCGGACGCCGAGCGCCTGCGCGCCGTCGGTGAGGGCTCGCTGCTGGGGGCCTACGAGTTCACCGCCTACAAGTCCGGGCTGCCCGCCGACCGGCCCACCCCGCCGGCCTCGTTCGAGCTGGTGGTCCCCGACACGGCCGCGGCGAAGGCCCCGCTGGCCCGGACCCGGGCCGTCGCCGACGCGGTCGCCCTGGTCCGCGACCTGGTCAACACCCCGCCCAACGACCTGCACCCGGCCGAGCTGGCCGCCCGGGGCGCGGCCGCCGGCAAGAAGGCCGGGCTCTCGGTCGAGGTGCTCGACGAGAAGGCGCTGGCCGACGGGGGCTACGGCGGCATCCTCGCCGTCGGCAGCGGCTCGGCCCGCGGCCCGCGGTTGCTGCGCCTGGTCTACAAGGGCAAGAAGGCCCGCACCAGCGTGGCGCTGGTCGGTAAGGGCATCACCTTCGACAGCGGCGGCATCTCGATCAAGCCCGCCGCGAAGATGGAGGACATGAAGAGCGACATGGCCGGCGCCGCGGCCGTGATCGCCACCGTCTGCCTCGTCGCCGAGCTCGGGCTGCCGGTCGACGTCACCGCCACCGTGCCGATCGCGGAGAACCTGCCCAGCGGCACCGCCTACCGCCCGGCCGACGTGGTGACCTTCCGCAACGGCACGAAGGCCGAGATCACCAACACCGACGCCGAGGGCCGGGTGGTCCTCGCCGACGCGATCTGCCGAGCCGCCGAGGACTCCCCCGCGTACCTGCTGGAGACCTCGACGCTGACCGGCGCCCAGATGGTCGCGCTGGGCACCCGCACCTCCGGTGTCATGGGCAGCGACGACCTGCGCGACGCCGTGGTCGCCGCCAGCGCGCGCACCGGTGAGCCGATGTGGGCGATGCCGCTGCCGCCGGAGCTGCGCCGCGGGCTGGACTCCTCCGTCGCCGACCTGGTCAACGCCAACGCCGACCGGATGGGCGGCATGCTCGTGGGCGGGCACTTCCTGGCCGAGTTCGTCCCGGCCGGGCTGCCGTGGGCGCACATCGACATCGCCGGCCCGTCGCTCAACACCGGCGCGCCGTGGGGCTACACGCCCAAGGGCGGCACCGGGGTGCCGGTCCGCACCCTGCTGGCCACCATCGAGGACCTGATCGCCGGGAGCAACTGACGGCGTGGCCCGCAGCGGGCCCCTGGAACGGCCACCGTCAGGGGCCCGCCGCGAGCGTCAACGAGTGGTGGGGGGACGGTGGTCCTTCGACTTCTGGCGGGCGCTCCAGTCACGCATCCGCTGGGGGTAGCCGGTGACCTGCGCGTCGTAGACGGGAACGGCCAGGTCGCGGGAGAGCCGGCGGGCCACGTCGGGGCCGTCGATCCGCCGGCGGGTCCACTCCCCGTCAGCGGCGACGAGCAGGATGGTCGTCTCGGTGACCGCCGTCCGCGGCTCGACGTAGCCCTCGACGCCCCGTCGGGTGGCGACGAACTGCTCGAGATGGGTGAGGTCACCGGACGCTGAAGCCCGGTCCAGCGTGCCCCGGCGGTCCCCGCGGGGACCGCCTGTCCCCCGCCGTCCGCGCAGCCGGTCGAACAGTCCCATCCCCACTCCCGTCGCCCACGGTCGCGGTCTGCTCCGCAACGCTCTGGCGACTGCAACGGAGCATGCGGACGCGCCGTTCCCCGGAGTGGCAGGATGTGCAGGCGCAGGACCACCGCGCCCGGGTCAGGCACCGGGCCACTCAGCACTGAGGAGCACTTGTGAGCGCACCGACCACCCCCGCTGACCTGGTCATCCTCGGTGGTGGCTCCGGTGGCTACGCCGCTGCGCTGCGCGGCGCGGAACTGGGTCTGTCCGTCGTGCTGATCGAGAAGGACAAGGTCGGCGGCACCTGCCTGCACCGTGGCTGCATCCCCACCAAGGCGCTGCTGCACAGCGGTGAGATCGCCGACATGGCCCGCGACGGCGAGCAGTACGGCGTCAAGACCTCGCTGGCCGGCATCGACATGGACGGCGTGAACGCCTACAAGGACGGCGTCATCAGCAAGCTCTACAAGGGCCTGCAGGGCCTGATCAAGAGCCGCAAGATCACCTACGTCGAGGGCGAGGGCCGGCTGGTCTCCCCCACCGCGGTCCAGGTCAACGGCGAGACCTACGAAGGCCGCCACGTCCTGCTGGCCACCGGCTCGTACGCCCGTTCGCTGCCGGGCATCGAGGTCGACGGCACCAAGGTCATCACCAGCGACCACGCGCTGGGGCTCGACCGGGTGCCCACCTCGGCGATCGTCCTGGGCGGCGGCGTCATCGGGTGCGAGTTCGCCAGCGCCTGGAAGTCCTTCGGTGTCGACGTCACGATCGTCGAGGGCCTGCCGCACCTCGTGCCGCTGGAGGACGAGTCCTCGTCCAAGCTGCTCGAGCGCGCCTTCCGCCGTCGCAAGATCGGTTTCGAGCTGGGCAACCGCGTCTCCACCGTGCAGACCACCGCCGACGGCGTGAAGGTCACCCTGGAGAACGGCAAGGAGCTCGAGGCGGAGCTGGTGCTGGTGGCCGTCGGTCGCGGACCGGTCAGCCAGGGCCTCGGCTACGAGGAGGCCGGCCTGGCGATGGAGCGCGGGTACGTGCTCGTCGACGAGTACTGCCAGACCAACCTCCCCACCGTCTCCGCCGTCGGCGACCTGATCCCCACCCTGCAGCTGGCCCACGTCGGCTTCGGCGAGGGCATCCTCGTCGCCGAGCGGCTGGCCGGCCTCCCGGTCGTGCCGATCGACTACGCCGGTGTGCCGCGGGTCACCTACTCCGACCCCGAGGTCGCCTCGGTGGGCCTGACCGAGGCCCAGGCCAAGGAGAAGTACGGCGAGGTCGAGGTGCTCACCTACGACCTGGGCGGCAACGGCCGCAGCCAGATCCTCAAGACCGCCGGCGCGGTCAAGCTCGTCCGCGCCGCCGACGGCCCCGTCATCGGCGTCCACATGGTCGGCAGCCGCGTCGGTGAGCTCATCGCCGAGGCGCAGCTGATCTACAACTGGGAGGCCCTGCCCGACGAGGTCGCCCAGCTGATCCACCCGCACCCGACCCAGAGCGAGGCCCTGGGCGAGGCGCACCTGGCCCTCGCCGGCAAGCCGCTGCACTCGCACAGCTGACCGCTGCGCGCACCGTTCGACCTGCACGACCCGTTCCAGCCAGCACTGCCCCACACGACTTGAGGAGACCTGCCTTCGATGCCGACGTCCGTCACCATGCCCGCCCTGGGCGAGAGCGTCACCGAGGGCACGGTCACCCGCTGGCTGAAGCAGGAGGGTGAGCAGGTCGAGGTCGACGAGCCGCTCCTGGAGGTGTCCACCGACAAGGTGGACACCGAGATCCCCTCGCCGGCCGCCGGCGTGCTGACCAAGATCCTGGTCGGTGAGGACGAGACGGTCGACGTGGGCGCCGAGCTCGCGGTGATCGGTGGGGACGGCGACGCTCCCGCCCAGGAGACTCCGGCCGAGGAAGCGCCGGCCCAGGATGCCCCTGCGGAGCAGGCGCCTGCGCAGGAGGCCCCCGCGCAGGAGGCCCCCGCGCAGGAGGCCCCGGCGGAGCCGGCTCCGGCGAAGTCCTCCGGCGGCTCTGGCGGCTCTGGCGGTGGGCAGGGCACCCCGGTGACCATGCCCGCGCTGGGCGAGAGCGTCACCGAGGGCACCGTCACCCGCTGGCTGAAGGCGGTCGGTGAGGAGGTCACCGCCGACGAGCCGCTGCTGGAGGTCTCCACCGACAAGGTCGACACTGAGATCCCCGCGCCGGTCTCGGGCACGCTGCTGTCGATCTCGGTCAACGAGGACGAGACGGTCGAGGTCGGCGCGGAGCTGGCGGTGATCGGCTCCTCCGACGGCGCCGCATCCGCCGAACCGGAGCCCCAGCCCGAGCCCGAGCAGCCCGCCGAGCAGCCGGCCGCCGAGCAGGAGTCCGCTCCGCCGGCGAAGCAGCCCGCGCCCCAGCAGGCCGCGCCCGCCTCGGAGCAGCCCGGTGCCGACTACGGCTCCAGCGGTGACCTCCCGGCGAAGTCGCCGACCTCGCAGCCCTCGCCGGCCGACGCGGTGGCCCCGGCCTCCAAGCCCGTCAACGCTCCGGCCCCGTCCGGTGGCGGCGCCTACGTGACGCCGCTGGTGCGGCGGCTGGCGGCCGAGCACAACGTCGACCTCGGGTCGGTCGAGGGCACCGGCGTCGGCGGGCGGATCCGCAAGCAGGACGTGCTCACGGCGGCCGAGAAGGCGAAGCAGCCCGCCCCCGCGGCATCGGCGCCCGCGGCTCCGCAGACCCCGTCGCCGGCGGCCAGCCCGGACCAGAGCCTCCGCGGCCACACCGAGAAGCTGTCCCGGCTGCGCACGGTCATCGCCAAGCGCATGCTCGAGTCCCTGCAGGTCAGTGCGCAGCTGACCACCGTGGTCGAGGCGGACATCACCAAGATCGCCCGGCTTCGCGACCGGGTGAAGGGCGACTTCGCCACCCGCGAGGGCGTGAAGCTGTCGTTCCTGCCGTTCTTCGCCAAGGCCGCCGTCGAGGCGCTCAAGGTGCACCCGGTGGTGAACTCCTCGGTGGACATGGCGGCCGGCACGGTCACCTACCACGACGCCGAGAACCTCGGCATCGCGGTGGACACCGAGCGCGGGCTGCTCGTGCCCGTCATCCACGGCGCCGGCGACCTGAACATCCCGGGCATCGCGCGCAAGATCGCCGACCTGGCCGAGCGGACCCGCACCAACAAGGTCACGCCCGACGAGCTGGGCGGCGGCACGTTCACGCTGACCAACACCGGCAGCCGCGGCGCCCTGTTCGACACCCCGATCATCAACCAGCCGCAGGTCGCGATCCTGGGTGTCGGCTCTGTCGTCAAGCGGCCGGTGGTCGTCACCGACCCCGAGCTCGGCGAGGTGGTGGCGGTCCGGTCGATGGTCTACCTGGCGCTGAGCTACGACCACCGGATCGTCGACGGCGCCGACGCCGCCCGCTTCCTCAGCACGATGAAGGAGCGGCTGGAAGCCGGTCAGTTCGAGGGCGAGCTCGGTCTCGCCTGATCTCCCGAGGAAGGGCCCCGGCAGCCGCCGGGGCCCTTCGTCGTCCCGCCCGGTCACCACCCCACCACCAGGGAGCACCTCGCGATGAAGGTCGCCGTCACCGGCTCCTCCGGGCTCATCGGCACGGCCCTGGTGCCCGCGCTGCAGGCGGACGGCCACGAGGTGCTGCGGCTGGTCCGCCGCACCCCGCGGACCGCTGACGAGCACCGCTGGGACCCCGGCCACCGGCAGATCGCCGCCACGGTGCTGTCCGACGTCGACGCGGTGGTCAACCTGGCCGGCGTCGGCGTGGGCGACCGACGGTGGAGCGAGGGGCACAAGCAGCGGGTGCTGCGCAGCCGGGTGGACAGCACCACCACGGTCAGCCAGGCGCTCGCCGACGCCGCGGCGGCCGACCCCGACCGCCCGCGGGTGCTGCTGTCCGGCTCCGCGGTGGGCTTCTATGGGGACACCGGCGACCGGGTCGTCGACGAGTCGGCCCCGGCCGGCACCGACTTCCTCGCCCGGGTCTGCGTGGCGTGGGAGGGGGCGACCGCCCCGGCGGCCGATGCCGGCATCCGGGTGGCCACCCTGCGCACCGGGCTGGTGCTCGGCCGTGGCGGCCTGCTCGGGCGGATGCTGCCGCTGTTCCGGGTCGGCCTGGGCGGGCGGCTCGGTTCGGGGCGGCAGTACCAGCCGTGGATCAGCCTGCGCGACGAGGTCGACGCGATCCGCTTCCTGCTCACCACCGACGTCTCGGGACCGGTCAACCTCACCGGGCCGGCGCCGGTCACCAACGCCGAGTTCACCGCCGCACTGGGCCGCGCCGTCCACCGGCCTGCTGTGCTGCCGGTGCCCGCGCCGGCCCTGCACCTGGTGCTCGGCGAGTTCGCCGAGGTGGGGGTGCTCGCCGGCCAGCGAGCCGTGCCGGCGGTCCTGCAGGCCGCGGGGTTCCGGCACGCCCACACCGACGTCGACGCCGCGCTGGCGGCTGCACTCGCCGAGGACTGACCGGGTCACGTCAGCCGCTCGGCGTCGGCGATCCGCCAGCCCGCTGCGGTCAGCTCCAGCACCAGGCGCACCCGGGCCTCACCCCGCGGCGGGACCTCCCGCACCAACCCGCCACCGGCCTCGGCCACCCGGTAGCCGGGCAGGGTGTCGACGACCTCGAGCACGGCGCGCCCCTCCTCCTCGACCGTCACCGCCCGGACCTCGCCCACCTGCGGGGCGAAGCCGGCGAGCACCTGTCCGGCCGCCATGAGCGCCTCGACCTGGGCCAGGTCCCGCCGGGACAGCGCGCTGCCGGGGACGTGGACGTCGGCCACCGCGGCCGGATCCGCCGTCGCGAAGGCCGCCGCCCGCCGCTGGTAGAGGCCGCTGAGCAGGGCCTGCCACTCCCCCGGGTCGGCGGGCACCGCGGAGGTGGCCGCCCGGTCGCTCTCGGTCGGCGCGTTCGGTGGGCTCGCCGGGGGCACGCTCGGCACCGCGCCGCTCCCGGTCGGGACACTCGGGGCCGGGTCGGCGGGCCGGTCCGCCGGTCCCGAGGGCACCTCGGCGCCATCGGCCGCCGGCACCGGGACCGGCACCGCCGCTCCCCAGTGGGTGCCCACCCAGGCCGCGCCGCTCACCCCCACCGCCACGGTGGCCAGGACGACCACCGGCACCAGCAGGCGCCGCAGCCCCGGCCACCGTCGCTCGGGGCCCGGCAGCCGGTCCGGCCCCCGGTGCACCACGCGGGAGAGCCCCGACACCGCGCGGCGGAGGCGGGCCGGCGCCCCCTCGGGCACCGGTGCGGCGTGGGCCGCGCGCTCCCGACGGCCGGGCACCTGGTGGGTCAGCTCGGTACGCGGCCCCTGCCCGGTGGCTCCGAGCTCGTGGTCGGGCACCCCGGCCACCGGTAGCCGGACCGGCTCGGGGCGGCAGGCGTGCCGCAGGTCCAGCGCGAACGCCGCCGCCGTGCCGCGCACGTGCGGATCCGCGGACAGCCCGCGCAGCACCACGCGCACCAGCTCCGCCGGCGCCTCGGGTGCCAGCAGCGCCAGGTCGGGCACCTCCCCCGCCGCCGCCACCGCGAGGGTCTCGGCCGGGTCGGCCGCGTTCCACGGGGCGATGCCGGTGAGCGCGTGGAAGGCCGCCGCCGCCACGCCGAACACGTCCGAGGCCGGACCCGGCGCACCACCCCGCGCCACGACCGGGTCGACGTAGGGCGGGGTGACCTCCGCGCGGGCCGTGTCGCCCACCAACCTGGCGGTGCCCAAGTCGGTGAGCACCGGCCGGCCCTCGGCCGTGAACAGGACGTTGCCCGGCGACAGGTCACCGTGCACCACCCCGCGTTCGTGCGCCTGGGCGAGCGCTGCGGCGACCGGTGCCACCGTGGTCACCACCTCCCCCGGGCAGAGGCGGCCGCGGCGGGCCAGCAGCGCGGCCAGACTGCCACCGGCCAGCAGCTCCAGGACGAGGCTCACCTCGGCGGGCCCACCACGCACCTCGCGGCGGACCACACGGTGCAGGCGCACCAGGTGGGGGTGGTCCAGCTCGGCGAGCAGGCGGGCCTCCCGCTCCTGGCGTTCCGGGTCGCCGCGCAGCAGCACCTTGACCGCCACCGGCGCGCCGCCGTCCCGCGGGCGCGCCCGCCACACCTGGCCGGAGCCCCCTCGGCCGAGCAGCTCCTCCAGCACGTAGCCGGGCACGACGGGAGCCGGGACCGGCGGGGTGGGTGCGGGCATGCGTCGGACCGTAGGCGGGTCCGGCCCGGACGCGCTGCCGTCGTCCACAGGCCCCGCCGCTGTCCACAGTGCTCGTCTCCGGGCGGCGGCCCGGCCCGGTCAGCGCCTAGGTTCGCGGCATGTCACTGCCCCCCGGCGCCGAGGTCGTGGTCGTCGGCGCCGGCCTCGCCGGGCTCTCCGCCGCCGTCCGGCTGGCCGCCGCGGGCGTCGACGTGCAGGTCGTCGAGGCCGGCGCCCACCCCGGTGGCCGGCTGACCACCGACCGGGTCGACGGCTTCGTCATCGACCGGGGCTTCCAGGTGCTCAACACCGGCTACCCCCGGGTCGCGGCCGACCTGGACCTGCCGGCGCTGGACCTCGGCTGGTTCTGGACCGGCGCGGTGGTGCGCGTGGACGGCCGCGCGCACCGGGTCGTCGACCCGCGCCAGCACCCGGGCACCGTGCCCGGCACCCTGCGGGCACCCCTCGGCGGCCCCGTCCGGCTGGCGGCGCTCGGCGCCTTCTCGGCGCGTGCGGGGTACCTGCCCGTGCGGCGGCTGCTCGCCGGCCGGGAGCGCACGGCCGAGGAGTCGCTGCGCGCCGCCGGGATCGGCGAGCAGGCGCTGGAGCGGTTCCTGCGGCCCTTCCTGGCCGGGGTCCTGCTCGAGGACGAGCTCACCACGTCCAGCCGCTACCTGGACCTGGTCTGGCGCAGCTTCGTCCGCGGGCGGGTCGGCCTACCGGCGGCCGGCATGCAGGCGGTCGGCGAGCAGCTCGCCGAGCGGCTGGATCCCGGGCAGCTGCACCTGGGCCAGCGGGTGTCCGTGGTCACCGGCACCTCGGTGACCACGGAGCAGGGCACTACGGATGCCCGCGCGGTGGTGCTCGCCACCGACCCGGACACCGCCGCCGGGCTCGTCCCCGGCTTGGCCGCGTCCGCACCCCGGCAGGTCACCACCCACTTGCACGTGCTGCCCCACTCACCGTGGGCCGACCCGCTGATCGTGCTCGGCGAGCCCGGCGGGCAGGTGGTGAACAGCTCGGTCGTCTCCGACGCCCAGCCCGCCTACAGCCCCGACGGGCGCGCCCTGGTGGCCAGCTCGACCCTGGCGCTCACCCGGGAGGCCGACGTCCGGGAGGAGATCGCCCGCGTGCACGGGGTGTCCACCAGCGACCTCGCGCACCTGACCACCGTCACGGTCACCGGGGCACAGCCCGCGGCCACTCCCCCGCTGCAGCACCGCCGCCCGGTCGACCTCGGTGGTGGTCTGTTCGTCTGCGGCGACCACCGGGACACCCCGTCCATCCAGGGCGCGATGGCCAGCGGCCGACGGACCGCGCACGCCGTCCTCGCCCGGCTGCGCGGCGGCCCGCCCGACCCGCCACCCGGGTCCGCGCCCCGGGAACGGGCATAGGCTGCCGGTCGTGAGCGAGCTGCACGTCGTCCGGGCGGGTCTGGTTCCCTACGAGCAGGCCTGGGCCTGGCAGCGGGAGCTGCACGAGCAGCGGGTGGCCGGCACCGGGCCGGACACGCTGCTGCTGCTGGAGCACCCGCCGGTCTACACCGCCGGCAAGCGCACCGAGCCGCACGAGCGGCCCTTCGACGGCACCCCGGTGATCGACGTCGACCGCGGCGGCAAGATCACCTGGCACGGACCCGGTCAGCTCGTCGGGTACCCGATCGTGCAGCTGCCCGACCCGGTCGACGTGGTGGCCCACGTCCGCCGGCTGGAGCAGGCACTGATGCGCGTGTGCGCCGACCTTGGGCTGACCACCGAGCAGGTCGAGGGGCGCAGCGGGGTGTGGGTCCGCGCCGACGACCGGGGCCCGGACCGGAAGATCGCGGCCATCGGCGTCCGGGTGGCCCGCGGCGTGACCATGCACGGCTTCGCGCTCAACTGCGACCCGGACATGTCCGCCTTCGCCAACATGGTCCCCTGCGGGATCGTCGACGCCGGCGCCACCTCGTTGAGCGCCGAGCTGGGGCGCGACGTCCCCGTCGCCGAGGTCGTCGACCGGGTCGAGCAGGCGGTGCGCGCGGTGCTCACCGCCGGGTCCGCCGTCGCGGCCTGACCCCGTGGCCCCGCTCCCGGACAGCCGGTACGTCAGCCTCACCACGTTCCGCCGCAGCGGTGAGCCGGTGAGCACCCCGGTCTGGGCGGCGCCGTCCGGCGAGGCGCTCGTCGTCTGGACCAACGCCGGCTCCGGCAAGGTGAAACGGCTGCGGCACACCGCGCGGGTGACCGTCGCGCCGTGCGACGTCCGCGGTCGCGTCGAGGGCCCGGCCGTGGAGGCGTCGGCCGAACTGCTCGACCGGGCGGAGTGGCCCGCGGCGGCGCGCGCCCTGCGCCGCCGCTACGGCTGGCAGTGGCGGACCAGCTACGGCACCGGGCGACTCGTGGCGCTCCTCCGCCGGCAGGAACGCCGGGCCTTCATCCGCATCACGCCCAGGCCGACGCGAGGCTGAGCACCCGGCGACACCGGCCCTTCCTCAGCCGACGACGAAGTTGACCAGCCGGCCGGGGACCGCGATCACCCGGCGCACCGTCTTCCCCTCCAGCTGGGCGACCACCTTCTCGTCGGCGCGGGCGGCGGCCTCCAGGCCGGCGGCGTCCGCGTCGGCCGGCACCGCGACCTGGGCCCGGACCTTGCCGTTGACCTGCACCGCGACGGTCACCGTGTCGTCGACCAGCCAGCGGGACTCCGCGACCGGGAAGGCCGCCCAGGCGACGGAACCGGAGTGGCCCAGCCGGGACCACAGCTCCTCCGCCAGGTGCGGGGCCAACGGCGAGGTCAGCAGCACCAGCGTCTCGGCGACCGACCGCGGCACGTCCGTCCCCGGCGGGCACGCCGAGGTCAGGTGGTTGGTCAGCTCGGTGATCCGCGCGATGGCGATGTTGAACCGCAGCGTGGCCATGCCGTCGCGGACGGCCTCGATCGTGCGGTGCAGCGCGCGGGAGGTGGCCTCGGCCGGCTCGACGTCGGCGGCGCGCACCGCGCCGGTCTCCTCGTCGAGCACGACCCGCCAGATCCGCTGCAGCAGCCGCTGGGAGCCGACCGCGGCCTTGGTCTCCCACGGGCGGGACTGGTCCAGCGGGCCGGTCGACATCTCGTAGACGCGGAAGGTGTCCGCGCCGAACATGGTGATCATCTCGTCCGGCGTGACCACGTTCTTCAGGCTCTTGCCCATCTTCCCGTACTCACGGTCGACCGGCTTGCCCTCGAAGGAGTACTGCCCGTCCCGCTCGACCACCTCGGCCGCGGGCACGTAGAAGCCGCGCTCGTCGGTGTAGGCGTAGGCGGAGATGTAGCCCTGGTTCACCAGCCGCCGGAACGGCTCCTCGCTGGACACGTGGCCCAGGTCGAACAGCACCTTGTGCCAGAACCGGGCGTACAGCAGGTGCAGCACCGCGTGCTCGACGCCGCCCACGTACAGGTCGACACCGCCGACGTCGCCGGGCTCGCGCGGGCCCAGCCAGTAGCGCTCCAGCTCCGGGTCGACCAGACGCTCGTCGTTGGTCGGGTCGGCGTAGCGCAGGTAGTACCAGCACGAGCCCGCCCAGTTGGGCATCGTGTTGGTCTCCCGGCGGTACTGCTTGGGCCCGTCGCCCAGGTCCAGGGTGACGGTGGTCCACTCGGTGGCCCGGGACAGCGGCGGCTCCGGCTTGGAGTCGGCGTCGTCGTCGGAGAAGGTCTTCGGTGAGTAGTCGTCGACGTCGGGCAGCAGCACCGGCAGCAGCGAGTCCGGGACGGCGATCGGCAGGTCGTGCTCGTCGTAGACGACCGGGAACGGCTCGCCCCAGTACCGCTGCCGGCTGAACAGCCAGTCGCGCAGCTTGTAGGTGGTGGTCGCCTCGCCGGAGCCGGTGCCGACCAGCCACTCGGTGACCTTGGCGATCGCGGCGGCCTTGTCCAGCCCGTCCAGCGACAGCTGCTCGTTCGAGCTGTTGATCATCGGTCCGGTGCCGGTCCAGGCGCCACCGTCGAAGTCCGCCGGCGGCTGCACGGTGCGGACGACCGGCAACCCGAACGCCTGGGCGAACTCCCAGTCCCGGGTGTCCTCCCCCGGCACCGCCATGATCGCGCCGGTGCCGTAGCCGGTCAGCACGTAGTCGGCGATGAAGACCGGCAGGTCGGCCCCGGTCAGCGGGTTGACCGCCGACACCCCCAGCCAGACCCCGGTCTTGTCCCGGCCCTCGGCCTGGCGGTCCAGCTCCGAGCGGCGCGAGGCCTGCAGCTGGTAGGCGGCCACCGCCTCGGCCGGGGTCGCCGCCCCGCCGGTCCAGCGCGGGTCGGTGCCCTCCGGCCACGAGCCGGCGGTCAGCGCCGCGACCAGCGGGTGCTCGGGGGCCAGCACCAGGTAGGTGGCGCCGAACAGCGTGTCCGGCCGGGTGGTGAACACCTCGACGGTCTCGCCCTCGACCGCGAACCGGACGCGGGCGCCGGTCGAGCGGCCGATCCAGTTGCGCTGCATCTGCTTCAGCGAGTCCGACCAGTCCAGCCGGTCCAGGTCGGTCAGCAGCCGCTCGGCGTAGGAGGTGATCCGCATCATCCACTGGGTCAGCGGCCGGCGGAACACCGGGAAGTTCCCGCGCTCGGACCGCCCGTCGGCGGTGACCTCCTCGTTGGACAGCACGGTGCCCAGGCCGGGACACCAGTTGACCGGCGCCTCGTGCCGGTAGGCCAGCCGGTGGGCGTCGACCACCCGGCGGCGCTCCACGTCGGAGAGCTCGGCCCAGCTGCGCCCCTCGGGCAGCGTGCCCTCGGCGGGCTGCCGGGTGCCGGCGTCCAGCTCGGCGACCAGCTCGGGGATCGGCCGCGCCCGGCCGCGGCCGCCGTCGGCGGACTCGTCGAACCAGGACTCGAAGACCTGCCGGAAGATCCACTGGGTCCACTTGTAGTAGCCCGGGTCGATCGTGGCGAAGGTGCGGCGGGTGTCGTGGTCGACGCCCAGCCGGCGCAGCTGGGCACTGATCGCCGCGATGTTCGCCTCGGTGGTGACTCGCGGGTGCTGACCGGTCTGCACGGCGAACTGCTCGGCCGGCAGACCGAAGGCGTCGTAGCCCATCGGGTGCAGCACGTTGTGGCCGTCCATCCGCAGGAAGCGGCTGGTGACGTCGGTGCCCAGGTAGCCCAGCGGGTGGCCGACGTGCAGCCCGGCTCCCGACGGGTACGGGAACATGTCCATCACGAACGCCTTGGGACGGTCGGCCACCCGGTCGAAGCCCTCGCTCAGCGGCCCCACGGGGTTCGGCGTGTGGAAGGTGCCCTCGGCGTCCCAGCGGTCCTGCCAGGCGAGCTCGATCTGCTGGGCCAGCTGCGGGGTGTACCGGTGCGGGGGCACCCCGTCTGCGGTGGGCTCGGTGTGCTGGCTGGCCGTCTGGCTCATCGTCGGTGCTCCCACGGGAAAGGATCTGGCGGCGGACAGAAAAAGACCCCTCACACAGGAGGGGTCGCCGTGCTGCTCTGCGGAGGTCAGATCAGCACGGCTGGGGAAGCAGGAGTCCACCGGTCACGGGGCGATCCTAGCGCGCGACCCCTGGTGGCAGGACGACGACAGCGCCCGGGCGACCCCGGGAGCCCGCCGGTCCGGGGTCGGCGGTGCTCCTCGCAACCCGCTCGCGCAGAGGTGTCATGATCACTCGATGTTTGCCACGTCCATCCACCGGGCATGGCAGAGCTCCGGCGTTGAGCAGCAGCGCCGCCTGCGCATCGGCGCGGAGCGGCGCGCTCCCGGAGACGCACCAGGCCGACGGGCAGCCCCCGTCCCGCCGGAGCACCTTCGGTGGAGGCCGATCCACACCGGGGCCAGGGGCCGCCGGGGCGACAACCCGGCCACCGGCCCCGGCACCGGAGTGCCAGAGAACCGCAGGAGTCGTGACCGCGCACCCCAGGTGCCCGCGAGAAGAGGAGGACGCGCATGGAACAGCTCGCCCAGCCCGGCCCGGCACCCACGGGCGACGTCGACGTCCCCGGCGCGGTCCCGCTGACCGAGGAGGCCCTGCCGCTCCTCGCCGGACGCGTCCGGGTCCCCACGTACGACCGGACGGCGCTCACCCCCGCCGTCGTCCACTTCAGCGTCGGCGGCTTCCACCGCGCGCACCAACTGGTGTACTTCGACGACCTGGCCGAGCAGGGCGACACCGACTGGGGCGTGGTCGGGGTGGGCCTGCACTCCCCCGCGATGCGCGACGCCCTCCGACCGCAGGACCACCTCTACACGGTGGTGGAGCGCAGCTGCGAGGGCGAGCGGGCCCGGGTCGTCGGCTCGCTGGTCGACTACCACTTCGCGCCGGACTCCCCGGAGACCGTGCTCGCGGCGCTCACCGACGAGCGGACCCGGCTGGTCACCATGACCGTGACCGGCACCGCCTACCGGATCGACGCGGCCACCGGCGAGTTCGCCCCCGACGAGGCGGTCCGGGCCGACCTGGCCGATCCGCACCGTCCCGCCTCGCTGTTCGGCTACATCGTCGAGGCCCTCGACCGGCGGCGCCGGTCCGGGCAGCCGCCGTTCACCGTGCTCTCCTGCGACAACCTGCAGCGCAACGGCGAGATCGCCCGCGCCGCCGTGGTGGGGTTCGCACAGCTGCGCGACGAGGAGCTCGCCCGGTGGATCGATGCCGAGGTGAGCTTCCCGGGCAGCATGGTCGACCGGATCACGCCCCGGACCAGCCTGCAGGACCGGATCGACCTCGCCCACCGGAACGGCGTCGACGACCGCTGGCCGGTCATCACCGAGCCCTTCTCGCAGTGGGTCCTGGAGGACTCCTTCTGCAACGGGCGGCCGCCGCTGGAGCAGGTCGGCGTGCAGTTCGCCGCCGACGTCGGTGGCCACGAGCTCATCAAGACCCGCCTGCTGAACGCGAGCCACTCCGCGCTGGGCCACCTCGGCTCCCTGGCCGGCCACCGGTACGTGCACGAGGTGATGGCCGACCCGGTGCTGCGCCGCTACGCGACCCGGCTGATGGCCGAGGAGATCGGGCCGCTGCTGTCCGCCCCGGCCGGGGTCGACCTGGCCGACTACCAGTCGCGCCTGCTGCACCGGTTCGCCGACCCGGCCATCGGCGACCGCCTGGAGCGGCTGTGCCGGCGCGGGTCGTCGAAGGTCCCGCTGCACGTGCTGCCGTCGCTGCGCGCGGGGCGGGCACAGGGCCGGCCCACCGACCTGCTGGTCCTCGCGGTCGCCGGCTGGTGCCGGTACGTGCAGGGCACGGACCTGCAGGGCAGGGAGCTGGTCGTCGAGGACGAGCGCGCCGACGAACTGCGGAGGCTGGCCCGCGCCGGCGGCACGGACCCCCGGCCACTGCTGGACCTGCACCCGGTCTTCGGCGACCTGGGTACCGACCCGGCGTTCGTCGCCGAGCTCACCCGTGCACTCCAGGACCTGGAGGACGACGGCGTCCGGACCACGGTCGCCCGGGCGCTGGGGCGCACCGGCGACCGCACCGGGGACCTCGGCGACACCATCACCGGGAACCGGGTGGCCACGGTCCACGACCACCTGCTGCCGGCATGACGACGCCCCCACCGGCCCCAACCCCCAGGAGACCCCACCCGATGTCAGGGATCACGTCCAGGCAGGTCGAGCGCCTCACGGCGCTGTTGTGCGATGCGGACGGGAACCTCTTCCCCTCCGAAGAGCCCGCCTTCGTCGCATCGGCCGACGTCACCAACCGGTACCTGGCCGCCCTCGGGATCCCGGACCGTTTCACCGCCGAGGAGCTCCGCCGGGCTGCGACCGGACGGAACTTCCGCTCGACCGCCGCCGACCTCGCCGGCGCCCACGGCGCCGAGGTGGCCGACCTCGATGAGTGGGTCGCGGAGGAGAAGCGCGTGGTGACCGCGCACCTCGGCCGCGAGCTGCGTCCGGACGCCGACGTCACCGCCGGGCTCACCGCGCTCGGCGAGCACCTGACGCTGGCCGCGGTCAGCTCCAGTGCGCTCACCCGGCTGGCCGCCTGCTTCACCGCAACCGAACTCGACGAGCTGATCCCCCCGCAACGGCGGTTCAGCGCGGAGGACTCCCTGCCCACGCCCACCAGCAAGCCCGATCCGGCGGTGTACCTGCACGCCTGCGAGCAGCTGGGCATCTCCCCGGAGCAGGGCCTGGCGGTCGAGGACTCGGTGGCCGGTGCGCTCTCCGCCGTGCGGGCCGGCTGCCCCACCGTGGGCAACCTGCGGTTCGTGGCCGGCGACGAGCGAGCTGAACGCGCGGCCCGGTTGTGGGATGCCGGCGTCGTCGCTGTGGTGTCCTCCTGGGCGGAGCTGACCGACCTGCTGCAGGCCACGCCGGCCGGGCGTCCGGCGGCGGTGCTGGGAGGTCACGCCCGATGAAGGTCGTGCTGAACAGCTTCCGCGGGGCCTACTCCGACAGCCCGCGGACGATCTTCGAGGCCCTCCGCGAACGCGGCGACGACCTCGAGGTCTCCTGGCTGGCCGCTCCGGACCGGATCGGCGACTTCCCGGCCGGCGTCACCACGGTCGAGCTCGGCAGCGCCGAGGCCCGGGCGGCACTGGAGTCCGCCGACGTCGTCGTCTCCAACGACCACATCGGCTTCGACTGGGACAAGCGGCCGGGCACCACCTACCTGCAGACCTGGCACGGCACCCCGCTCAAGCGGATCCACAACGACGTGCTGTGGGCGCCCGAGGGCCGGCTGGCCTACCTGGACACCGAGATCGCCCGCTGGGACGCGCTGCTGTCCCCGAATGCCGTCAGCACGCCGCGGTTCCGCAAGGCCTTCGGGTTCACCGGGCCGGTCCACGAGACCGGCTACCCGCGCAACGACCTGCTGAGCTCCCCCGACCGCGACCGCCTCCGGGCCGAGGTCCGCGCCGAGCTGGGCATCGCCGAGGGCGTCACCGCGGTGCTCTACACCCCGACGTGGCGCGACGACCAGGTGTTCGGCGGCAACGGCGGACCGCAGCACACCTTCCCGCTGGACCTGGGCGACTTCGCGCACGGCCTCGGCGAGGACCACGTGCTGCTGCTGCGCCTGCACCAGATGGTCTCCGACCGGCTGGCGGTCCCCGGGGGTGCGCCGGTCCGCGACGTCTCGCGCTATCCGGACATCCGGTACCTGTACCTGGCCGCCGACGTCCTGGTCACCGACTACTCGTCGACGATGTTCGACTTTGCCGTCACCGGCAAGCCGATCCTCAACTTCACCTATGACCTGGACTACTTCCAGGACACCCTGCGGGGCTTCTACTTCGACCTGGCCGAGGCCGCACCGGGCCCACTGCTGTCCACCAGCGACGAGGTGCTCGCCGCGATCGCCGAGCTCGCCCGGCGACCGTGGGAGCCCACCCCCCGGTACACCCGGTTCCAGGAGAAGTTCTGCTCCCTGGAGGACGGCCACGCGACCGACCGGGTCCTGGAGCTGTTCTTCCCCCGGACGGGCCACCCCGGCCCGTCCGGCACCCCGACGAACGACGAACCGAGGAGATGAGCATGCGCACTGCTGACCCGATCCTGACCGGGGACCGCGATCGGCGGTCGCGTCCGGCGGTCGCCGACGGCTCGTCCGGGACCCCCGCCGCCGCCCCGCAGGTGGTCATCCTGGCCGCGGGCATGGGCACCCGGCTGGGCCGCAAGCTGCCCAAGCCGCTCACTCCGCTGATGGACGGCCGGAGCATCATGCAGCAGCAGCTGGACGGGATCCGGGCCGTCTTCGGGGCCGCGGCCCCCGTGACCGCGGTGGTGGGTTACCGCGCCAAGGCCGTCATGCGGGCACAGCCGGACCTGCTGTTCGCGTTCAACCCCGACTTCGCCGTCACCAACACCTCGCAGAGCCTGCTCAAGGCGCTGCGGTCCTCCCAGGCCGGCGGGGTGCTCTGGATGAACGGCGACGTGGTCTACGACCCCGCGGTGCTCGACCACGCCGCCCCGCTCATCCGGGCCGACGAGAGCTTCGTCTGCGTCGACACCTCGACGGTCGCCGACGAGGAGGTCAAGTACACCCTGGACGGCGACGGCTTCATCGCCGAGCTGTCCAAGACCGTCGACGGCGGGCTCGGCGAGGCGGTCGGCATCAACTACGTCTCCGGGGCCGACAAGCCCGCGCTGATCGAGCACCTTGCCGCCTGCGAGGCGAACGACTACTTCGAGCGCGGCATGGAGCTGGCGATCCAGCGCGCCGGCGTCCGCTTCCTGCCGTTGGACATCTCCCGGTTCTCCGCCGTGGAGGTCGACTTCGACGACGACCTCCAGCGGGCGAACACCTGGCTGGGCTCGCGCGCCGTGCTGGAGCCGCTGGCCTCCGAGCTCCGCTGAGGCGACGGCGCCCCGCCCCACCACCGGCGGGCGGGGCGCCGCGCTGCTCAGCCCAGCTGCGGGACCACCTCGGCGGCGACCAGGTCCAGGTGGTCGAGGTCGGCGAGGTCGAGCACCTGCAGGTACACGCGGGTGGCGCCGGCCTCGGCGTAGCGGCCCAGGGTGTCGACCGCCTCCGCCGGGGTGCCGGCGACCCCGTGCGCGCGCAGCTCGTCGGGGTCCCGGCCGATCGCCGCAGCGCGCCGGGTGACCTCGGCGTCGTCCCTGCCGACGCAGACGACCAGCGCCGAGCTGTAGACCAGCTCGCCGGGGTCGCGACCGATCTCGGCGCAGGCGCCGCGGACGCCGT
The DNA here is from genome assembly GCF_054051115.1 of Modestobacter sp. SYSU DS0904. NCBI lineage: Bacteria > Bacillati > Actinomycetota > Actinomycetes > Geodermatophilales > Geodermatophilaceae > Modestobacter > Modestobacter sp. SYSU DS0904. The sequence goes on along the minus strand of NZ_JBJHAQ010000018.1, from coordinate 20,557 downwards.
CGAAGAGCCGGGCGTTGTCCTCGGCCGGCTGGAAGGGCACGTTGAACTCGTGCGCGTGGCGGGCAGCCAGCCGCGGCGTGCGGCGCTTGCCCCCGCCGCCGACCAGGATCGGGATCCCGCCGGACTGCACCGGCTTGGGCAGCGCCGGGGACCCGGAGAGCTGGTAGTGCTTCCCGGCGAAGTCGAAGGTCTCCCCCACCGGGGTGCTCCACAACCCGGTGATGACGGCCAGTTGCTCCTCGTACCGGTCGAAGCGCTCCCCCAGCTCGGGGAACGGGATGCCGTAGGCGCTGTGCTCCTCGGCGAACCAGCCCGAGCCGATCCCCAGCTCCACCCGGCCACCGCTCATCTGGTCGACCTGCGCCACCGAGATGGCCAGCGGGCCCGGCAGCCGGAACGTCGCCGCCGTCATCAGCGTGCCCAGCCGGATCCGGCTGGTCTCCCGGGCCAGCCCGGCGAGGGTGATCCAGGCGTCGGTCGGCCCGGGCAGGCCGTCCCCGCCCATCGTCAGGTAGTGGTCGGAACGGAAGAAGGCGTCGAAGCCGGTCTCCTCGGTGCGCCGGGCCACCGCGAGCAGATCGTCGTAGGTGGCGCCCATCTGGGGTTCGGTGAAGATCCGTAGCTGCACGCGCCGAACCTAGCCAGCGTGGCCGACGGCTGCCGTCCGGGCAGTCCCGGCGCCGACTCGGGGTGTGCCCGCGGGCGATGGCGGGCAGGATGATCGAGACGCGATCTACTCGGAGGTGCTGGAGTGTTCCGCAAGAAGAGCTCGACAGAGGTCATCGGGACCGAGTTGCAGGAAGGGCTCGCCCACATCGGCGCCGCGGTCACCGAGGCCCGTCGGGCCGCGGCGGAGCAGCTCGGTCCGCAGGTGGCCGCGGCGACCAAGGCAGCGCAGAAGTCGTACGCCGCCGACCTGGCCCCGCGGGTGGAGGCCGCGGCCGCCGCTCTGGCCCCGCAGCTCGATGCCGCCCGTGAGGTGCTGGTCCCGCGGCTGGAGGCAGCGCAGAAGTCGTACGAGAAGGACCTCGTCCCGCGTCTGGACGCCGCCACCCGCGCCGCCCGGGCCAACCTGGAGATGGCGGTCGCCGCCGCCGTCCCCCGGATCGAAGCCGCTCGTGGGGCAGCCGGGCCGGCCTGGGAGAACGCCGCCCGGGCCGCTCGCGCCAACGTCGAGGCCGCCGGCCCGCGGGTGACCGCGGCCCGCGAGGCGGCCGGACCGGCGTTCGACACGGCCCGGTTGAACCTGCTGTCCAGCGTCGAGGCGACCCGGGCCCAGCTGGAGGCGCGGACCGCGGAGCTGGCCGCCCGCAGCGCGGAGCTCGCCGCAGCCGCGGGTGCCCTCGGCGCCGCGGCCGGCAAGCAGACCGAGAAGGCCCGCAAGGAGGCGGCGGCCGCGGCCGAGGCCGCCCGCGACCAGGCCGCAGCCCGGCTCGCCGTGGCCCTGACCGCCGCGGAGAGCAGCCGGCAGGCCGCCGGGAAGAAGGCCGAGCAGCTGGGCAAGCGGGCGGACAAGCTGTCGAAGAAGGCGGCCAAGCGCCGCGGCGAGCTGGAGAAGGCCGCCGGCAAGCGCCGCGGCGAGCTGGAGAAGGCCGCGGGCAGGGCACGCAAGGACGCCGGCAAGCGCACCGCGCGGACGGTCACCTCGGTCAAGCGCCGCGTCGGGATCGAGCCCGAGCCGCGGCGCTGGCCGTGGGTGCTCGCGGTGCTGGCGGTCGTCGCGGGTGTGGTCGTGGTCCTGCGCGGGAAGAAGAGCGAGGACCAGTGGAACCCGGCGCCCACCGGCGACGGTCCCGTGCCCAGCTACCGAGAGGACCCCGTGTCCACTTCCTCCACCACCCCGGCCGGCGGCACCGAGAGCGCCGAGTCGCAGGGCAAGACCGTCTCCTCCGCCGAGACGGCGCCGTCGGACTCCGCGCCCACCGACACCAACATCGGTGCGCTGGAGGCCCAGCCGGCCTCCGGTCCGGGCGAGCCGAGCAACCAGTCGGCCCCGGAGCCCGCGACGAGCACCAGCAACGACCCCGATCTGCCGGTCGCCACCTCGGGGCCGGCCTCCTCGGACGCCGAGGACACCGGCGGCCCCGAGGGCACGCCCGGCAACACCCGCGGCTGACCCCAGCAGCACCCCGGAGGGGGCCCGGCGCACCTGCGCCGGGCCCCCTCCCGCGTCTGGCGGGGACGTCGGCAGCCGGGAGTACCGTGATGACCATGAGCCTGGGCATGGACGAGGCGACCACGAACACCCCGGGCAGCGCTCCCGGGATCGAGCCGGCGGGGCGCAAGCTGCTGCGCCTGGAGGTCCGCAACAGCCAGACCCCCATCGAGCGCAAGCCCGAGTGGATCAAGACGCGGCTCAAGACCGGCCCGGAGTACACCGAGCTGAAGTCGCTGGTGCGCCGCGAGGGCCTGCACACGGTGTGCGAGGAGGCCGGCTGCCCCAACATCTACGAGTGCTGGGAGGACCGCGAGGCCACCTTCCTCATCGGCGGCGACCAGTGCACCCGCCGTTGCGACTTCTGCCAGATCGACACCGGCAAGCCCGCCGACTTCGACCGTGACGAGCCACGCCGGGTCGCCGAGAGCGTGGCCACCATGGGCCTGCGCTACGCCACGATCACCGGCGTCGCCCGCGACGACCTGCCCGACGGCGGCGCCTGGCTGTACGCCGAGACGGTGCGCCAGATCCACGAGCAGATCCCCGGTTGCGGGGTGGAGCTGCTCATCCCCGACTTCAACGCCGAGCCCGACCAGCTGGCCGAGGTGTTCTCCTCCCGGCCGGAGGTGCTGGCGCACAACGTGGAGACGGTGCCGCGGATCTTCAAGCGGATCCGCCCGGGCTTCCGCTTCGAGCGCTCCCTGTCGGTGATCACCGCCGCCCGCGAGGCCGGCCTGGTCACCAAGTCCAACCTGATCCTGGGCATGGGCGAGGAGCCGCACGAGGTGGTGGAGACCATGCAGGCGCTCCACGACGCCGGCTGCGACCTGCTCACCATCACCCAGTACCTGCGCCCGAGCGTCCGGCACCACCCGGTGGTCCGCTGGGTCAAGCCCGAGGAGTTCGTCGGCTTCGCCGCCCAGGCCGAGGAGATCGGCTTCCCCGGCGTGCTGGCGGGGCCGCTGGTGCGCAGCTCCTACCGGGCCGGGCGGCTCTACCAGCAGGCCGCGGAGGCGCGGGGCCTCGCCGTCCGGGCCTGAGCGTGGCCCTCGGCCCGCTGCCGGGGCCCGCCGTGGGCGTGCGAGTGGCGGGGGGCAGCGGGTCCTCCGACTATCCTCGAGGCATGGCACGCAGCAGGTCCACCGACCCCTCCGCCCCCGCCGGCAAGGCCGGCCGGGGCCCGGCCGGCGGCGCGCCCGGACGCACCGGCACCGGCGCCACCGCCGCGAGCACGGCGAAGACGGGCAAGCCGGGCAAGCTGGGCAAGGACGGCAAGCCCAAGGTCAAGCGGCTGACCAAGCTGAAGAACCAGGCCGGGATGATCCGCCAGGCCTACACGCTGACCTACCGCAACGACCCCAAGCTGCCCTGGATCATGCTCATCGCCTTCGTGGTGGTGGTCGCCGCGGTGGAGCTGTTCGGGCTGCTCGCCTTCAGCTCGCCGTTCCTGTTCCTGCCCATCGCGATCCTGCTCGGGCTGCTGGCCGCCCTCATCGTGTTCGGCCGGCGGGCCCAGGGCTCGGCCTACCGGCAGGTCGAGGGCCAGCCCGGTGCGGCGTCCTGGGTGCTCGAGGGCATGCGTGGTGACTGGCGGGTCTCCTCCGGCGTCGCCGGCACCCGGGAGCTCGACGCCCTGCACCGGGTGCTCGGCCGGCCCGGGATCGTCCTGGTCGGCGAAGGCAGCCCGCAGCGCGTCCGCGGCCTGATCGCGCAGGAGAAGCGCCGGATCGCCAAGGTCGTCGGCGACACCCCGATCTACGACGTGGTGGTCGGCGACGGCGAGGGTGAGGTGCCGCTGAAGAAGCTCAGCTCGCACGTCATGAAGCTGCCCCGCAACCTCTCCGGCGCCGAGGTCAACGCGCTGTCCAAGCGGATGAGCGCGCTGGGCGGCGCCCGGATGCCGGTCCCCGGCGGCCCGCTGCCCGGCGGCCGGCAGATGTCGATCAGCCAGCGGCAGGTCCGCCGCCGCTGAGCCCGGCACCCGACGACGAACGCCCCCGGCCCTGCGGCCGGGGGCGTTCGTCGTCGGTCGGTCCGTCCAGGGGCACCGCCCCGAGCTGCGAGGGGGCGGGGAGGACGGGCCCTCGCTCAGGCCCGGTCCCGGATCACCGCGGTGTCGGTGAGCCGGTCGTGCATCCCGCGGCCGTCGGCGTCGACCACGAGCGCCGGGATCAGCAGCACCAGCAGTGCGGTGCGGACGACGGCCCGCCACAGCGCCACCCGCCCGCCGGGGTGCGGGTGCGCCAGGCGCAGGCCCATCACCCGCATGCCGGGGGTCTGCCCGGCGAGCGCCAGGGAGAGCACGGTGAGGACACCGAAGCTGAGCAGGCTCCAGAGCCGCGGCGCCTCCGGGGCGGTGAACAGCCCGGCGATCAGGGCTGCCGCCACCGCATCGATCAGGTACTGCGCGACCCGCTGCCCGAAGCCCGCCAGCGAGCCCTGGCCGGTGGCCGGCAGCCCCAGTGCGGCACCCCGGGTGCGCCCCTGAGAGGGTGAGACGTCGTCACTGGCCACGTCCGCCAGCCTAGGACGTGGCCCGTGAGCGCCTCGGCGGGCGGCGTCCGGTGTGGGGCGCGACACGCCGGAGGCGCTGTTACGCCCCGGAAACACGAGAGACACCCCAGGGCAATCGCGCGCTCGTAGCTTGCGTGTCGGCTGTCCGTCCACTCCCGGAGGATCGATGTTCACCAGTCCCGACGAGGTCACCGCTTACATCCGCGACAACGACGTGAAGTTCGTCGACGTCCGGTTCTGCGACCTCCCCGGCGTCATGCAGCACTTCACCATCCCGGCGGAGACCTTCGGGCCCGACACCTTCGCCGACGGCCTGGGCTTCGACGGCTCGTCCATCCGCGGGTTCCAGGCGATCAACGAGTCCGACATGCTGCTGCTGCCCGACGCGAGCAGCGCCTACGTCGACCCGTTCCGCATCCACAAGACGCTGAACATCAACTTCTTCATCCACGACCCGATCACGCGCGAGGCCTACAGCCGCGACCCGCGCAACGTGGCGAAGAAGGCCGAGGCCTACCTGGCGGCCAGCGGCATCGCCGACACCGCCTACTTCGGCCCCGAGGCCGAGTTCTACGTCTTCGACTCGGTGCGGCACAACACCTCGATCAACGAGGGCTACTACCACATCGACGCGGTCGAGGGCTCCTGGAACACCGGGTCGCTCACCGGTGAGAACGGCGGCCCGAACCTGGGCTACAAGACCCGGCCCAAGGGCGGGTACTTCCCGGTCGAGCCGTACGACCACCAGAGCGACCTGCGGGCCACGATGATGGTCAACCTCGCCAACGCCGGGCTCGAGCTCGAGCGCGGCCACCACGAGGTCGGCACCGGCGGTCAGGCGGAGATCAACTACAAGTTCGACACCCTGCTGCGCTCGGCCGACAGCCTGATGCTCTTCAAGTACATCGTGAAGAACACCGCGTGGGCGCACGGCAAGAGCGCCACCTTCATGCCGAAGCCGCTGTTCGGTGACAACGGCTCGGGCATGCACTGCCACCAGAGCCTCTGGAAGGACGGCGAGCCGCTCTTCCACGCCGAGACCGGCTACGCGGGGCTGTCGGACATGGCCCGGCACTACATCGGCGGCCTGCTCGCGCACGCGCCGTCGCTGCTGGCCTTCACCAACCCGACGGTGAACAGCTACCACCGCCTGGTGCCCGGCTACGAGGCGCCGATCAACCTGGTCTACTCGGCCCGCAACCGGTCGGCGTGCACGCGCATCCCGATCTCCGGCGACAGCCCGAAGGCCAAGCGCATCGAGTTCCGGGTGCCCGACCCGTCGGCCAACCCGTACCTCGCCTTCTCGGCGATGCTGATGGCCGGCCTGGACGGCGTGAAGAACAAGATCGAGCCGCCGGCGCCGATCGACAAGGACCTCTACGAGCTGCCGCCCGAGGAGGCCCTCGGCATCGAGAAGGTGCCGGCGTCGCTGGACGCGGTGCTCGACCGGCTCGAGGTCGACCACGACTACCTGCTCGACGGTGGCGTGTTCACCTCCGACCTGATCGAGACCTGGATCGAGTACAAGCGGGAGAACGAGATCGACCCGATCCGTCTCCGCCCGCACCCGCACGAGTTCGCGATGTACTACGACATCTGATCCACCGGATCACCGCAGCGGCCCCCGACCTCGATGAGGTCGGGGGCCGCTGTTCGTCCGCCGCTCCCCGCCGGGCCGGCGCGGAGCCAGTCCCGCCGGTCAGCCCGTGGAGCCGGCCGTGATGTCCAGGGTGTGCACCATGTGGTCGAGGACCCGGACGTTGCGGTCGTAGTCGAACTCGGGCAGCCCCACGGTGTTCACCACGAGCGTGGCCGGGCCACCCTGCACGTCGGCACCGAGGTCGATCGCGTAGGTGGTGGTCCGGGTGCCCTCCGGCCACAGCCCCTCGCCGGTCGCGGTGCGCTGGATCCGCACGCCCTGCCGCCCGTCGACGATGGTGGCGCTGCGGCTCTCCTCGGCGCCCTCCTGCGGCGCGCTGACCTGGGAGTAGGGCACCGGCTCCACCGAGGCGGCGATCGGCGCGGTGCGCTCGTCGGTCCCCGAGGTCAGCGTGAACGGCTGCGGTGCGAACCGCGAGCAGGGCGGCAGCACGTCACCGGTGTTGGTCGACCACGACCCCGGGTAGCTGAGGGCGAAGCCGTCGGGGTGCTCGCACCGGCTGCCGAGGTCGACCGGCGGCCGCCCCTCCTGCGCCAGCACGTCGACGACGATCCGCTGGGGCGAGGAGAGCCGGGACACCGCGAACGGCCGTTCCGCGTCGAGCCCGGCGAAGAAGGTGTGGTGCCCCTCGTAGACGGTGTCCTCCACCAGGGCCTGCAGGGTGGAGGCCCCGGGCAGCTGCTGCCGGTCGGGACCGCCCCAGGGCTGCACGCCCTCCGGGGCGTCGCCGGGCAGCGCGATGTTGGTCAGGGTCACGCCCAGGACGGCGTCGCCCGGCACGTCGATGGGTGCACCGGAGCCCTGGGCCCGCGGGTCGTCGGTGTACCCGATCCGCCAGCCGGCCTCGCCCTCGCCGGCGACCTCGAAGACCATCCGGTCGAAACCGGGGTGGGCACCCAGCCGGACGTCGGTGACGGCGACCTGCGGCCCTTCGCCCGCGACGACGGAGTCGGCGGTGTCCCCGGCCCCGACCGGCTCCAGCACGTCGTGGTAGAGGTCCACGACCAACCGGGTGGGCTCCTCGAGCACCGCCACGCCGAAGGGCACGCGCTCCTGCAGCCCGATCGTCCAGGCCAGCTGACCCTCGAAGTCACCCGTCTGGACGACCTCGGTGACGACACCGCCCCCACCGGCGGGGGCCACCCGGTCGGGTCCGGGGTACGTCTCCCGCGGCTCGGCGCCGGACAGGTCCACGCCGCTGGCCGGCGTGGCCCGCACCTCGAGGAAGGCCGCCCCGGGCACCGGGATCTCGGCCCCGGAGCCGTCCGCGGTGATCGGAGGTTCGACGTAGGACACCCGGTACCCGGGCGCTGCGCCGCCGGCGAACTCCAGGACCACGCGGTCGAAGCCGTCGTGTCGGGCGGAGCGCACGTCCGTCAGGTGGGCCGTCGGCCCGGTCACGGCAGGGAAGTCGCCTGCCTGCACCGGTCCGGTGCCCGGCACGCCGACGGGTTCGGGCGCGGTCGCCGGCACCAGGGGCCCGGCGAGGGGCGCCGGGGCGGGCGGTCCGGCCGCTGGCGCGGCCCCACCGACGAGCCCGCCGGCTGCCACGAGCAGGGACGATGAGAGTGCGAGGAAGGTGTTCACGAGGCAGACCCCTAAGCGGTCGCGGTTGTGTCTTCCTGGTCCTGTGACCCTTGCCACCACACGGGGACCCAAACATCCGTGGCCGGGTTCGCGGGCGGTGCCGAGCGACAGAAATCCAGCGGGGCACGATCGAGTTGTCCCCCGGCTCAACTGCGGCCACCGCCTGCCGATGTCGTGGACGAACTGCGCCGACCACTGCCGGAGGCCGGGCGGTTCAGCACGCCGGCACGAACCCCGTGGGCCGGCTCGGCCGATGGAGGACCCGATGAGGCGACGGACCCGCACCCCGGAGCGCGCTCCGCTCTCCCCGGCGGCGATGCCCCGGGACGTCGAGGCGGTCGAGCGGGTCATCACCGTGCTGGACCAGGGTGTCAGCGACACCGTCGACGCCCACAACAAGATCACGGCCACCCTCGTCGACGAGCTGGGGCTCGCCTACGGGGCCAGTTGGCTCCCCGGGTCGGACGGCGCCTTCCGGCTGGTCGGTCAGCACGGCGACATGTCCGCGGCGATCACGGCGAGCCAGGCCGCCGGGGTGGAACGGATCACCTCCGCCGACGGCTACGGCGGCCACGCGATCCGCACGAAGTCCGCCGTCATGGTCGACGAGGACAGCGACCCGGCGGCCTGCCTCCGCTGGGCCGGTGCCCGTTCCGCCGGCGCGACCCACGGCTGCGTGCTGCCGACGGTGGAGAAGGGCGTCGTCGTGGCCCTGAACGAGTACTACGGTCACGCTGAGCTGCCGTTCAGCGGGGGCCGCCAGAGCAAGTGGGACTCCCTCGGTCGCCTGCTGTCGCACGCCCGCCGGGCCGCGCTGGCCAGGAACGAGTTGCAGGAGACCCTCGACGACCGGGTCGCGGTGACCACCGTCGTCACCGAGCTGGGCGCGGCCAGCGACCAGGCGTCGGCGCTGCGGATCGCGCTGGACACCGTCCGGGAGGCGTTCGGCTGGGTGTACGGCTCCTACTGGGCACTGGACGAGAGCGCCGGGGTGCTGCGGTTCCAGCAGGAGTCCGGCTCCGCCGGTGAGGAGTTCCGGAAGGTCACCCTGGCGGCCAGCTTCGCCGAGGGCGTGGGCCTGTCCGGGCGCGCCTGGCGGGCCCGCGACCTGTTCTTCGTCAGCGACATCGGCGAGATGACCGACTGCGTGCGGGCCCCGGCGGCCCAACGCGCCGGCGTGAAGTCCGGCGTCTGCTTCCCGCTGCTGGTCGGCGGCCGGGTCATCGGCACGATGGACTTCTTCGTCCTGCAGACCATCGAGCTGTCGGAGTCGCGCCGCTCCGCGCTGCGCAACGTGCAGCAGTTGGTGTCCCAGCGGCTGGACGTGCTGCGGCGCTCCGAGGAGTCCGCCGCCAACGCCCGCGAGCTGCTGGACACCGTCTCCCGGCTGCGCGAGGCCGCCGGCGACGCCGGGCGGGTCGCCGAGAGCGCGGTCAGCCAGGCCTCCACGATGACCGGCGAGGTCGTCTCCCTGGACGAGGCGTCGGCCGCGGTCGGCGAGGTCATCCGGATCATCTCCGGCATCGCCGACCAGACCAACCTGCTGGCGCTCAACGCCACCATCGAGGCGGCCCGCGCGGGCGAGCTCGGCAAGGGCTTCGCCGTCGTCGCCAGCGAGGTCAAGGACCTCGCCCGGGAGACCGCGAACGCCACGCAGAAGGTCGCCGACCAGATCGCCGGGATCCAGGCCAGCAGCAAGGCGGTCGCCGACGGCATCCACGCCACCAGCGAGATCATCGGCCAGCTCGACGTGGTGCAGGCCCGGATCAACGACGTGCTGGAGGAGCAGGCGAGGATGGCGACCGCCTTCGACGCGCACGCCTGACCGCGGCGACGGGCCTTGGAGGGACGGGGCCCGGATGCAGGTCACGTTCGGGACGTCGCCGTCCGGGGCATGACCGCTGCCATGCGCCTTCCCAAGCCACGGGGCCCACTGAGCGCCGCGCTGTGCGCGGACCTGACCGGGAACTCCCTGCACCCGGCCACCGTCGCCACGGCCGAGGCCCTGGTCGCGGCCACCCCCGACCCGCTCACCGACGAGGACCTGCAGCTCGGGCTGGCGATCTGCTACGAGCTGCACTACCAGGGCTTCGACGACGTCGACGACGTCTGGGAGTGGGACCCGGAGCTGCTGCGCCTGCGCGCGCTGCTGGAGCAGGCGCACCTGCGCGCCCTCCAGGAGCTCGTCCCCGCCGTCGACCTCCCCGCGGACACGGTCGACCGGCAGCTCACCGCGGTCATCGAGGCCGACGACGGCCCCTCGCTGTCCCGCTACCTGGCCAAGCAGGGCACCGTCGACCAGTGGCGCGAGTACCTGACCGTGCGGTCGGTCTACCACCTCAAGGAGGGCGACCCGCACACCTGGGCCATCCCCCGCATCTCCGGGCGGAGCAAGGCCGCCATGGTCGAGATCCAGGCCGACGAGTACGGCGGCGGAGCCCCGGAGCGCATGCACAGCCGGTTGTTCGCCGGGATGATGCGTGACCTCGGCCTGGACGACGGCTACGGCGCGCTGTGGGACGACGCCCCCGCGGTCGCCTTCACCTCGGTGAACACCATGTCGCTGTTCGGCCTGCACCGCCGCTGGCGCGGCGCCTGCCTCGGCCACCTGGCCGCGGTGGAGATGACCTCCTCCGAGCCGAGCCGGCGCTACTCCGCCGGGCTGCGCCGGCTGGGGTTCGGCCCGGAGACCAGCGTCTTCTACGACGAGCACGTCGAGGCCGACGCGGTGCACGAGCAGATCGCCGCCGTCGACATGTGCGGCTCGCTGGTGGCCGAGCAGCCGGCGCTGGCCGCCGACGTGCTGTTCGGCGCGCAGTGCTCGCTCGCCCTCGACGGGCTCACCGCCATCCACCTGCTGGCCGCCTGGGAGTCCGGGCGGTCGGGCCTGCGGGACGAGGAGCCCCTGGCCGCCTAGCAGCGACCGGCTGCGGCCCCGTCCCGGGGGACGGGGCCCGCGCTCACCGGAGGCCGAAGACCGACAGCGTGCCGTCGTCCTCGTCGCTGGTGACGAACAGCCCGCGGGACTCGATGGCCAGCAGCCCCTCGGGGGCGTCGCCGGTGGGCAGCACCTGGAGCAGCGCCGGGCCGACGCCGCCGCCGACCCCCCTGCGGCCGATGTCGTAGACCAGCACGGCGTCGCCGCGTTCGGCACCGATGAAGGCGTAGTCGGTGCCGCGCATCCGGGCCACCTCGGCCCCCTCGAACTCCCCGCCCTTGTCGTCGCTGCGCCCGTCGGGGTAGCGACCGGCGTCGGCCAGCGCGCGCTCGGCCGAGCCGCCGCTGGACCAGCGCACCGTGCCGTCGGAACCGAAGACCGTCCAGCCGCGGCCGCCGGCGGGCTCGGCGGCCAGGTCGCCCTCGTCGGCGGTGACCAGCTCGCCGCGCAGCGTCCACTGGACGGCGTCCGGCTCGCGCGGTGCGTCGAGCGGGTCGTCGAAGGCGACGGTGTCGTCGTCGGCGGTGTCGGCGTCCGTGCGGGTGACCGTGCCGGCCGAGAACGAGTGCACGACCCGACGGCGGGCCAGGTCGACCAGTGCGATCGCGTTGTTCTCCTGCAGCGTCACCGCGGCGATGTCCCGCCCGTCGACGTCGACGAACTCCGGCTCGGGGTCGGCGGGGAAGGCCGCGCCCGGCAGCCCGGTGAGCTCCACCCGGCCGGCGGTCCACGCCGACACCGGCCCGCGCAGGTCGACCACGGAGAGGAAGCCGGCCGGCAGCTGCGGCAGGCCGCCCTGGACGCCGTCGACGACGAGGTCCTCGTCGCGCTGGTTCTCGATGGCGATCGCCGCGAACACCCCGCTGGGGCCGACGTCGATCGAGTCCGGCTGGCCGCCCAGGTCGATGGTGCGCACCACGGCCCGCCGCGGCAGGTCGACGACCGCCAGGTGCCCCGAGGGCTGCGTCAGGTCGGTGGTGGTGTCGACGGCGACGAGGGCGTACCGCGCGTTGGACAGGACCGTGGCCGAGGTCGGCGAGCCGCCCACGTCGATCGCGCCCAGCTGGCGGGGTGCGGTCGGCCGGCTCAGGTCGACCAGGCCGACCTGGCCCAGCTCGGAGTCGGTGTAGACCACGGTCCGGCCGTCGGGGGTGGCCGAGATGATCTCGGCCACCTCACCGGCGACCGGGAAGGTGGCCAGCGCCGAGAAGGTCGGCGGGGTGGCCGCCGACGCCGGGCCGGCGGTGAGGACGGCGGTCAGCACGGCGACCGTGACGGCGGCGGGAACGGGGCGGAGCGGACGACGGAGCACAGGCCACCTTCTGCGGTCGGGGCGGGATCGCGCCCACCCTGACCGGGGCCGGCCAGCGTCCGGTGGCCGGCCGGTGAACGTGCGGTGGCCCCGCCCCGTCCAGCCGGATCAGCTGGGGCTGTCGCGGGCGTCGGCGACGATCCGCGCGGCCGGCCGGGGCCGGGCGGGCGCGCTGGCGGCGTGGAAGCCGGACCGCTTGTGCGTGCCGTCGCAGAACGGCTTGATGCCGGACTTCCCGCACCGGCACAGCGCCACGGTCTTCCGGCCGGGTTCGATCTCGTTGCCGTCGGTGTCGACCAGCCGGAAGTCGCCGCGCACCACCAGCGGGCCGTCGCGGTAGGGCGTGATGGTCGCGGTCGGCTCGTCGGCCGGGGGCAGGTGGCGCACGGTCGCGTCGGAGACGTCGGCGGGGGCCGGGCTGTCGGCGTCGGGGGTCTCGGGGGGCACCGGGGTCTGGTTCCCGGGCGCCGTCCCGCTCAACCCCGCTCCGCCGGGCGGGCGGCGGCGACCGCGTCGGCCGTCGCCCCGGCGCCGTCGGCGCGCAGGCCGGCCACCACCCCGTCGACGTCGGCGGCCGACCGGTTCTGCGACAGCTTCCACTTCGCCTCGATCCGGGCGATGCGCACCTCGACCCCGACGATCGCGCGCAGCTGGCCGGCGACGAACCGCGCCGGGGCGTCGTCCACCGCCCAGGGCTCGGCGCGGTCGCCCTCGTGGGCGTCGGTCAGCGCCGCCACGTGCTCGGCGAGCCAGGCCGGGTCCTCGTGCACCACCAGCTCGCCGTGCACGTGGGCGACGATGTAGTCCCAGGTGGGCACCACGCGGCCGTGCTCGGCCTTGGTGGCGCACCAGGACGGCGAGACGTAGGCGTCCGGGCCGCGGACGATGACCAGCACCTCCCCCACAATGTCCCGCCACTGGGGGTTGTTCCGCGCGAGGTGGCCGCGCAGCGTGCCGCTCGCCGGGTCGTGGACCATCGGCAGGGTGGTGGCGGTCAGCCCGGCCGGGGTGGCGCTGACCAGGTCGACGGCGCCGGGGGCGGCCAGCAGCCGGGCGACGGCGTCCTCGGGCGGGGCGAAGGAGGCGGGCACGTACACGGCGCTCAGGCCTCGTCGGTGCGGCCGTAGAAGACGGCCTCGACGACGGTGCGTGCGTGCCGGGTGACCCGCCGGTAGTCGTCGAGGAACTCGCCGGGGTCGACGTCGGCGCCGTAGCCGCAGGCGCGCGCCACCCCGTTGAGCTCCAGCCCCTGCCGGGGCAGCTGGTCCCCCGGGCGCCCGCGCACCAGGAAGACCGCGTTGCGGGCCCGGCTGGCCAGCTCCCAGGCCGCCTGCAGGGCGGTCCGCTGGTCGTCGGTGAGCAGCCCGGCGTCGGTGAGGGCACCCAGCGCCGCCACCGTGGAGGTCACCCGCAGCTGCGGGTGGGCCGCGGCGTGCTCCAGCTGCAGCAGCTGCACGGTCCACTCGACGTCGGCGAGGCCGCCGCGCCCCAGCTTGGTGTGGGTGGCCGGGTCCGCGCCGCGGGGCAGCCGTTCGCTGTCCACCCGCGCCTTGACCCGGCGGATCTCCGCGATCTGCTCGCCGGTGAGCCCGTCGGCCGGGTAGCGCAGCGGGTCGACCAGGCGGACGAACTCCCGCCCCAGCTCCTCGTCGCCGGCCACCGGGTCGGCGCGCAGCAGCGCCTGCACCTCCCAGGTGGAGACCCAGCGCTGGTAGTACTCGGCGAAGGCCGAGAGGCTGCGCGACAGGGCGCCCTGCCGGCCCTCCGGACGCAGGTCGGCGTCGACCTCGAACGCGGGGTCGGGCGCCGGCTCGCCGAGCAACCGGCGCAGGGTGTGCGCGACGCTGTTCGCCGCGGAGGTCGCCTTCGCCTGGTCGGCACCGGGCCGCACCCGGTGCACGAAGAGCACGTCGGCGTCCGAGCCGTAGCCCATCTCCGCCCCGCCCAGCCGGCCCATGCCGATCACCGCGAGGTCGACCGGCATCTCGGCCGGGGTGGTGCCGGTCTCGGCGGCCCAGCTGCGCACGGCGGCGTCCAGCCCGGCGCGCAGGGTGGCGACGGCGACGGCGTGCAGCGCCTGCCCGACCCGGGCGACGTCGAGCCGGCCGAGCAGGTCCGCGCAGGCGATCCGCAGCAGCTCCTGCCGGCGCAGCGCCCGCAGCACCTGCATGCCGGCGGTGGCGTCGCCGGCCCGGGACACCGCCTGCCGCCAGGCGGAGGTCAGCGCCTCGGTGCTGCGCGGTTCCAGCTGGGCGTCGTCGGCCAGGGTCCGCATCGCCTCCGGCGTGCGGCTGAGCAGCCCGGCGATGTACTGGCTGGAGCCCAGCAGCACGGCCAGCCGCTCGGCGGTCCGCCCCTCGTCGCGCAGCAGCCGGAGGAACCACTGGTCGTTGCCGAGCGCCTCGCTGACCCGGCGGTAGGCCAGCAGGCCGGCGTCGGGGTCGGCGCACGAGGCGAAGGTCTCCAGCAGCACCGGCAGCAGGTAGCGCTGCATGGAGGCCGACCGGCTCAGGCCACCGGTCAGCGCGCCCATGTGCCGCAGCGCGCCGTCCGGATCGGCGAACCCCAGTGCCCGCAGCCACTCCCCCGCGGCCTTGGGCCCCAGCTGCAGGTGCTCACCGGGGACCTTCGCCACCGAGGACAGCAGCGGCCGGTAGAAGAGCTTCTCGTGCAGCCGGCGCACCACCCGCGCGTGCAGGGCGAGCTCGGCGCGCAGCACCACCACCGAGTCACCGCGGTCGTCGGGCTTGTAGCCCAGCGAGCGGGCCAGCCAGCGCAGCTGGTCGTCGGCGACCGGGATGAGGTGGGTGCGCCGCAGCCGGAGCAGCTGCAGCCGGTGCTCGACGGTGCGCAGGAACCGGTAGGCCGACACCAGGGTCGAGGCGTCCTCCCGGCCGATGTAGCCGCTGGCACCCAGCACGGTCAGCGCCGGGATGGTGCCGCCCACCCGGAGGGTGACGTCGGCGCGGCCGTGCACCAGCTGCAGCAGCTGGACGCTGAACTCGACGTCGCGCAGCCCGCCACGCCCCAGCTTCAGCTCCCGGTCGGCCTGCGCCGCGGGGACGTGCTGCTCGACGCGGCGGCGCATCGCCTGGATCTCCGCGACGAACCCCGGCCGGTCACCGGCCTTCCACACCAGCGGCCACAGGGCGTCGACGTACTCCCGGCCCAGGGCCGGGTCGCCGGCGACCGGGCGCATCTTCAGCAGCGCCTGGAACTCCCAGGTGCTGGCCCACTTCTCGTAGTAGGCCCGGTGCCCGGCCAGGGTGCGCACCAGCACGCCGGCCTTGCCCTCGGGGCGCAGCGCCGCGTCGACCTCCCACGCCGCCTGCCCGCAGATCCGCATCAGGGCGCCGGCGACCCGGGTCGCGGTGCCCAGGGCGGCTGCCTCGTCGGCTCCCTCGGGCGCGTCGGGCAGCGCCTCGGCGACGAAGACGACGTCGACGTCGCTGACGTAGTTGAGCTCCCGCCCGCCGGTCTTGCCCAGCGCGATCACCGCCAGCCGGCAGGGCACCGACCCCGGCGGCTGCTCGGCCACGGCCAGCGCCAGCCCGGCGGTGAGCACCGCGGCCGCGATGTCGGCCAGCTCACCGGCGACCTCGTCGGCGGGCAGGCCGTCGGCGATGTCCCGGCCGGCCAGGGAGAGCACGGCGCGCAGGTAGGCGTGGCGCAGGTCGCGCACCCGGGAGGGGTCGGCGTCCGGCGCCGCTGCGCCCAGCCCGACGCCCCAGGGCGGGTCGTCGGGGTCGGCGCCGACGGCGAACAGCAGCTGCCGCTCCAGCTCCTGCGGGCTGGGGCGGACGCCCCAGCGGTCGCCGGTGTCCAGCACCACCCAGTCCGCGGGCTCGGCGGCGAGGTGGTCACCGAGCCCGGCGGAGGCGCCGAGCACCCCGAGCAGCCGGGTGCGGACGATCGCCGAGCCGCGCAGCCGGGCCAGCAGCGCGGCGGCGGCCTCGCCCTCGGGGTCGATCCCGTCCAGCGCGTCGACCAGCCGGCTGAGCGACCGCAGCGCCAGGTCGGGGTCGCCCGCGCGGGCCAGCGCGGAGACCACCGGGGCGGCCTCGGGGTCGGCGGGCTCGTTGCGGTCCAGGTCCCACAGACCGAGCGCCGGGTCCGAGAGCTGCCGGGCGGCCCGCTCGCCGTCCTCGAACCCCAGGCGGACCAGCCGGACGACGGCGCGCCGGGGGATCCCGTCCTCCGGCTGGACGGCGGTCACCGTCAGCCCCCCGCCGGCGCGGGACGGGTGCCGGCGTGCTGCTCGACCAGCGCGGCGAACCGGCCGGCGAACGGCGCCCACACCTCCGCGACGTCGGGCAGCACCGCGGCGGCCCGGGCGCAGACGGTCGCCGCGTCGATGCCGCTGCTGGCCACCCCGACCGGGTCGCTGCCGGCCCACCGGCGCAGCACCGCCTCGTCGGGCTCGACGTGGAACTGCAGCCCGTACACGTGCCGCCCGACCCGGTAGGCCTGGTGCGGGTACGCCGGGTTGCTCGCCAGCAGGGTCGCGCCGGCCGGCAGCCGGTCGATCTCGTCGTGGTGCCACTGCAGCACGTCCGGCGACAGCGGCAGCGGACCGAACAGCGGGTCGGCGTCGGCGGCGTCCCGCTTGGCCACCAGCGTGGCGCCGACCTCCGGCCCGTCGACGCCCCTCCGGGTGCTGCCGCCGCCGACCTGGGCGAGCAGCTGCGCGCCCAGGCAGATCGCCAGCGTCGGCACGTCGGCGGCGAGCGCCTGGGCCAGCAGGTGGCGGACCCCGACCAGCTCCGGGGACACCTCCTCGGGGTCGAGCGAGGACTGCGGGCCACCGAGCACCAGCAGCCCGTCGACGCCGGTCAGGTCACCGGGCAGCGGCTCCCCGCGGGACAGCCGCCGCTCGTCGAGCTCCAGCCCGGCGTCCCGGAGCCATTCCCCCAGCCGGGTCGGTGGGTCGGTGTCGGACGGGACGACGACGAGCAGGCGGGCCATGCCGAGAGGCTAGTTGCCCGCCCTCCCGGGGCAGAAATGGCCTTTTCTGCCCCGGTCAGAGGGCGTTACAGGCCCGGCAGGTAGCGCTGCAGCTCGAACGGCGTGACGTTCTGCCGGTAGGCGTTGAACTCCGCCCACTTGTTGCGCAGGAAGAAGTCGAACACGTGCTCCCCGAGGGTCTCGGCGACCAGCTCGCTGCCCTCCATCGCCGTCAGCGCCTCGCCGAGGGAGACCGGCAGGTCCTGGTAGCCCGCGGCCCGTCGCTCGGTGTCGGTCAGCGACCACACGTCGTCCTCGGCCTCGGGCGGGAGCTCGTAGCCCTTCTCGATGCCGCGCAGCCCGGCGGCGAGCAGCACCGCGAAGGTCAGGTACGGGTTGCAGGCGGAGTCCGGCGAGCGGACCTCGACCCGGGCCGAGTTGCCCTTGTTCGGCTTGTAGGCGGGCAGCCGGACCAGCGCCGAGCGGTTGGCCCGGCCCCAGGTGGCGGCGGTGGGCGCCTCGGTGCCGGCGAGCAACCGCCGGTAGGAGTTGACCGTCTGGTTGGTGACCGCGGTCATCTCCCGGGCGTGGGTCAGCAGCCCGGCGATGAACTGCTTGCCGGTGGTCGACAGCCGCATCGGGTCGGCGGAGTCGTGGAAGGCGTTGCGGTCGCCCTCGAACAGCGACACGTGGGTGTGCATCGCCGAGCCGGCCAGCTCGGTGAACGGCTTGGGCATGAACGTGGCGTGCACGCCCTGGGCCAGCGCCACCTCACGGACGACGTGCCGCAGCGTCATGATGTTGTCGGCCATCGACAGCGCGTCGGCGTACCGCAGGTCGATCTCCTGCTGGCCGGGGGCCACCTCGTGGTGGCTGAACTCCACCGAGATGCCCATCGCCTCCAGCGCGAAGACCGCCTCCCGGCGGAAGTCGTGCGCCACGTTGTGCGTGGACAGGTCGAAGTAACCGCCCACGTCCGCCGGCTCGGGCGGGCTGCCGTCGCTGGGCAGGTCCTTGAGCAGGAAGAACTCGATCTCGGGGTGGGTGTAGAAGGTGAACCCCATGTCCGCGGCCTTGGCCAGCGCGCGGCGCAGCACGTGCCGCGGGTCGGCCCAGGCCGGGGAGCCGTCGGGCAGCGTGATGTCGCAGAACATCCGCGCCGTCTCGCTGGCCTGCCCCCGGGAGCCGGGCATCACCTGGAAGGTGGCCGGGTCGGGCTTGGCGAGCATGTCGGACTCGTAGACCCGGGCGAAGCCCTCGATCGCCGAGCCGTCGAAGCCGATGCCCTCCGCGAACGCCGCCTCGATCTCGGCCGGGGCGACGGCGACGGCCTTGAGATAGCCGGAGACGTCGGTGAACCACAGCCGCACGAAGCGGATGTCGCGCTCCTCCAGGGTGCGCAGGACGAACTCCTGCTGGCGGTCCATGCTCGCCATGCTGGCCTCCGGTCGTGACGGTCGTGTTACGTGGCTCCCACCCTGCCCCCTGGGTGGGAGCCGTGCACGAGCGGGACCCGTGGTCGGAGTCAGGATCGGCGGTCCACGGCCCGGTCGGCACCGGGGGCCCGTGCACGGGCGTGGACGGCAGGACGAAGATCTCCCCGGGCGCCACCCGCCGGGGGTGCCGGAACCGTCTGCGCCACGCGGCCCCGCCGCCGGCGTCCGTGAAGGAGCCTCATGACCGAGTCGGTGCTCTACGGCGGCACCTCGACCGCCCGGGTGCGCGTGCACCACCTGCAGCAGGCCAAGGAGCGGGGCGAGAAGTGGGCGATGCTCACCGCCTACGACACCGTCAGCGCCGCGGTCTTCGAGGAGGCCGGCATCCCGGTGCTGCTCGTGGGCGACTCCGCCGGCAACGTCGTCCTCGGCCACACCAGCACGGTGCCGGTGACGGTCGAGGACCTGCTGCTGCTGACCAAGGCGGTCACCCGGTCCACGACGCGGTCGCTGATCGTCGCCGACCTGCCCTTCGGCAGCTACGAGGCCGGGCCGCAGCAGGCCTACGAGAGCGCCGTCCGGATGATGAAGGAGGGCGGCGCGCAGGCGGTCAAGCTCGAGGGCGGGGTCCGGGTGGCGCCGCAGATCCGGCTGCTGCACGAGGCCGGCATCCCGGTGATGGCGCACATCGGCTTCACCCCGCAGAGCGAGCACACCCTGGGGGGTTTCCGCGTGCAGGGGCGCGGCGCCGGGGCCGAGCAGCTGCTGGCCGACGCCCGGGCGGTGCAGGAGGCCGGGGCGTTCGCCGTCGTCCTGGAGATGGTCCCCGCCGCGATCGCCGGCCAGGTGACCGCGGAGCTCGCCATCCCCACCATCGGCATCGGCGCCGGCCCCGACTGCGACGCCCAGGTGCTGGTGTGGCCGGACATGGCCGGGCTCACCGGCGGCCGGGTGCCGCGGTTCGTGAAGAAGTACGCCGACCTGCGCGCCGAGCTGCTGCGGGCGGCCCGGGAGTACGCCGAGGAGGTCCGCGAGGGCGTCTTCCCCGGCCCCGAGCACTCCTTCGACTGACGTCCTCCGGACGTCACCGCGACCAGGAGCCGTCCCTGCTGCCGTCGAGCCGCTCGGTCCAGACCCGTCGGGGAGCCTCCGGCCCCCGCGACGGGTCCGGACAGCGGCCTACCGGCCGCAAACCCCTACTACACATCCGTGATGCGGATGCCGGCGTGCGCCTTGTAGCGGCGGTTGACCGACACCAGGTTGATCGTCAGCGCCTCGACCTGGCGGGCGTTGCGCAGCCGCCCGGCGTAGACCCCGCGCATGCCCGGCAGCCGCCCGGCCAGGGCCTGCACCACGTCGGTGGCCTCCCGGGTGTCGCCGACGACCATCACGTCGCCGTCGAGGGTGGGCCGGGAGAGGTCCTCCAGCAGCACCGCGGAGAGGTGGTGGAAGGCGCCGACGACGAAGCTGTCCGGCAGGAGCACGGCGGCCTGCTGGCACACGCTGCCCTCGGGGACGTCGAGCACGTAGGCGCCCAGCTCGTCCCAGCCCATCGGCACCACGCAGTCGACGACGACCTTCCCGGCCAGCGACGTCGCCAGCTCGGCCAGGGTGTCGGCGTGCCCGGCGTAGGGGACGGCGACGACGACGAGGTCGGCCGCACCGGCGACGTCGGTGTTCGACCCCCCGCGGACCCAGACCTCCCCGCCGCCGGCGGCCGCGCCGGCCCGGGTGACGACCTCGGCGGCGACCTGCTCGGCGCGCTCGACGTCCCGGGAGCCGAGCAGCACCCGCTGCCCCGCGGCGGCCAGCCGCACGGCCAGCCCACGGCCCTGCGGCCCGGTGCCCCCGAGCACCCCGACCACGAGGTCCTCCACCGCACGTCCGTCCGTCACGAGCCCTCCCGCCGCTCCGGGGGGGGGGGGGGGGGGGGGGGGGGGGGGGGGGGGGGGGGGGGCGGGGGGGGGGGGGGGGGGGGGGCGGCGGGGGGGGGGGGGGGGGGGGGGGG